>CAZKQQ010000091.1:0-10293 GCA_964554945.1 uncultured Solibacteraceae bacterium | reverse complement strand
CCGCGTGTACATGGCTGCGGTGTTGATCGGCGCGGTTATCTGGCACGAACGCGGCACCGGCAACCTGCTGGCGCGGATTTCGTGGCGGCCGGATTTCGCGCGGGTGCGGCGGCTGGTGGCGCTAGGATTGCCGGCGGCACTGCAGATCGGAATTGAAGGCGGTATTTTCGGCATCGTCACCGTATTCGCCGCGCGCCTCGACGAAGTCTCGCTGGCCGCGCACAGTATCGCGGTGAGCGTTGTGGGGACGACGTTCATGGTGCCGCTGGGAATCAGCTCGGCGGCGGCGGTGCGAGTGGGGCACGCAATCGGCCGCAAGGACCCGGGCGGCGCCGCCGTCTCGGGCTGGGCGGCAGTGGCGCTGGGCGCGCTGTTCATGGGCAGCGCGGGGCTGGCGCTGGCGCTGATCCCGCGAGCGATCATCCGCGTGTTCAGCGCCGATCCGGCAGTGATCGCCTCTGGCGCGGTGCTGCTCCAGATCGCGGCTCTCTTTCAGTTATTCGATGGTTTCCAGGTGGTGACCACGGGTGCGCTGCGCGGTATGGGCGATACCCGCACACCCATGCTGGCGCACCTGACGGGATATTGGGCCATCGGTCTGCCTATCAGCTACACGCTGTGTTTTCCGTATCACTGGGGCGCGCCGGGCATTTGGGTAGGGCTGAGCACGGCGTTGATTCTGATTGGCGCAACCCTGGTGCTGGTGTGGCGCGCGCGCGTGCGTCACATTCAGAAGGACCACGCGATGCTGGTGTAGCCGGTGCTCGCGTGATAATTCTGAAGATGGCCGAGAAGTCCGAAATCCTCGTGATAATTGTAGAACTGATAGCCGGCGTTCCACCGGAACTTTTCCGACAGGCGGATCGACAGCCGCGCCAGGGGTGATTGGAAGCTGAGGGGGAACGTTTGCACGGAACTCAGCAGCCCCTGGACGGGATCGGTAATCCCCGGTTGAAGCGCGGCGGCGCTGCGGCCGTCGCCGGTGTCCCGTGTGATGCTGTAGCCGACATAGAGATCCGCCCTCTTCATCAATCCGAAATGCGCTCCCAGGTTCGCTGCATGAACGTTACTGAGGTAAATGGTGGGAGTCTGCTGCAATTGGAACGCGGCGAAGAAGACCAGGCCGGACACGGTGTCGAGGTGCAGCTTCATATAACTGGCGTCCAGGGAGAACCAGTCCTTCGGAGACCATGAGGCGTTCGCGGTGTAATTCCGCGAGTGCGAGCTGTATTCGGAAAGCGAAAACGGAGCGTTCACGTTGTAGACCTGCCGGTATTGCCCGGAGAGCTGCAGCTTGCGCGTGCGGTACTGGACCCGCCCGCCGATCGTGTGATAGTTGTCTTCGCTGATGGGAGTGAACGGCTGATTGTCGCGTCCGATTTCGCCTTCCACATTGATGGTGAGCGGCTTTACGGGCTGAAGGCGCACGCCGAGCGTTCCCGTATTCATGTGGTTATTGCGAAGGTACGAGAAATCCTGCACTCCGGAATTGGGAGGCGAGGCGAAGCCTTCGACGGTGGTGATCAGCCGGTCGGAGTAGTGATAACCGGCGTAAAAGCCGAACCATTTGGTGAGCCGGTAATTGAGGTCGGTAGCATTGGCGACGGTGCGCACGCCGAGATAGCGGAAATTCAAGCTCGTGCCCAGGCCTGTCGCATTATCGAATTCCGTGTAAGTGGAATCGCCCACGGTCCGGCTGTTATGGACGGCGGTGTTGTTCACGATTGTGAGCCGGTCGGTGGGGAACAGGCTGATACTGAAGTCTCCGGCGGCCACGGGACGATCGGCATTGCCGCTGACCAGGATCTGCCGGCTGGCTGCGGCGTTGAGGTTCAGTCCGAAAGACGATTCATCCAGCGCGAAATCGCGGCGGCCCCCGGTGTAGGTCATGCGGGCGTTTAGCGCCCAGTATTTGTGAGTCGTTATGAGATTTCCGAGCCAGCCGGGATTGGAGCCGTGGTAGGGCTCGGAACGCGTGAATTGCTGCAAAATTGTCGGCGGCCCCAACCCGGCGACGATGTAAGGCGCAACCCCGTTATACGGCGAATCATCCTTATAAAAATCCCAGCGCCGCAGCAGCGTGAACTTGAATCCGGCTAATTCTACGTCCGCGCCGACCCGGTATTCGTTCCACTCGCGCCGTACATTCATGAACACCGGGAACTGATTGCCGGTGCTGTCGAACTCCTGCACGCTGGACAGCGCCGGACCCGTTTGCGTGTTGCGGCTGTATCCGGCGCGGAATTTGATTTTGGATTGCGGCAGGATCGTGAGGTCATGATCCTGCAGGCGGCGGCGCGTGTCCATCTGGTGTAGCCCGCCTGAGATCGCCACGCCGGGATTGTAGAATTCATCGAGCCGCCACAGCATGTCGTAGCGGTACAGGCCATTCTTTTCGACGCGCAGGTTTGCGGACTGGTAAGGGTCGTTGCCGAGTCCCTGCGTATTCAGAAGGATTTCGTCGAACAGGCCGCCGTGGCCGTCCTTGGAATTGACCGTCAGGCTGCTGCCAAGCAGGCGGATCCCATTGCGAAAGTTCACGTCGCTGCGGTATTTACCGAGGTCGCCGCCGATTTCGGCGAAACGGTAGCCGGTCTCGAACGAATTGGTTATGTTGTAGTTGCCCGCGTCCTGGCCGCCGGCCGGCCCCGGTTGCTCAGCAGTGGGAGCCACCGGCTGCTGCGCTACGAGCGTGCCGGCCATCGCGAGAATCAAGAAGAGTCGTATTCGCATGGCCATCACCTCAGGAAAAACAGGTCGCTGTTAGACCCGTGCACGCGGACGTGACACGTGGTGCAGTTCTGGTATTTCGGATCGAGCAGATTGTGGTTGCGAGAGAGCCGGGTCTCGCCGTTATTGCGGGTTCCGAAGGTCCCGACGCCGTTGTGGCATTGCAGACAGAGCGTGAACACCACGGGCCGCCGCAGCAGGCGTGTGTTTACGGAGCCGTGCGGGAAGTGGCAGGTCTCGCAGCCTTCCACGCGGACCGGTGGGTGCTCGTACACAAACGGCCCGCGCTTGTCCGCGTGGCATTTCAAGCAGGGCTCTTCGTTGCCGAGCGCCTGCTCGACCATGCGCGGCCGGTCGGACATGCGCCACGTGGCCGCAAACGCCCCATGAGGATTGTGGCAGTCGGTACACTGCATGAATCCTTCGTTCACGCGGTGCTTGGAAGGCATTTCGAACTGCGCGCGCACGCCGGAATGACATCCGTAGCAAAGCTCGCTTTGCTTCTTAGCCAGCAGGTACTTCGGGGTGGCGGCATTGTGAATGGAATGGCAACTGACGCAGGGAACATCGTTGAGCGTGTGCTCCGAGCGGCGGATGTTGACGCGGGCGAAATCGCGGCCGTGGCAAGCCAGGCAGGTTTCGATCGCCTGTTTGGGCGTCAACAGGGAAAAAGCGCGCGGAATGGTATCGGCGCCTCCGCCCGCGGCCACGTGCGCCCGTCCGCCGCCATGACATCCTTCGCAGCCGGTGCGCTCGGGAGCCTCCTTGCCGGAAGCCACGCTTTTGAAATGCGGATTTTTGTAAAACGTTTGCCAGATCTCCGCGTGGCAGTCCCGGCAGACCTCATTTCCAACGTAGCCGGGCGCGGAGACCGGCGCCTGCGCCGACGCCAGCGCGGCGAACAGGAGAGCCGAAACCAGAAGAAAAACCGCCGTACCGAGCGTTCGGGCCATATTTGGCATGATACTGAAGGGCGAGGCGTTATGAGTCCCCGCGGAAGAAAATTTACGCGATTTTCACACCGGCCCGCTCGCGGGTAAACTGGAAAGAGAGTGCATTCGCACGGGCACAGTTCCGATGGCGCTACCGGTCGCGTCCTCCGTTGGTCGGTGGTTGCCACCCTGATCTTCGTTGTGATCGAGGCCTTCGCCGGTTTTCGCGCGCATTCCCTGGCCCTGCTTTCCGATGCCGGCCACAACTCCACTGACGCCCTCGCTTTAATCCTGGCGTGGGTGGCCAATTATATTCAGTCGAGACCGGCCAACGAAATCAAAACGTACGGCTATCAGCGCGCGGGAGTGCTTTCCGCGTTTGTGAATGCGCTGACTCTGGTCGCGCTATCCGCCTGGATCTTCTACGAAAGCATCGACCGGCTGCGCGATCCGCGGCCCGTCCATCAGGACATCATGATCTCGGTGGCGGCCTTGGGGCTCGTTTTGAATGGCGGGATCATGTGGGCTCTGCGCGCCGCCAGCCGCCACGATCTGAACGTACGCAGCGCCTTCATTCATATGTTGGGCGACGCGGTGAGCTCGCTTGCGATTGTCGCCGGCGCAATCGTAATCGGCTACACCGGGTGGGTACAGATTGATCCGCTGCTGTCGATTCTGATCGGCGTGCTGATTGTCTGGACGGCGTGGGATATCATTCACGAATCGCTCAACATCCTGCTGGAAGGCCTGCCCCGCAGTCTGGCCCTGCAAGATGTGATTGGGTCGATGCGGGCGACCGAGGGCGTCCTGGACGTGCACGACCTGCATATCTGGAGCCTGGGATCCAGCACGCACGCCTTGAGCTGCCATGTTCAGATCGAAGATGTGCCGCCTTCCGCCAGCGACGCCATACTACGCCGCTTAAACACGATGCTAGCCGAACGCTTTCACATTGCCCACACCACCGTGCAGTTCGAACACGTGTCGTGCCTCATCTCGGAAAGCGGCTGCGTGATTCCAGTGCATCCGGAAGAGCACAAAGGCCACCACCACTAGGAGTAGCGCCGGCGATCTTTGCCGGTGTTCTTCGGGCGACAGACTGCCGGTTTACAACTTCTTGAAGAGCCGGTCGAACGCGCTGCGGGCGTCTTCCGGATTGCGGGGCGCCGGACCATTGTCGGCCACCGGCGGGGGCGCGGAGGGTCCATTCGTCGTGCCTTCCCGGGCCACCGTTACGCGCGGCGTAAACAACGCGCACTCGTTGGCTTTATCCTTGAGCGGGATCCGCACCGGTATCGGCTTCAGGCACTGGAATCGCGTGGATGGCTCGAAATGCGAACATTGTTTGCAGCAATGCAGTTCGGCGTTGCACTTGGGACAGTTCCCGCTGAATTCCGTACCGGCCGGCAAGGTCGTGGCGCAGTTGAAACAGCGCGAGGCCGCGACGTGCTGAACCAGACGGGGAAGACGCGGCCCGGTGATATCGATGGGCGGCCGCGGGCCTGGTTGTTTGGGACGGTCCTCGCGAGGCCCTCTCGCGTCACGGTCCGAATCCATGTACCCCGGCTGCCGGTACTTGCGATCGCTGTCCATGAGATGAATACTCCAGTATCTGTAGGGCGAAAGAATTCGTCTTCGAATCGGCTAAATCAGCTAAGAGCCCCCGAGCTCTCTCGTAGCCCATCGACGACCTTGCCAGCCGTCCAGCGGGCATAGCGACGGCAGTAATCGTGGGATACCGAAGGGATTGTGTGGGAAACCGTGGTGCGAAGTACCCGGTCACACCACCCAATGCTACAAACCTATATGTACCACAATTCGACACCGTTTGCACCGGGTATAACGACTCTATTTGAGGTTTGAGGTCCTATCCGTCCTACAACCTTGTACAGCACGCCGTTGGAACGCCACCGTCACCATGTATCCGCCACTTCACAGGTTGCGATTCTAATAAGTTCATATCAACCAATTCACTCTGACTGGCGTCTAATCTGCAAGATTGGGCCGAATGAAGCGGAAGACTCGCAAACTCGCTGTCGGTGTGTGCGCAGTTCTTCTGACGTCCTGTGGGCATCGCTCGGGTACACGGGTGGCGGAGGCGGCATCCGTCACGCCCGCGCAAGCTGTGCAGCCCAAGAGGGAAGTCCGGCTGACCGGCGCGCTGGAAGCCGTTCGTTCGACCAAGATCGTGGTGCCCACCATCTACGGTTCGGGCGGGCAGCAGACACTGACGCGCCTCGTCGCGAATGGGGTGCGCGTGAAGGCGGGCGATCCCATCGCGGAATTCGACCCCACCCAACAACTCGACAATGCGCGCGACGCCCAGGCAAAGTATGAGGACCTCGGGCATCAGGTGGAGCAGAAAGCCGCCCAGAACCGCGCCGATGCCGAGATCCGCGAGGCCGCGCTCAAGCAGGCCCAGGCTGCCCTCGACAAGGCTTTGCTGGAGTTGCAAAAGGGGCCGATTCTGAGTGAAATCGCGCGCCTGGAGAACGAGGTGAAGGCGGACATCGCGCGCAAGCATGTCGCCAGCCTGAAAGAATCCATTTCAGCCCGCGACCGGGCCGATGGCGCTGCTCTTCGTCTTTTAGAGTTGCAGCGCGACCGGCAAAAGATTGCCCTGGAACGATGGCAGAACAATATCGCGCAATTGCAGGTCCGGGCGCCGCTCGCCGGCATGGTTGCGTTGCAGATTCTGTATCGGAACAACTCCATCACGCATCCGCAGGAAGGCGACCAGCTCTTTCGAGGCCAGCCGCTTGTCAGCATTTTTGACCCGTCCGAGATGCGGGTCCGCTGCGCGGTCGGCGAGCCGGATGGCACCGCGTTGATCCCCGGCGGCATGGCCCGGGTATATCTGGACGCCTATCCCGATCTGGCGCTGCCCGCGCATTTCGAGTTCGCCAGTCCAGTGGCCGCCTCCAACCTGGGCAGTCCCATTAAGACATTCACTGCGATTTTTAAGCTGGATAAAACCGACCCGCGGCTGATGCCGGATTTGTCAGCCGCGGTGGTGCTTGAATCGCCGGCAGGTGATGTGAAATGATCGCCCGCTGGCGCCAGATGCGCTTATGGGCGTGGTTTGCCGCTTTGCTCGTGATTGGCGCGGCCTCCGCAGGTGTCTACCGGTTGCGGCAAGCCCAACCGGGTGCAGCCTCTGTGCCCGTCGCGCAGGCGCGAAAGGGCGAGTTCCTCGTCATCGTTCGATGCCGGGGCGAACTGAAAGCCGGCCGGTCCGCGCAACTTTATGCGCCGGTGGTTCCGAACCTCCGTATTGCCTGGCTGTCGCCGGCGGGCGAAGCCGTGCATGAAGGAGACCCGGTCATCAAATTCGATTCCAGCAGCGCGCAACAACAGTTGGTCCAGAAGGAAGCTGCTTTGCGCCAGGCGCAAGCGACCCTCGATCAGGCCGTTGCCCAGGAACGCGAAACCGCGCAGCAGGACCAGAGCGACCTCGCCGATGCCAAAGCTAGAATGGAGACGGCGCGCCTCGAAGCATCGAAAGCGGAGATTGTCAGCCGGATTCAAGGAGAGGAAAACCGCATCGATCTCGGGGTGGCGGAGCAGGCTTTGAAGGTAGAGGAAGCTACCGTGGCCCTGCACGCCACGGCCAGCAAATCCCGCATCGCCTCTCTGACACGCCAGTTGCAAACAGCCCAGGCGGAAGTCGATATCACAAAGAAGCGCTTGGCACAGATGGTGGTCGCGGCGCCCCTCGCCGGTTTTGTGGTCATCGAGCCCAACAATACCCAATGGCCCAACACGCGGCCTTTTCGCGAAGGCGACAATGTGTTCGCCGGGATGAATCTGGCTGAAATGCCCGACCTCTCCACTTTGATCATGGATGCCAAGGTAGAGGAGATCGACCGCGGACGCATTGGGTCCGGCGACCGAGTTCGCATCCACGTAGACGCGCTGCCGGAGCTCGATCTGCCCGCCAGGCTCGACCAGATTTCGCCCATGGCTGAATTGGGAATCGAAATGCCGCCCACGCGCAGTTTTCGGGCCTACGCCCGATTGCCGCATCCGGACCAACGCCTCCGCCCAGGGATGAATGGCGGCATGGACATTGTGATCAACCGTATTCCGAACGCGATCAGCATTCCGTCCAAGGCTCTGTTTACGCTCGCGGGAAAGCCCGTAGTCTATCTTTCCAGCCAGGGCGTCTATAGGCCTGTCGAGGTGCAGGTGCAGGCGCGGAACCCGGACGAAGTTGCCGTAACCAGCGTCCCTGCCGGAGCAATGGTGGCGCTGGCTGATCCGGGAAAGGCGGAGAGGAAATGAGGCGCCTGCTGACTTCCTTTGCCGTGCCGGTTGTGCTGGCCCTCCTCGCCTGGGGTTCGCTGCGCGTGGTCCGTATGACGGCCAGCGCCGGTTCGGCCAGCGAGGTTCCCACCACCCAAGTTAAGAAGGGCCGGGTGACGATCACGGTAACCGCTCGCGGCGAACTGCAAGGTGGAAACTCCGACATGATGGTGGTTCCGATGAGCGGCGGCGGCGATATGGCGATTACGTTTCTGCGCGCACCAGGCGAACTGGTGAACACAGGTGACACGGTTGTCGAATTCGATCCTACCCAGCAGGAATTCAATTTGCGGGAAGCGCAGGCCGATCTCGCCGAGGCCGAACAACAAGTGATTCAGGCCGAGGCCACTAGCGCGGCCACCGAAGAAGAGACCCGCTTTGCCGTGGTGTCCGCCGAGAGTGACGTTAAAGTGGCCGAATTGGAGGTGCGCCGCAACCCGCTGCTCGCCGCCATCGCCGCCCACGAAAACGAGATCACGCTCCAAACCGCCAGAAACCATCTACGGCAGGCCCAGCAGAATTCTAACAACAACAAAGCGACCGCTACGGCTGGAATCGCCATTCAGAAGGCAGCCCAGAACAAGGCCAAGGTCATGGTCGACATGGCGCAGCACACCATCGACACTATGGTTCTGAAGGCCAAAGCGCCGGGTTACGTCAACATCCAGCAGAACACCAATCAGAACCTGATGTATTACGGCATGCAACTCCCGAATTTTCAGACTGGCGATTTCGCGCGAGCGGGCCAGGTGGTGGCTCAAATCCCGGATCTGGACCACTGGGAGGTCCTCGCCAATATTCCCGAGATCGACCGCGGACACTTGAATTCCGGCCAGAAGGTGAATGTGCGCGTTGCGGCTTTGCCGGGACGCGAGTTCGCCGGCCACATTAAGACGCTCGGCGGCACGACCGGTCCCCCCTGGAACCGGTTGTTTGAATGCCGGATTGCCCTGGATCGAGCCGACCCGCAGTTGCGTCCGGGTATGACCTCGAATCTGGTGATTACGGTGGAATCGCTCGATGAAGTATTGTGGGTCCCCTCGCAGGCGGTGTTTGAAAGCGATGGACGCGCCTTTGTGTATCTGCGCACGGCACAGGGCTTCGTGCCTCATGACGTAACCCTGATGCGGCGTAGTGAAAGCCAAGCCGTGCTCACCGGCCTGGCGGGTGGCGACCTGGTCGCGCTCTCCAATCCCGATCAATCCAACAAGCCCCGGAGCGCCGCCCCCGGTGGCGTCATGAAGGCAGTGTCCCGGTGATGCTGCTTTCCGATCTCGGCCAGGCCATCGCCAATCTGCGCGCGCAAAAGACCCGCACGTTGCTGACGGCGCTCGGTATCGTCTTCGGCGTCGGCTCGGTGATCGGCATGCTCGCGATCGGCTCTGGCGCCAGGGAGGAATCGCTGCGCTTCATCGAACAGCTCGGCGTGCGTAACATCCTGATCGATACCCGCCAGGCGTTAAGCCAGGAAGAACTGCAACAGCGGCGCCGCTCTTCACCCGGACTCTCCGCCCGCGACGTCCGCATCTTGCGCACGAATGTCGAATCCATCGAAACCCTGTCGGACCGCCGCTCTCTTCATCCGCAGCGCGTTCTGCCGAAACCCTCACGCGACGTCCCGGAATTGTATGGCGTGCGGCCCTCGTACCAAATCATTCACAGCCTGCGCCTCGCCGAGGGAAAATTCTTCGACCAAGCCGATGACGATCGCAGCGCCACGGTCTGTGTGCTCGGCGAAGCCGCAAAGATCAACCTGCTGGGCTATGATCCCGCGATCGGCAAATACATTAAGGTCAATGACAACTGGCTCGAGGTGGTGGGCGTCTTACAGGAACAGATCATGGCGGGTTCGCAGTCGAGCGGCGGCGCCATGCAGGATATCAACAACATCGTTTACATTCCCCTGAACGCGTTGCAATACCGCTTCTGGGACCAGAGCGCGAACTTGCGGGACGAACTCGATGGCATCGAACTGCGGCTGAAGCCCAATGCGGACAGCATCGAGGTGGCCAAGGTGGTCACCGCTGTGTTGAATTCGACCCACCACAACACGCAGGATTTCACAGTGACGATTCCCGCCGCTCTCCTGGCCCAGCAGCAGCGCACGCAAACCATCTTCACCTACGTGATGGTGGCCATTGCGGCGATATCGTTGCTCGTCGGCGGCATCGGGATCATGAACATCGTGCTCGCCACCGTCATGGAACGGACCAAAGAGATTGGCGTCCGGCGCGCGACCGGCGCGCGGCGCTTCGATATTCTTCGTCAGTTCCTCACCGAATCCGTCCTCATCTCGGTAAGCGGCGGCTTGCTGGGAATCGGCTTC
>CAZKQQ010000090.1:0-24805 GCA_964554945.1 uncultured Solibacteraceae bacterium | reverse complement strand
TCTTCGCGGCGCCCTGATCGCTCACCGCCTTCGCTACCTAAGCGAGTTGCCTTCCACTGAAAAATCCAGATCGCGAATACGGAATCCGGCGAGCATATCGCGCATCGCCCCGCCGGTGAGGAACAAGTTCACGTTCGCCTGACCGGCCGCCGCCTGGACCTCTTCCACCACACGGTTTTGATCCGTGCTCAAGTGGCTTTCGAGCATATAAATGTAGTCGCTCATCGCAAGCGCTTTCGATCCGTTTTACTTCTACCTATCGCCAAGGACACTCAAGCCCGGGGATGATGCTGCTCCACTACACGCTGCAATCTCGACCGCATCACATGCGTATAAATCTGCGTCGTCGAGATGTCTGCATGGCCCAGCATGACCTGCACGCTGCGCAGGTCGGCGCCACCCTCCAGCAGATGGGTGGCAAAGCTGTGACGCAGCACGTGCGGCGTCAGCCCATGAAAAATTCCCGCCTTCCGGCCATATCCTCCCAATAATTTCCAAAAAGCCTGCCGGGTCAGGCACCCGCCGCGCGCCGTTACGAACAGGTACCGGCTGGCGCGCCCCTTCAGCAGCGCCATCCTTCCCTTCTCCAGGTACGCCCGGACCGCCTGGATGGCTTCCTTGCCGGCCGGAACCAGCCGCTGCTTCTCCCCCTTGCCGGTGGTGCGTAGAACTCCCATCTCGAGATTGAGATCGCCCACCCCCACCCGGCATAGCTCCGACACGCGCAATCCGGTCGCGTACAGCAATTCGAGCATTGCCCGGTCACGCAGGCCCGTCGGCCGCGACACGTCCGCAGCCCCAATCAATTTGTCGATCTGTTCCAGATTCAAGAACTTAGGAATGGCTTGCCACTGCTTCGGCGTCCGCAGATGCTCGGATGGATCGCTGGCCAGCACGCCCTCTCGCACCAGAAAACCGCAAAAGTTGCGTAGCGTCGCCACATGGCGCGCCACCGAGCGGCTGCTCAGCCCGCTTTCGTATAAGGAATCCAGATAATGGCGCAACTGCTCAATATCGGGTACCGCCGGCCGTTCGCCCAGGAACTGATTAAGCCGCTCTAAATCAGACAAGTAGGCGCTAAGCGAATTAGCCGAAAGGCCTTTTTCCACACGGCAGAAATTCAGGAATGCCTGGATCTGGGGACGCAAACCAACCGTTTCCTTCGTCCTGTCTCCGGGCATCGTGCCAATGATACAATAACACCCGAAATGTTTGAAACATAGTTCCCCACCTTGAGGTAGGTTTTTGGCCGGTTCCACAACCAAAAAAGCAGTCATCCGGCGATTCGATCGGGAAGCCCTGGCAGGATACGTCAACCCTCTGACCTACCAACAACCTACTGGCGTCGAATTGCTCTCCGCCGACGGCAACGTCGCGACGGTTCCCTATCAGGAGATCAAAACCGTCTCGTTCGTCCGCGATTTTGATGCCGGTGACGAAACCACCCGCCTCGTTTTCAACACCCGCCCCAAAATGGAAGGCTTATGGATCGCCTTCCAGTTTCGCGACGGCGAAATCATGGAAGGTGTGATGCCGAACAATTTGCTCCCGCTCGACCCGCAAGGCTTTACCGTCATTCCCCCCGACCCCTACAGCAACCAGCAACGAGTCTTTATTCCTCGGGTCGCGCTCCGATCGGCCCAAATCCTCGGCGTGGTCGGCAGTCCGCTCAAAAAGCGTAAGCCGAAGCTGCCCGCCAAGGACCAGATCGGACTTTTTGACGAATAGCCCGGAAATAGCGCCCACTTCATTGCGGTATACTGAGTCTTAATACAAACCACTATGTTGGAGGTTGTATGAAGATACGAAACCTGACTCTGACGACGGCTGGGATGATGATTCTCGCCGTTTCTGCAATCGCGCAGACCGCCTCGCTGGAAGGAAACGTAAAGGATGAAGGCGGGAAGCCGCTGCAGGGCGCGCTGGTCAAGATCGATCGCACTGATATTAAAGGCCACTACCAGGTAAAGACGGACAAGAAAGGCCACTACCTGCACGCCGGCCTGCCGCTCGGCACCTATGACATCACACTCGAAGTCGCCGGCAAAGATCGCGACGGTGTCAAGGCTGTGCGTCTGCGTTCCAGCGACATGCCGCCGATCGATTTCGATCTGGCAAAGTCCGCGGCTGCCGCGACCGAAGGCCAGGCTGCCGGGCAGGCTCAGGCCGCCGCTGCTGATGCCACCCGTGGCATGACCGCCGCGCAGAAGGCCGAGCAGGAAAAAGCATTGAAAGAGCGCGAAGAGGCGATGAAGAAAAATAAGGAGTTGAACGACGCGTTCAACGCCGGCATCGCCGCCGCGCAGGCCAAGCAGTGGGATCAGGCGATTCAATCGTTTAACAAGGCCAGCGAACTCGATCCCAAGCAGCACGTCGTGTGGGCGCAGTTGGCTGAGGCCGAGGTGAACGATGCGGAAGCCAAGAAGGGCGCCGAATCCGAGGCCGAGATGGCCAAGGCGCTGGAGGCTTATGGCAAGGCGATTGAACTGAAACCCGACGATCCGGGATATCACAACAATTTCGCGCTCTCGCTGGCCAAGGCCAAGAAGTTCCCCGAAGCGCAGGCGGAACTCACCAAGGCTGCAACGCTCGATCCACCCAACGCCGGCCGCTATTACTACAACCTCGGCGCGCTCCTGGTGAACTCCGCGCAAAATGAACCGGCCGGCGAGGCTTTCAAAAAAGCCATTGAAGCCGATCCGAACTACGCGGATGCGCAATACCAATACGGTGTTTATCTTCTTTCCAAGGCAACCATCGCTGCCGATGGCAAAGTCACGCCCGTGCCCGGAACCGCGGACGCCTTCCAGAAATATTTGCAGCTGAAACCCGACGGGTCTTTTGCCGATTCCGCCAAAGCCATGCTCAGCACTCTCGGCGCGACCGTCGACACGTCGTACAAGAATCCGAAAGCTCCCGAGAAGAAGGGAAAGAAGTAAGCTCCGAAATCCGGGACGGGAGCAGTCTGCTCCCGTCCCACTGAAATGATACGTTTCTTTGTCATTCGCTTTCTCCTTCCGCTCCTGGTTCTGTTCTTCCTGAGAGCGATCTTCCGAAGTATTTTCGCCGGCGTTCGTTCTTATTCCCCCTCCCCTGCCAAGGCCCCGCAGCCCCCGCCCCCTTCCACCGGCGGAGAGCTGAAGAAGGACCCGGTCTGCGGCACCTACGTCTCCACCAGCGGCAGCGTCAGCCGCACCGTCAATGGCCAGCTTGTGTACTTCTGCTCTCCGCAATGCCGCGACAAATATCGGGTAGCCTGACTCCGCGTGTACACTGGATTCATGCGCTTCCGGTACGCTTTGTTGACGGGATGCCTGTTTTCATCCCTCGGTTTTGCTCAAAGTTTTGAGGCCGCCATCAGCGGCGGCCAATCGCGCTTCGGCGACGCCAAATTGGGAACCGCCACCGGCGTTCCCTCCGACCCGCAATACGTGATGAAGGACGGCTTTCGCCTGACCTTCCGGATGGCGCTGAATTCCTGGCGTTTCTTCGGGCACGAGTTTGGCTATTCCTATAACCACACTTCCGTCGACATCCCGCCCATCACCACGTCCACCGGCCTTGCGGGAGTAACCACCACTCCGTCGCAGACAATCAGCGTTCCCATTCACCAGGGCTTTTACGATTTTCTGGCCTACGCGACCCCCGAAGGTACGCGGGTGCGCCCCTTCGCCGCCGGCGGCGTGCAGTTCAGCGGTTTCTTCCCGCCCGGCACTTCCGTGTATTACGGCAATCAGGTCACCAAGTACGGAATCAACTATGGCGGCGGCCTCAAAATCCGCCTGACCTCCATCTGGGGCATCCGCTTCGACGTTCGTTTCTACAACATGGGAAAGCCCTTCAACTTCCCCAACCAGAGCGGCCGGCTGATCCAGCAGGAATACTCGGTCGGCGCCTCCTTCAACCTCTAAAAACGAGGACAGACGCGTTTTTCAAATGACCTGATGAAACTTCTCCGTCTTGGAATTCCCCTCCTGTCGTTGACTCTCCTCGCCGCCTTGATCGCGCAAAAGCCCCCAGCCCGAGCCGGCGGCGACTGGCCGATGTTCCTGCACGACCTCGCCGGCACCCGCTACTCCCCGCTCACGCAAATCAATCCCGCCAACGTATCTCGATTGACGCGTGCCTGGTTCTACGCGTTCAACCGTCCAGGAAAACCGATTCACGGACAGAGCGCCTTCGAGCTGTACCAGGAGGTGACCCCCATCGTGGTGGACGGCGTGATGTACCTGCCGGCCGGCGACCGCGTGGTGGCGCTCAAACCGGAAACCGGAGAGGAACTCTGGACCTACGAGGTGGCCGGCGGCCTGGCATCGTTCCGGGGCATCAGCTACTGGCCCGGCGATCGCGACAATCCGCCGCGCATCATATTTACTACCGCCCGCAAGATGATGGCTTTGAATGCCAGGACTGGCAAAGTGGATCCCGGATTCGGCCGCGAAGGCGAAGTCAGCCTTACCGTCCCCTATGACGGCGCTCCTACCATCTATAAGAACCTGCTTCTCGTCGGCACCAACTTCTATGGTCCCGGCGAGCGTCACATCGGACCCCAGCTCGACCAGGCCGGCGGCCAGCTCGGCGATGTCCAGGGCTACGACGTCCGCACCGGCAAACCTCTCTGGGAGTTTCACACCATCCCGCGGCCGGGCGAGCCCGGCAGCGAGACGTGGCTGAAGCCGGATAGTTGGAAGAACCGCACCGGCAACAACGTCTGGGCCTTCGCCCTCACCGTCGACGAGGCGCGTGGCATTCTCTACCTTCCGGTGAGCGGCCCGGGCGCGAATTTCTATGGAGGCGACCGCCCCGGCGATAACCTGTTCGGCAATGCGCTGGTGGCCGTCGATGCGCAGACTGGGAGACTGAAGTGGTATTTCCAAACCGTCCGCCACGAGCTGTGGGACTACAATCTCCCGCCTGCCCCGACCCTGATCGATATCGTCAAGGACGGCAAAAAGATTCCCGCCCTGGTGCAGGTTGGCAAATCCGGATATATGTTCATCCTCGATCGCGTCACCGGGAAACCGGTGTTCGGCGTTGAGGACCGTCCGGTGGCGCACGGCGATGTCCCCGGCGAATGGTACGCGCCCACCCAGCCGTTCCCTCTGAAGCCGCCCCCGATCTCGCGCGTCAGTTTCACCAGGGACGACATCGTGACCGCCGTCGACACCACTCCGGAACACGCCCAGGCCTGCCGGGAGCAGTGGGAAAAACTGGGCGGCCTGTACAATGCCGGCCCGTTCACGCCATTTCTGTATCACGAGGACGGCAAACCGTCGCAGCCCTCGCTCGTGTTCCCCGGTTTCACGGGCGGGGCCAATTGGGGCGGCGCCGCGATCGACCCGAAGCTCGGCTACATTTTCGTCAACACCAAAGACGCGCCGGCCCTGGGTTGGATGGAGAAAAATCCAAAATACACGCCGGACAATACGGAAGGCTTGGAGCCGTACATCCGAACCGGTCCGCGCGGTGTAGGCGGTTTCACCGCCCAGCTGCGCGACGCGAATGGACGCTCATTAGGCAGTCTCCCCTGTTTCAAACCGCCATGGGGCCGCTTGATCGCCGTAGATGCCAGGACCGGCAACTTCGCCTGGCAAGTCCCGCTCGGCATATCGGAATCCTTACCGCCCGAAAAACAGCATACAGGCGTTCAGAACACGGCGGGCGCCATCGCCACCGCCGGCGGCTTGGTATTCATCGGCTCCACTTCGGACAGCCGCTTTCGCGCCTTCGACTCCAAAACCGGAAAAGAACTTTGGGTGACGAAACTCGACCACACCGCCACCGCGAATCCGATGACGTACCGCGGCAAGGACGGCAAACAATACGTAGCGATCGTCGCCGCCTCCGGGGGGGCCCCCGGCCCGACGCAAGGGCTGGTCGTGTTTGCGTTGCCGTAGGGCCCCGCAACCTTCGCGGACGTTGCTCCGGGTCATCGTCAAACAGAAATTCGTGAGGAACTAGAACGGCAGGAACCGTGCTGCCCCGCCGGCACTCAATCGAAAAACGAAACTGTCGGACTGGCTGAGCGACCTCGATGAGCGTCCGAATCAACGAGGATCGTCACCGTTCACCGAGCCGGCCCAGCCGGTTGCCCCGCCGGAGGCTGCGGAATTCCTCGCGCGCGTCGCGGTCGTCGGCGGAAGCCTGGCCGATTCCCACGAAGCGTTCCATGGCCGCCCTCCGCGTCTCCAGGTTGCCGAAATACCGTTCCTGGACGGCCTGCCGGACCAATTCGGAGACGGTAGTCTTCTCGGTCTGCGCACGCGCATGGAGCGCAGCCCACAGCTGATCATCCAGATAAATCTGCGTTCGCTTCATAATGTAATCGTAAAGTCTTCGACTCGCGAGCCAGCGCCCCTGCCCTCGAGCGCCGCCTCACCCCCGCAGCAGCCCGTTCTTCCACGCCCGATACTGCTCCTCCCGCATCCCTTCCAGATCGCTCTTCACCCGGTTCAGCCCGTATACGCACCACTCGAACTCTTCCGCCAGCCGCCGGAACAGCGGAGCCATTTGCCGGTATTCGAACTGGTCGAACGCCGCCACGATTCGATACGACTCCTTGCCCGCTTTCACGTAGTCGACCAGACTATCGAGCCGCAGCCCGCGCCGCGGCAGCGTCGCCACGTATTCCGGAAACATGCCGGTCAGGAAAAGCGTATAGTCGCCAATGTGCTTGCGCACCTGCCGCTCGCGCTCAAACGATCGCGCGTCCAGCATCGGGTTCGATTCCACCAGCATCTCGCCCACTTCCTCCAGCCGTTTGCCGCGCGCGTTCCGGATCCGGTAAAGCTGATCGGCGTGCACGAAATCGAGCAGCAAGCCCGCGACGTACGCGGCCACTTCGGCGTCGCCGGGAAATTCCTTCGCAACCAGCTCGGTGAACAACTGCCTGAGGGGATGGTGGGAACTGATATGCGCTCGGGACACAACAATCTGCCGGGGCCGGTCCGAAATTTCCTGACCCGCCTCTGTCCCCATGGTAGCGCCCGCTGGGTCCGCAACCGGATTCGCAACCCGATCGGAACGTGCCGTCCCGCATCTGCCGCGCCGTGCCTATATAATGCAATCCATGCGTCTCATCCTGCCCATCCTTGCGCTCTCTCTTTCTCTGCTGGCTTCCGCCGCCTCGGTCGATGGCGTCCCCATCCACGCAACCGTGCGAGGGAGCGGGCTGAAAACCATAGTTTTCGTTCATGGCTGGACTTGTGACGAATCCTCCTGGCGCGCCCAGGTGCCCTTCTTCGAGAAGAATTACCGCGTTATCACTTTGGACCTGCCCGGCCATGGAAAGAGCGGATCTCCCGCCGGCGCGCCCCTCACTATGGAGTTGTTCGCCCGATCCATCGAAGCTGTCCGCCTGGAAGCCAAGGCCGGAAAAATCGTGCTCGTTGGTCACAGCATGGGCACTCCGGTCATCCGCGAGTATGCGCGCCTCTACCCCACGAACGTCGCCGCGCTGGTTCCGGTCGATGGCGTCCTCCATCTCTCGGGAAGCGGCAACGCTCCCAACCCCGATCGCATGAAAGGGCCGGACGCCTTGAAGAACCGCGAGGCGATGATTCGCGGCATGTTTGGAAAATCCGCAACTGCCCCGCTGCAGGATCATATTTTAAAAATGATGCTGGCTGCCCCGGAAACCACCGCCTATCAGGCGATGGCCGCCACCTTCGCCGCCCCCAATTGGAAAGAGGAGACGTTCTCAGTTCCCGCTCTCGGCATCTATGCCGATCACTCCGCCGCGAATGATCCCGCGTATTTCAAGAAAATGTTTCCCAACGGAACCACGGTCGAAGTCCCCGCCACCGGCCACTTCGTCATGATGGAGAAGCCCGACGAGTTCAACCAGCTCCTGGCGGACTTCCTTCCCAAAGCCGGCTTCTAGGTTATGACCGCGCCGCGCCACACCGTCGACGCCACCTCTGATCAACGCCACCTCTGATCAACGCCACCCCTCGACACCGGCGCTTCCTTGCTGTAAAGTATCCGCAAAGGAAACCTGCATGAATCCCAGGAACCTCCGCTTCGCCGCTGCATTCGCAGTTGTTTTTCCGCTGGCGTCCGGACTCGCTGTAGCGCAGCCCAAAACGCCAGAGGGTGTGGTGACCGCTAACTACAGAGCGCCGAATTATAAGGCGCCGCGCACCCCCGACGGCCAGCCCGATTTACAAGGTGTCTGGGCCAACAACAACGCCACCCCCATCCAACGTCCCAAGGCGTTGGAAGGGAAAGAGTTTCTCTCCGAACAGGAATTGACCGCGATTAAGAGAGCGGCCGACGACCTCTTTAAAGACGGTAAGTCTGATGCTGCCTTCGGCGACTCCGTCTTCGTCGCGGCTTTAGCCAATGCGCAAGGGAAGATGAAGGGATATGTAACCGCGGACGGTAAGGTCGGCGATTACAGTTCTGTGTGGACCGTGGACCGCGATTGGACCAACCGAACCTCTCTCATCATCGATCCCAAAGACGGCAAACTCCCGGCTTTGACGGCACGAGCGCAGGAACTGGCGAAGCGTCCGAGCTACGTCGAAAACGATACCGCCTTCGGCCAAGGCCCCGGAAAGCGCCCCGATGGTCCCGAAGACCTCGGGCTCAGCGTTCGCTGCATCACGTTCGGTTCGCCTCGCATCGGAGCCGGCTACAACAGCTATATGCAGATCGTCCAGTCGCCTAAGACCGTGGTCGTCCTCCAGGAAAACATTCATGACGCGCGGATGATTCCGCTCGACGGAAGCCCGCATCCACCGGCCGGCGTGAAGCTCTGGAACGGCGACTCGCGCGGCCATTGGGAAGGCGACACCCTGGTTGTGGACACCACCAACTACCGGGCGGGAGCCCTCATGGACAACAGCGAAAAGCTTCACGTCGTCGAGCGCTTCCAACGCACCGCTCCGGATTATGTCACCTGGAATGTGACCTTCGACGACCCGGACACATGGGTCAGACCGTGGACTGTGGAGATCCCGCTGCGGCATACGGACGACCCTCTGATCGAATACGCCTGCCACGAAGGAAACTACGGCATGCAGGGCATTCTGGCCGGAGCCCGCGCCGCCGATGCCGCCGACCGGTAGCGCCGTCCTGCTCCCCAACGCAGACCGCCGCCAGTAACCCGTTCACAGTGAGCGGCCAATCCGATGGCGACTGAAGAAGAACGCTGCGCGGAAGCGAAACAGCATCAGCTCATGGACGCGGCCTTTCTCGCGCCGCGAAGCTGATTGAGACCTTTTTCAGTGACACGGAAATGAAATTTCCCCATCCCTCGCAGAACCAGCGTCTTACCGCGAAAACCACGCTTTCCGAAACCGGCTCCGCGAGTACCCTCGCTAGATAATAAGGTCGTGAGAGAAGATCGATGCCACGCCGTGATTACCCCGCGGGGAGGCCTTTCAACTGGGACCGTTACGCTCCCCTTCGTACCAAGCGGACAATACGCACTAACCCCTTTCGTTGGAATAGATCTTCTCTAAATTTCGCAACGATCGTTTCCCAAACCGCATATGAATACGGAAAAACAAGTCGACTTGGGCTCCTGGATCGGACTCCAGCAGGCCTTCGCCGTTGTCACCGGCAGTTGCTCGGCGGCCCGCGCTCAATGCCTCCGCCAGGTTCGCGATTCCAAAATACTCGACGGCCTCGGCCTCACTTGGGACGAATTCTGCAAGGACTATGCCGGCATCAGTCGTCAGCACGCCGACCACCTCATCCAGCAGCACGCCGAATTTGGCGACGCGTACTTCCGTCTGTCGGAAATCGCCCGCGTCTCGTCCCGCACCTATAGGCAGATCGCTGCCCACGTCGAGGGCGAAACCGTTGAGATCGATGGCGAAAAACTCGCGCTCATCCCGGCCAATGCCGGACGCATTCGCGCCGCCATTCAGTCTTTCCGCAATCGCGTCCGGCCCCCCGCGGTGGCCTGCCGGCCTTCCGCCGATCTGATCGAGCTCCGGGTCCGCCTCGACGCTCTCGCCTCCGATATCGCAAAATCCATTCGCGGCCTCAATCCGCTCGAAAGCCGCAATCCCCACCGCGGCCTCCTCGCCTACGCCGCGGCCAAATTCCGCGCCTTGACCCGCCAGTTGGACGCCGAGCCGGAACCCCCGCCGCAGTAGCGTATGCCTCCGGCTTGCGCGAGGGCGAAGCGCTCTGTTCACTGCCAGTCTTGGATACAATCGATGGAGCCGTTCCCGAAACCCGGAGGTTCCGAGATGAAACGACAGAGTTCCCGGTGCATGCCGCAGTTTGTTGCAGCCCTTGTGGCCGTGCTGTTCGCCGCCCAGTTCGCCCAGGCGGAATTACTGGAGAAAACCAAGAAGGTCGCCGGTACTACGGTCCACTACAAGGTGGTCCTCCCCAACGGCTACGACCCCGCGAAGACGTATCCCGCGATTCTCGCCCTCGGCGGCGGTCCGCAAAACATGAGCACCGTCGACCGTGTGCTCAGTAGCAACTTCCGTCCCGAGGCCGAAAAGCGCGGCTACATTGTGGTCGCTCCCGCCGCGCCTGACGACGAGCTGTTTTTCGAGGGCGGAGCGCGCATTTTTCCCGAATTCCTCAAGATGATCCTGGCCGATTACAAGATCCAGGGAAACAAGTTCCATATCGCCGGACCATCCAATGGAGGAATCGCCGCCTTCCACGTCGCTGCCTTGCATCCCGAGTACTTCTTATCCGTCACCGCGTTCCCCGGTTACATGTGGGAGCCCAGCGCAGCCCGTCTGCAGGCCATTTCGAAGATGTGCGTCTTTATGTATGTTGGCGAAAACGATCCATACATGTGGCACGCCGAAATGAAGAAGGAAGCCGAATTCCTGCGTTCGAAAGGGACAGTCGCCCGCTACACGGTCGAAGAGGGGCAGCCGCACCGGATGGAAACCCTCGCGGGTGACCATGCCGGCCGCCTCTTCGATGGATTCGAGGAAACCAAAAAAGGCTGCAGCCAGTAAGCAAGATCTTATGGGCCGCGAAACGACGGATTGAATTCGAGCGCCTTTCGCATCATTGCCTGAGCCTGATCGGTATGGCCGGTGCGCATCAGCGCGGTGGCCAGGTTGGCCCGCACCAGAACCAGCGCCGGATTGATCGCGAGTGTTTCGTTCCACAGCCGGATCGCTTCATCGTAATGGCCGCTCTGCATCTGGTACGCCCCCAGCGCCGCACCCACCGCAGCTTGCGTGCGGTCCATGCGCCAGGCTTGCTCGTAGAGCGGAAGCGCATGAACATCATCCTTGCGGTCGCGGTAAAACTCCGCGAGATATGCGATCGCCTGGGCGTCGGCCTCACCGCGCTCGGCCGCGTCTCGCAGCAGACCGAACGCCCGCTCGAGGTACGCCGCGTTCTGCTCGCGCTGGCCCAGGATCGCATACGCCAGGCCCAGGTCGCGCGCCCCCGGTGCTCCGCCTGCGAATGGCGCCAGCGTGGCGTCGGCTGCGGGCCCGCCGGCTGCCGGCCCTCTCCGGCGCGGAATGGAATGATCGGTAAAAACGACGTGATCCACGTCGGTCGTCGGATTGCGCGGCATGTGGCAGGTTGTGCAGTTGTCGCCAGCGGCCTGCCGCGCGGTAGGCGTAGCGCGGCAATCCGAAACCGGATGGCAGGTCAGGCACTTGTTCCGAAAATACGCGGCCTTCGTAGCGGCCGCCGGCATCGAGTGCGGATCGTGGCACGTGCCGCACCATAACTTCGCTCCGCTCGCTCTCTTGCAAGCGCTTTGCGCCAGGTCTTCCACATGGCTCGTCACCTTCATCCGCGCCGCCGAGCCGGAACGCACGAATACGGTCACGCTGTCGGCGAGCCGGTCGCCGGGCTGGAAACTCAGGTCGTCTTTGCCGGGCTTCGGAAGTCGGACGTCTCCGGATAGGTGGCATTGCTCGCAGATGCTGTCTCGCTCGGGGGCCGCCAGCTTCGCTGGATTGATCATCGGTTTGCCGGCGGCGATGTGTTCACTGCCCGCCCCGTGGCAGCGTTCGCAGGCCACGCCGCCTTCCCGGAACGGCGGCGAGGAGTATGCGTTTTGTGTCCCCGAAATCCACTGAATCCCGCTTGCATGACACTGCAGGCATCCCGGCAGAACTGGCCGGGTCAGGTACGGATACGCGTACGAAGCGTAGCCCGGCGCCGCATTCCAGGAGCCTGGGATACTGTAATAGGCGACTGGCGCTTCATACAAAAATCCGTCGACATTCGTCAGATAGCTGCGCGCCGCGTGTCCGCTCCCCACGTAGAACTCCAGTGCCCGCCGCCCCTGGACAGGTTGGTTTGTGCCACGCTGGCGAAACTCGAAGTAGTACGCGGATCTGTCACGGCCCACGGTATACGAATAAGCGCCGCGAGAATCGCGAAATTCGACGGCATCAAAACGCTCCTTCGCCTCCGCGGTTCCCACGCGCCCGCTGCTGTGCGCCATGGGTGTCTCCATAAAACTGCGATAGATCTGGCGGTGACACGCAGCGCAGGCCTGGCTTCCGGCGTAGTCCGCGCCCATCCCGCAGAGCGGAACAGCCACCAGCAATGCGAAGGAGCGAAACAAGCCGCGAGTATATCACCGGCCGCTCATATCGGTCACGGAACCGCGCGCGCAGCAAGCGGCAGGCAGTGGACAACAGCGCCCCGTCCGATGCATCCTATCCAAGTACGGTCAGGAGAATGCCCATGAATCGAATCCTCGCTCTCGCGCTCGGCATCGTGACCATCGCCGCGGCGCAGCAGGCCCCGCCGCCGGTTGTCGATGATGAGATCCTCAAAAAAGCCGGGACGCCCGCCGATCCGCTTCCGGGATCATGGCTGAGTTATGGCCGCTCGCAGAACGAGACCCGCTATAGTCCGCTCACACAGATCGACACGTCCAACGTAAGCCGGCTCGGTCTCGCCTGGTCGTACGTGCTGGGGGCGGGCGGCAGCAATCAGGAAGGAACGCCGCTGGTCTGGAACAACACGCTATACGGCATTACGAACTGGAGCGTCGTGTACGCGCTCGATGCGCGCAGCGGCAAGGAACTCTGGCGCTGGGACCCGGAAGTGAATCAGGCCGCGGTCCGGCCCAAGATCTGCTGCGGCATCGTCAACCGCGGCCTCGCACTCTATAAAGGTATGATCATCGCGCCGGCGATCGACGGCCGGTTGTTTGCGCTCGACGCGCTCACCGGAAAGCCGGTGTGGGAGACGCGGGTGGCCTACCCGCAGGACTTCTACACCGTCACGATGGCGCCGCGGATCGCCAACGGCAAAGTGATCGTCGGCGCTTCCGGCGGCGACCGGACTACCCGCGGCTTCTTCGATGCCTATGATGCCGCCACCGGTCACCGCGCGTGGCGCTTTTACACCGTGCCCGGCGACCCATCCAAGCCCTACGAAAATGATGCGATGCGCGCTGCGGCCAAAACCTGGGGCGGCGATTTCTATACCAAAGGCGGCGGAGGCGCCGTTTGGGACGGCATCGCCTATGATCCCGAGACCAACCTGGTCTACGTGGGCACCGGCAATGCGCAGCCGTGGGTCCAGAAATTCCGCGGCGCGCAAAACGTGGACAACCTGTATACGTGCTCCATTCTCGCCGTCGATCTCGCCACCGGCCAGCTCAAGTGGCACTATCAGACGGTGCCCAATGACAACTGGGATTTCGATAGCGTGCAGCAGTTGATGCTGCTCAACCTGACCGTCAACGGGCGTCCGCGCAAGGTGATCACGCAGGCGGCGAAGAATGGCTTCTTTTACGTGCTGGACCGCGCGACCGGCGAGTTCCTCTCCGCTTCGCCATTCGTTAAGGTGAATTGGGCAACGGGTTTTGACGAACGCGGCCGTCCGATGGTGAACCCGGAAGCCTACTACGATCTGGAAGGCGTCGAGATTTTTCCGACCGGCGGCGGCGCGCATAACTGGTCGCCCATGTCCTACAATCCCAACACGGGACTGGTCTACATTTCCGCTTCGTACATGCCGTTTCCGTACCAGGCGATGGCCGAGCTGAAGCCGGGATCGACCGGCTACGTGCGTCCGACCGGTGAACTCCGCAAGCTGAGCTTTGCGATGGGCCCGATCGCACCCGACGGCGTGCGCGGCGGCCTGCAGGCGTGGGACCCGGTAAGCAAGAAGCTCGCCTGGCGGGCGGATGGCGGCGGCGGAATTGGCGGCGGAACCGTCACCACCGCAGGCAACCTCGTGTTCCAGGTGGTGAATGACGGGCACTTCATGGCGTACAGCGCCGACAAAGGCGAAAAACTTTTCGAGCTGCAGGTCGGACGAACCGGAATGGGCCCGCCCATTACGTATGAAGCGGGGGGCAAGCAGTATGTGGCGTTCACCGGCGGGTTGGGGCGCGCGGCTACCATCGAAGGTCCCAATAACGCCACGGTCGAGCACCCGCCGATGCTGTTCGTTTTCGAGCTTGACGGCAAAGGCGAGCTGCCGAAACCGGCGCCGCCGCCGCCCCCGAACCGGCAGGCGCCCCCACCGGAACCGGCCCATTGACAGCGGTTACCCGAGTTCGCGCGGGAATCACGGCCGCAGTCGTTGCGGGTGGTTTAGCGGGCGTCTGGATTCATACGAAACGGCAGGTGCGGCCCGCGGCGGCGCCACCTAACGCGTACATCGAGGCAAGCGTTTGCGCCGATTGCCATGCCGCAATCGCAGCCACTTACCGCAAGACCGGCATGGGACGCTCGTTCGCCCGCGCCAGCGTGGAAAACATTCCTGCATTCGCAAAGACGTTCCACCATAGAATCTCCAGCAGCGATTTCGCCATGATCGCGCGTGACAGCAAAACCTATCAGCGCCGGTGGCAGACCGGCTTCGACGGCAAGGAAACCAACGTCGACGAAAAGCAAGTGGATTACGTGATCGGGTCGGGAAACCATGCGCGGACATATCTTCACCTCACGAGCCAGAACACGCTGCAGGTTCTTCCGCTGAGCTGGTATGGGGAGAAGGGCGGGTATTGGGACATGAGCCCGGGTTACGATCAGCCCGACTATCCGGGTTCGGTGCGCCCCGTGCACTACGAGTGCATCTTCTGTCACAACGCGTATCCGAAAATTCCCGGCGCGCTCGAACACGAAGGCAGCACGGAGATGACATTCGCCCCGCCTCTTCCCGAGGGGATCGACTGCCAGCGATGCCACGGTCCCGGGCAGCGCCACGTGAGTCTCGCCCAAGCCGGGGGCGCGCTGGAACAGATCCGGGCGGCGATCGTTAATCCGAAGCGGCTCGCGCCCGAGCGGGAGCTCGAAGTGTGCATGCAGTGCCATCTGGAGACCACCAGCCTCGATCTGCCGCACTCGATTCGCCGCTTTGACCAGGGACCTTTCTCTTTCCGTCCCGGACAGCCGCTTGGGGACTTCAGTATCGCGTTTGACCGGCCCGGCGGCATGAACGACCGCTTCGAGATTGCGCACGGCGCGTACCGGCTGCGCGAATCGCAGTGCTTTCTCAAGAGCGCGGGAAAGCTGCGTTGCACGACGTGCCACGACCCGCACGATATCCCGCGCGGGCCGGCGGCCGCGGCGCATTATAACGGCGTTTGCGAAAACTGCCACGCGGCGGCGATCCAGCCGGCGGCCGCGCCGCATATCCGCGGCGCCGATTGCACCGGATGCCACATGCCCAAACGACGGACCGACGACGTGGTGCACGTGGTAATGACCGATCATTGGATTCAACGGCGCAAGCCGGCTGGCGATCTGGTGGCGTCCAAACCGGAAGTAGTCCAATCTTCGGCCGCGCTGTATCGCGGCGAGGTGGTGCCTTACTATCCCGCCCCGCTGCCGGATACGCCCGACGATGCACTGTACGTGGCCGCGGCGCAGGTGCGCAACCGGCGCAATCTCGAGATAGGTTTGCCGCAGTTGGCGAGCCTGCTGGAGCGCACCCATCCGGCGCAAGCGGGTTTTTATGCGGAGCTCGGCCAAGGCTACACTGCGGCGCAGAAGCCGGCGCAGGCCATTCCGTATTTCGAGGAAGCGGCGCGGCGCGAGCCTACCGGGTACCGCCTGGTCCAACTCGGCAATGCGCAGATGGAAGCGGGGCAGTTGCCGCAGGCGGAATCGACATTGCGGCGCGCCGCCAGCGTGTCTCCCGACAATCCGGCGGCGTGGGGAACGCTGGGCTGGGTGCTGTGGCAGCAGAACAAGGGGGCGGAAGCGCGCACCGATCTGGAAAAGGCGGTCGCGCTCGATCCCGAACTGCCGGAACTGCACAACAACCTGGGTTCGGTGGAGTGGGGTCTGGGCGACCAGGCCGCGGCCGAGCAGCAGTACCGCGAGGCGCTGCGCATCCAGCCCGGCATTGCGGAATGGCGCGCGAACCTGGCGCGGGTGCTGGCGACGCGCGGCGAGATCGCGGAGGCTCGGTTCCAGTTCGAGCAGGCGGTCCGCCTCAAGCCAGATTTCGCGGAAGCCCGGCTCGACTACGGCCGGCTGCTGTCCGATCAGGGCGACCTGAATGCGGCGCTGCGGGAACTCGAAACCGCCGTCCGTTTGCAGCCCGCCCTCGCGCGCGCGCATTTTGAATTGGGGATGGCGTTCGGCAGAAGAGGCGACCCGCAGCGCGCCATCGAGCAGTTGACGATCGCCGCGAACGGCTCCGACGCGAACGTCCGCGCCGAAGCGCTGGACGTCCTGCACAAGTTGGGACGGTAGGATGCCGAGCGAATGCGCGGTATCTCCAGCCGGGATCTCCACCTTTGTATGGGGTAGAATTGACCAGATTCTATGCCCCTGTCCCCGGGTTACCAGCTCGGCCCTTATGAAATCCTCGCTGCACTGGGCGCGGGAGGAATGGGGGAAGTTTACGAAGCGCACGACTCGCGGCTCGGCCGGCGCGTGGCCATCAAGACTGCCCTGGGCGGCTTCGGTGATCGGTTCGAACAGGAGGCGCGCACCATCGCGGCGCTCAACCACCCCAATATCTGCACTATTCATGATGTCGGGGAGCAAGATGGCATTCGCTATATCGCGATGGAACTGCTCGAAGGCGAGACGCTGCAGAAGCGGATTGGCGGCCATCCCTTAGCGCCCGCGGACGCCGTTGCGATCGCGCTCCGCGCTGCCGCCGGACTGGAAGCCGCGCATGCGAAGGGGATCGTGCATCGCGATATCAAGCCGGCGAATCTCTTCCTGACCACTGAGGGCCAGGTGAAGATCATGGATTTCGGGGTGGCCAAGTTTACCCCGGAGTCCGCGCGTGCGAATCCACAAGACGAGACGCTCACTCTCGGGCCTGCCGCGCTTACGCAGGCAGGGACGGCCGTGGGAACGGTGTCCTACATGTCTCCGGAGCAGGCGCGCGGCGAGCGGCTCGACGCGCGCAGCGACATTTTCTCGTTCGGCGCGGTGCTGTTTGAAATGCTGACTGGCGTGCTCGCCTTTCGCGGGAAAACGCTGGCGGCCCAGTTCGACGCGATTCTGCACCAGCCGCTTCCGCCCGTTGGTACGCTGGCTTCGTCGGTTCCCGCGGAGTTAGAGCGCATTGTCGCCAAAGCCACGGAGAAAGAGCGCGGCTCGCGGTACCAGACCATCGCGGAGATGCGGCACGATTTGGAACAAATCGAGCAGCAGTCGGCGACAACGGAAGCGCCACGGCTCCCCGCGAAAGGAATTGGCCGGTGGGTATGGCCGGTGGCGGCCGCGCTGGCGCTGGCTGGAATCGCGGGCGGCATTTTTTGGAAGACTCATTCCGGCGCGGCGCCGATCCGCTCCATCGCGGTGCTGCCGCTGGAAACAATTTCGGCAGGCGCCGAGGACTACTTCACCGACGGGATGACCGCTCAGCTCATCGAAGCCATGATGAGAATTCACGGATGGCGCGTCATTTCCCGCACCTCCGCCATGCAATACAAGAATGCGCACAAGGGTCTTCCGACCATCGCCAGGGAACTGGGGGTCGACGCCGTCGTCGAGGGCACGGTCCAGCGCTCCGGCGACCGCGTCCGCATCTCGGCGCGCCTCATTCGCGTGGGCGCCAACGAAGAGGATCTGTGGGCGCAGAGCTTCGATCGCGATGTGCGCGACGTGCTGGATCTCCAGGCCGATGTGGCCCGATCGATTGCCGATCAGATCAAGGTCTCGCTGACGCCTCAGGAACGGGGCCAACTCGCCGCTCGGCATCCCGTGGATCCCGCCGTGCTCGATCTGTACCTAAGGGGCCGGGCTGCGATGGATGTGGGTACGGAGGCGGGGATTCGCAAAGGCATCGACTTTTTGGGACAGGCGCTGGCGCGCGACCCTTCCTATGCGCCGGCGGAAGCAGCGCTGGCTCTGGCCTATGGCGGGCTCACTCCCGACTTCGAGAGCCCCAAGGAAGTGATGCCCAAAGCGCGCGAGCATGCGCGAAAAGCCATCGACCTTTCGAACGACACGCTGGCGGAGGCGGACACCGCGATGGCCGCCGTGATGCTGCGCTTCGATTGGGACTGGGACGGCGCGGAGCGGGAACTCCGGCATGCTTTGGATCTGAACCCCAATTCGGCGGATGCCCACGACTGGTACGGCGCCTATTTTATGTCGCTCTCGATGTACGACCAGGCGATTGCGGAGACGGGGCTGGCGCACAAACTGGATCCGGTTTCCTACCCGATCTATTCCGATTTTCTGAACACCCTGGTGGTGGCGCGGCAATACCAGCGCGCCATCGCCGAGTGCCAGCGCGCGGTTGCGCTCTATCCCAATTTTGCCTACGGGTATGCGTGGCTGGGGATGGCCTACATGCTGAACGGCCAGGCCCAGGAGGCGGTCCAAGCGGCGCAAAAGGCCTACGGTCTGGAACAGCACGTGACCACGACGACGTTCCTGGCGATGGCGCAGGCAGCGGCGGGCAATACCGCGGAGGCGAAGAGACTGGCGGATCTGCTCGACAAAAAGGCGCGGTCGCATTACGTGTGCGCTTACGAGGTGGCGGGCGTACATTTGGCGCTGGGCAACAACGACAAAGCAGTGGAATGGTTGCGCCAGGGAGAGAAGGAGCGGTGCGATTGTCAGATCTGGCTGCGATCGGAACCGTGGATGGACGCGATCCGGAAAGATCCGAATTACCAGCGGTTCATCCAGAATATCGGTTATCCGGCGAAGTGATTCGAATCAGCACCGGCTGCTCATCGGGCTAAACCGAGAGAGTCTATGGCCCTGCGGGCTCGATTCTTAAGACGCTTCCGTCGGCAATGTTGCCTTGAAACGTGCGCTCCGTGGCGACGTAGATGTAGCCGTCCGGACCCTGTTGGACATCGCGTATGCGCTCATGCAGCGGCATGAGCAAGCCCTCTCGCTTCTCGGCTTGAGAGGGTTGGTGGAACGCGATACGTACCAGTTGCTGCTGCGTGAGCGAGCCGACGAACAGATTGTTTTTCCATAGGGGAAACTTGTCGCCTGTATAAAACATGATGCTCGATGGACTGATGGAGGGCACCCAGTGAATCCGCGGATTGTCCATACCGGGCCGCGCCCACGGCTGATCCGAAACCAGGGTGCCCGTGTAATTGCGCCCCGTGGATACGAGCGGCCAACCATAGTTGTGCCCCGCCAGTAGGATGTTCACTTCGTCTCCGCCCATCGGACCAATCTCGGCCTGCCACAACTCACCGGTTTCGGGGTTCATGGCCAAACCATAGCCATTGCGGTGCCCATAGGTGAAGATTTCGCCCTTGGCGCCGGTACGCCCGACGAACGGATTATCCGGAGGCACCGTTCCGTCGTCGCGCAGACGCAGCGTCTTTCCCGTATCGTTATCCAGTTTCTGCGCCTTCATGCGGAGGCTGTTGTCCTCGGTTCCCGTACAGCACAGGCGGTCCCGGTCGCCGACCGTCACATATAGGATCGCGTCCGGCGTGAAGAAGATTCTGCCCGCCAGATTGCCACCGGTCTCCCAGGCGTCGGCGACAAAAATCTCCTGAACATCGGTGAGCTTGGAACCGCTCAGACGCCCACGCGCCACGGCCAGCGTGGTCCGCTCCCCATCGCGCTTGGGATACGAGACGTACACCAACTGATTCCCGGCGAATTTCGGGTGAATCGCTACGAAGTGCAAGGCATCTCCGCCTTCGCCCTTGGATGATGGCGAAGTCCATGCCGGCTCGGGCAGGAGAGCGCCATCGCGGATGATGCGCAGGCGCCCGTTCCGCTCGGTCACCAGAATCGTGCGCGCGTCGGCGAACGCCAGGCTCCAGGGATGAAACAGTCCGTCGGCGACGGTCACCACGCGAATCTTGCCGCCCTGCACATCAAGTGTCTGAGGTCCGTCCGGGCTTGAGGTCGCGGGCTGCGCGCCGCCCATTGTGGCGGTCAGGAGCAACAACAATACAGGAGAGAATCGCGATATGGAGGTGAACATGTTTCCAAGTAACGTATCCCGACGCGGTATTGCTGTCAAGCCTGCGCGGGGAGGGTAGGTTTCTGAGCGCACGAGAGGCCAAGAGTGATCCCGGCGCGCGGTGGGCCTGCCTACGGCCGCTGAATCAGCTCAATGCGGTTGCCGGCCGGATCGATTGCGATGCCGATGACCATGCCCGTGTTGCGGAATGGACGCGGATCACCGGCCATCGAGCCGCCGGCGGCCTTGATCGCGGCGACTGTCGCTGCCATATCCTTCACATTGAGGATCACGTGCGCAATCGGGTCCTTCCCGTCGTCGGAGTCGCGATGCATGATCACGATGGGCTCGCTCTTGTTGGCCTTGGCCGCGTCGGTCGTCGCACCGAAGTTGACGAAGAGTTCGGGGCCGCCGGGCGCTTCGATCCGATTGACCTCCTGCATGCCGAAGGCAGCTTGATAGAATTTCGCCACCGCCGCGGTATCTTTCGCGCCGATGCGCACTGAGTTCAGCGTCACTTGCGCATGTGCGGCGCTCGCTATCAGCAGGGTGGCGTATAGCGCTAGGGCGGTTCTGTTCATTGATCTCTCCGGTGCCGTTGTTTTATTTATGATAGAACGAGGCGGAGCGCACCTTCACAGGCCACCAAAAAACGATGGCCTGTGCCACTCAAAACGTGAAGCGCGCGACGACTTGGCCGGAACGCGGAACCGCGCCGGCTCCTCCAACCGTCGCGATATAGCCGTACCCGCCCGTATACACTCCTCCCGGGGCGGTTGTGGTTGGGGTCGACGGGTTGGCGCTGAGCGCCGGACTGGCCGTCCCCGTCAAAGGCATCGAGAGGAAGTGCCGGTTGAAGATGTTCTGGAACTCGGCTCGGACAAAGAAATTGTATCTGCCCTCTTTACCGATGCGGAAGTTCCGGCCAAAGCTCATCGACTCTGCCGGCTGCCGCTGCCAGCGGTAGTTGTTGTAGAACGGCGCGGATACGCCGAACGTCCCGCCCGGTGCATCCGTCCAGGCATTTTTGTTGAGGACTATGGTGGATTGCGGATTGAAGCATCCGCAGTTCGGGTCTACGTTCAGCGGATTCTGGCCAGGAACGTAGTTCCAGAATGTGGGGGTGGCGCGCGCCAGTTGCAGGTTGAGCTGATTGTTGGAGTAGGGAGTTTGGATGAGGGCCCCGTTCTGGTAACGCAGCACCCACCCAAATTGCCAGTCGCGCACCACTTGGGAAACCGCTTTCATTGCCGTTTGGTTCGCGGCGAACTTAGGAGTGACATAGGTGCCGGAAATGATCGCGGCCTCGGGTCTTACCAGTTGGTTCAGCTGCTTGTTGATCCCGTAGTTGTAAATATCGTTGTAAATGGGGATACCTTGGAGGGTCGTAATATTGCCGGCCTCCGCCCCCGTGCCGAGAACCAACCCCTTGGACCAAACGAAGGACCCCTGCATCGACAGGCCGTGCGAGAACCGCTTAGTGGCTTTCACCTGCAGCGAGTCATACCACGTCTTGCCAATAGGCGGGCCAAGATCCACCGCGCCAGGAGCAAGGAACTGCGGTGACGGCCGGAGATTTTGGGCGACCGTTGCGTTTGGCGGCATTCCGGCGTACGCCGGGAAGATGCCGCGGGCCGCGGCCGCTGGAGAACTGATGGGACTGGTGAGCAAGGCACGATCAGCCGGGTTGGAAAGACTGAGCCCGTGCGCGGCGAGGATGGCAGGGGTCAGACTGTTGGAGGAAATCTGATCGAGGAAGGGCGCCGCCCCCCAGACCTCACGATTGCCCACGTAGGTGACTTCCGCCACGATGTCTTTCGCGAGTTCGCGCTGGATCCCGAAGCTCCACTGTAAAATGCGGGGAGGCCGAGCCTCGGGAGCGTAGTAAATGTTCGGATTTCCCGGCGGCAGCAAGCCGCCGGCCGCTACCGGGTATTTGCCGGAGCTGAAGTCGGGGAACTTTAGATTCGGGGACGGATTTCCACCCTGAAGCCCATTGGGAAGGGGAGTAATGCCGTAGCCCAAGGCATTGTAGGTGTAATAGTCGGCAACGCCGTAGGAAAGGCCTTGTGGTGTCTGCGTTACTCCGTACATCACGCCAGCGCCGCCGCGCAGCACCGTCTTTTCATTGATCTGGTAGGCTGCCCCGACACGCGGCCCGAACGCGAACTTGTAATTGTGGGAAAAGGAGCAGTGGCACTGCCCGGGTTGGTCGCCTTCATAGATACCGTTGCCCGGAAGTCCTCCGACCGTCGGGTTGGGCGTGCTCCAGGAGACCTCTTGCATGCGGCCGTATTGTTCTTTCAGATAGGTTTGGAAATCGTAACGCAGGCCGAGATCGAGCGTCAGCGTCCGCGTGACTTTCCAGCTATCCTGCGCGTAAAAGCCCATGGAGTGATTGCCAAGCTTGGTGCTATTCAGAGGGCTGAGCTGCAACTGATCCGGGAGGCCCAACATGAAGCTGGCGTAATTGAAGCCGGTGCCGTTGGTGAAGTTCATCGACTGGCCATTTTGCCAGGGGTCTGAGGTCTCGGCGTTGGAGAAAACGAAGAAGCCGTTGGCGCGCCAACTGCTGATGTTCGGGTATCCCTCAATGGTGGTTTCTCCGCCGTATTTGAAAATATGGTTTCCGCGCACCCAGGTCAGGCTGGCATTCGCTGTGGATTTCTCTTCATAGAGTCGCGTCTTAAATGCGCCCCCCACGCCGTTAACATTTGCAAACAGGGCCGAGGCGCCGCACGGGGTCGCGGAGTTGACGCAACCCCAACCGCCGGTGGGAGAAGTCGTCGGACTGCCCAAGTTGAATATGCTGGGAAACAGAGTCTCGTCAAAATAGCCGTGCAGACCCAGCGAATTCTCGTCAAAGGACTTGGGAATAGTGGGCTCGAACTGGTGGAGGAAACCGATCCCGACGTGTAGAAGCAGCGTGGGCTTGATGGTGTAATCGTAGTTCACACGAGTGGTCCAGTTTCTATAGGCAGTAGGCACCGCACCCGTGAAATCGTCCGTGATCCCATTGGCGTTGGGCGAGTTCCAGGCGTAGTGCGACAGGTACCAGGAAAGCCTGGAGGTCGAGCTGAACGAGTGATCGATCTTCCAGGAGAAATTCGTCGTGTGAGTCCAATTGGTGTAGGAAGGGATGTTGAAATTGTTGATGATTCCGGGCGCATTCGGCAGCGGGAGCATTTTTTGAATCGCCAACGAGACCGGGTCGAAGCGCGCAATCGGAATGATGCCGTTGGAAAACGGAGAGCGCACAGTGGCGCCGTTTTGCACACGCGTGGTGTTGGGATCGAAGACTTCTCCGTAAGTGAGAGTCTGACCCGCCGGGTCCACGGCCGGCGCTCCGCCGATTGTGAGCGGAGCGTTGGCGCCGTTGCACAGGTTGGCGGCGGCGTTAAAGTTTAAACACCCTGCATTCGAGAAGTCGCCGTTCCGGTACGCTGCCGCGGGCACGCTCATAAGGCCGTTGGAAATTTGGCGGCTCTCGCGATACTGCTCGAAGTTGAAAAAGAAGAAGGTTCGGTTGGAGCCATTGTAGATTTTGGGAATGCGGATGGGACCGCCGACGGTAAATCCGAAATCCTGGCGGCGCTGCGTATTCCGAATGTGCTGCCCAGCTTTTAGCGGAGTCAGCGTGCCGGCATCCGTGAAAGGCAGACCGGCATTGAAACCTTCGTTCACCAGATAGTCGTACCCGCTGCCGTGATACTGATTGGTGCCGGACTTCATGGTGAAGTTGAAGTAACCGCCCCCGGCTTGCCCGTATTCCGCGGCAAAATTGCTGGTCTGAACGTTGACCTCCTGGACGGCCTCGACGCCCATGGTCTGGCTCCGCTGCTGGTAGACCTTCCAGAGGGTACCGGTGGAATCCTGGCCTTCGATGCGGATGGATTCGCTGTTACTCGGCAACCCGTTCACCACCACTTGATTGTCGTTGGCAAAGGACACGCCGGGAAGAAGGGTCGACGTCTGCAGGGGATTGCGAATGTTGCCCATGGTAGTGGCGCCCGTAAAGCCGCCTCCCGAGATGGTGAGAAGCGGCAACTCCACCACATCCTTCACCGCGACTACATGGCTCATTTCGCCACTTTCGGTCTTGAGCAAGGGCGCGGTGTCAGCGACGGTGACCTGCTCGGCAGCCGAGCCAAGTTCGAGGTGCACATCCCTGCGTGTGTCGGTGGCGACAACCACCTGCACGTTCGACTGCACAAACTTTTTGAAGCCCGGCACGGTCACCGCAATCTCGTAGATACCGGCGGGCACGACGATGACGTAGTTGCCGGTGTTGGACGTGCCGCCGCTATAGACGACGCCGGTCTCGGAATTACGGACTTCGATTTGCGCGCCCTGAATCACCGCCCCGGCGGGATCGGAAATGGCTCCGGTAATGGTCCCTTGATTGGACTGGGCGAACGCAGTCGCACCCCATAAAATCGCAAACACTGCTGCCAGCTTCCCCGTCGACATGGCCGAACTCCTTCCTTGCATGAAAACTCCCGGTCTTGGTTGGTTG
>CAZKQQ010000089.1:0-24878 GCA_964554945.1 uncultured Solibacteraceae bacterium | reverse complement strand
ACTTCCGCGGCTTCGATTCGCTTCGTGAGAAAGCGAATCCGCCCATCGATCTGCCGCAGCCGCCGCTTGCCGTACTGATAGTCGGCGTTTTCACTGCGATCGCCGTTGCTCGCAGCCCATGCCACCACGTCCTTCACAGCCGGGCGTTCCCTGGTGAGCAGAAACCGGTGCTCCTCTCTCAGGCGCTGCAGGCCGGCCGGCGTTATGTAGTTCTTGCGTGGGGTCGCGGGCTCGTCCGCTTGCGGTTTTCTTGTAAACCCTTTTCGCATATCTTAGTCCTTCCAGCTCTCAGGATTGTTCAAGCGGGAGTTCGTGTGCCCTAACTGATTGTTTCACGTCTTCCGATCTCTTATTGATCCGATCCGTCACCCCGGAAGTGCGGGCGAAGGCATGCTAAGCCTCTGCGTCCGGACCAGGGCCCGTACTTGTAACAGAAACGTGTTACGTTGCGTACGTAATTGATTACGATGAGTTGGGCACATGGCGTGCGGCGACTGATCAGAGGCAGAGGATTCGCTTTCGGACTTCTGGCGTTATCCGCGGCGGCGCTGCTGGTGGACGGCTATCATCTGGGTGTTGATGACGCGGAAATCTATCTTCCCGCGATCAAAAGGGCCGCCGATCCGGCGTTGTTTCCGTTCGCGTCCGAATTTTTCATGTCGCACGCGAATCTCTCGCTATTTCCCAATCTGGTAGGAGGGTTCGCGCGTCTGGGTCACGTGCCGGCGGACGCGGCGATTTTTATTTGTCATCTGGCGGGCATTTTTCTGCTGCTGCTGGCGGCGTGGCGGCTCGCGGGCGCATGCTTTGACAACAAGCCGGCGCGCTGGGGCGGGGTCGTGCTGCTAGCGGCCGCGCTCAGTACGCCGGTCGCCGGGACAGCGCTGGCAATTTTCGATCCGTACGTCACGGCGCGGACGCTTTCGGCACCGGCCTCTTTGTTCGCGGTGGCCTGTTATGTCTCGAATCAGCCGAGGCGGGCGCTGGGCTGGTTGTTGTTCACCGCGATGGTGCATCCCCAGATGAGCGTGTTCGGCGCGATGCTGGTGGGGTGCCTGGCGCTCGAACGGCGGTTTTCCGGAGAGACACGGGCCGTTCCCGCGTTCGGCATGGCGATCCCTTTCATATGGGGATTTGGTCCTGCTACCGGGCCGGCGCGCGAAGCTCTGCTATCGCGCACCTATTTCTTTCTGTCCAAGTGGGCGTGGTACGAGGTGTTCGGAATTTTTGCGCCGCTGGTTTTGTTGTGGTGGTTCTCGCACCGGCCGCTGAGAGGAACCGCGCCGGCATTTCAGCGGGTATCTCGCACACTGGTGCGGTTCGGGTTGTTGTTCACCGCGGGAGGAGTCGTGCTGAGCTTCGTACCGGGCCTGGAGAATTTCACGCGGCTGCAACCGATGCGGTCGTTTCATTTGATCTACATGATTTTGTTTGTGCTGGTTGGCGGACTGCTCGGGGAATACGCTCTGCGGAGAAGCGTATGGCGGTGGCTGGCTATTTTTGTGCCTCTCGCGTCAGGCGGCTGGATTCTTCAGGCGGTCTCTTTTCCATTTAGCGCGCATCTGGAATTGCCGGGCTCGGATGGAGGCAACCGCTGGGTGGCAGCGTTTTTGTGGGTCCGCGGGCATACTCCGAAGGACGCCGTTTTTGCGTTGGACCCGAATTACATGGCTTCCCCCGATGACGATCAGCATGGGTTTCGGGCGGTCGCCGAGCGAAGCGCACTGGCGGATAACGTGAAGGACAGCGGCGCGGTCTCGTTATTTCCGCAACTGGCGGAACGATGGAAGAGCCAGGTTGTGGCGCAAACCGGATGGCAGCGTTTCGAATTAGCCGATTTTCGTCGCCTGGCTCGGGAATATCCCGTCACGTGGATCGTGGCGCGGCGGCCGGATCCCGCCGGCCTGGCCTGTCCTTACGAGAACAGCGAATTGGCTGTTTGCCGCATTGATGCCGGCCCCGTGACCCGGAACCTGCCTTCCGCGATCGCGCAACCCGGCCAGTGATATTCGTCACATAAGTTGCGTTCGCTTCGGTCCGAAATGTCGGACCGTAGGGCAAAAATCAGCACAAGAAATCGACAATTGACGCCGGAGATCCGTATCTCTCTATACCCGGTCCCAAGCGGATACGAAGCTATTACTGCGTAACGCGCTTCACACGAAACTCGCCATCGGTGAAATGTCTTGCTTCAAAAAAACACATAACGGTCATTGCGCAGTGGTTTGACAGGGCTGGCACGTAATACGTTCACGCCGCAACGTTAAGAAGACGCCATTGGCTATGGACCTGTCATCTTTACTCGACCGTAGGGTGTACGAAGACCTCCGGGAACCGGGCAACTTATGACGGCGCTCTACCCGGCTCTTCCAACAGAACCTTATTTCGGGAAAGGAAAGTTGAATGCTAAAAACGTTTCTTGTGGTCCTCGCGGCGGGGCTCTTCGCAACCTTCGCGATGGCTGCACCAATTGCTGTTCCCTTTGCGACGAGCGATCTGTCGACGGACTTTACGTTCAGTGATGCCGGGGGAGATACCCTGCAGCTGATCGGCCAAAGCGGAATGCTCGCCCTGGACAATTCGACCGCCACCGATTCGATCTTTACAGGCACCTACGTGACGGTCTCCACTCCGCATACCGGGCTTCGAATGTTTGACTTAAATTATGATTTGACGCTCGGAGGCGTAACCCATACCATCAGCCAGCCGGCGACTTGGACGATCACGACAGGTCCGGATTCATTCGTCGCGGCCGCCGGGGCCCCAGTGACTTTCGAAACTGCGATGGGCACCTGGAGCGTGATGGCCGACCCGTTCACAATCGACAACGGGGCGAAGGTTGGCACCGTTAACTTCACGGTCAGTGCAGACATCATACCGGTGACGAGTTCGGTTCCGGAACCGGCCACGCTGGGCATGATGGGGACTGCGCTGGCGGGGCTGATGCTGATTCGCCGCAAGTGGTCCGCTCGTTCGTAAGAAGTGAATCGTTTCAGCTAGTCTTGCGGTCGGAGGGGTTCCGTTTGGAATCAGGGGAGCGGAATCCCTTTCTTTTTTGGCGGAACGCTTTGCGACGCAAGTCAGGCACTAGTTTTGCGGCTGGATGGGGCTGCTGCCGGTCATGTGAACGGAACTCTTCTCATTCTCCTGGCAGACGTACTCAATCAGTTCGAGGCCCGGGCGCCAGCGGACTGTGTTGCTGGTGGTCCAGGGTTTGGAGTATGCTCCCGGATCGTCGATGGTGACTTCGTACTTTAGAGTGTTTGCGTCGGTCCGCGTGTAGCGTTCGATCAAATGTGCCTTTTGGGTTTGGGCGTGGCCGGCCTGGTCGAGCCATGCCAGTCCATTGAATCCCACCACGTCGACCACCAGCGTGTCTCCTTCATAGCGCCCAACGGCATCGCCCATCCAAGTCGGATTGATATCGTTGGGATGCGTTCTCCCATCGGTCGGGACGATCCGCCAGGGATAATTGTCGCCTTCGAACAGGAAGATGACCTGATCTCTGGTCTGGATCATCTTGAAGGGATATGGATCGAACATGTAGCGGGGAACGCCGACGGGGAGGCAGCGCGCTTCGGGATCGTCCTTGCCGATGGTTTCTACGCGCTCATTGAACAAACGGAGGGACGAGGGTAGGAAGGGAACGTCGACATGCTGGTCGGCGCTCTTTACGCCTTTCCACTTCGGTTCGGCGATGTTGCCCGCAAAGCCGGGATACCAGGCGCCGTTTCCGCCGAAATCGGGGCGGCCATCGGGAAGAAGTGGCGCGGGTCCGGCGGGCTGTTTGGCGGCATCGCCGGGCTGGGAGTTCGAGGGGCCGGGTTCGAGGAAGGGTCCGGGATCTTTCGCCAGAGGCACCTGGGCCAGAAGCGGGACAGCGCTCCAGCAGAGCAGGGCGAGGGCTCTGATATAACGTCCGGCGCCCATCCTGGCTATTGATTGCCGCCGGGTAAGGTACCGCCGGCGGGACCACGCAACACGCGCGTATCCTTGCCTTCCTTTTCCAGCTCCCGAGCGCCTTTGAGCGCATTCAGCATCATATAGTTGCCCTCATGACAGGCGTACTCGTAGAGCGGGTAGCCGTTGTCGAGCTTGTAGGGGTAATGAATTTTCCAGGGCTTGGTCCAGGTGCCGGGATCGCTGATGGCGGCATCGTAGCTCAATTCATCGGGAGCGACGCGCGTGAAGCGCTCTACAATCTGGAGGGCTTCGGTGGTCGGGGCCGGGCCGCCCACGCCGATCTTGCCGTTGAAATTCGTGGTCTCAACCACCAAAGTGTTGCCTTCCCAGTGGCCGCGAGAGTCGCCCAGGTAGGTGCGGAGGTTCTTGCCGACGTGCGGGCGGTTGTCAACAGGAATGACGCGCGCTTCGTGGATCATCTCGCTGCGGATGACGACGTAGCCGGGACCCTGAATGATCTGGTTTCCGAAATTGTAAAGAGTGGGCAACATGCTGTTGAGCATGCCACGCGAGATGCAGCGGCTGTAGATATCGAAATCTTCCCAGGAGTTGACGATGTCGGGGAAATGATCGCCAGGGCCGCGGCCGCCGCGCAACGCTTTGGTGCGCGCCTGGGCCTCGGGGGTTAAGGGAGGAATGCGGCCGTCTGGCGGATCGACCACGAGCGAGGTCTGCTTGTGGGGACGCGCGCGCTCTACCCAGTAGCCGGGAGGATTGATGGTGACGTCGCCGCTTCCCTTAACGAATTCTTCGGTGTCGCGCTCCTCCTGTTGGGAGTACTGCGCTTTTCGCTGCGCCAGTTCCTGTTCACTCAGCTCAGTCTTATCCTTGAGAGCGGCAGGGCGCTGCATGGGGATCTGGGCGCTGGCGGGCCATAGACCCTGAAGGTCGGGGTCGCCCCACGAGGTTTTAGGCGGAGTGTACGGTTTGCCGGCTTGGCCAATCCCCGGCTGCACAGCGAGCACCGCAGCCCCAAACAGAGGAAGGGCGACATGGAAAAATCGGCGGGTCATCAGAGACCTCCTTGTTTGAGCTACTGCGGAGTCCGCTTCGACTCGGGATCGTCCGGGTTGGAGCCGCCCACGAACAGCCGGTGGCCGTCCTGAAACGTGACGCTGCTTCCGTTCGCCTTAGTCTCACCGCTCTTAGCCTGGTAACCGTGAATGTCGAGCACGGTTCCGGCTTCGAGAGAGCGCTTGGTGAAACCGCGTCGCAGCATGATGTTGGGGCTGCCGCATTCGACCATCCAATTGGTCACTTTGCCGTCGGGGGCGGTGACATCAATGTGGATCCAGGCATGGGGATTAATCCATTCCATCTCGGTTACTTTGCCGACCAGATGGACTGGCTTCTTGTCGTCGTATTCCGCCTGAAAAGCGTGGTGGGCCCAAATGGGCGCGGCGGCCAGCAAGAAACTCACACCCGCGCCAAAAACCGAAAGCGTTCTCCGCATCGACCAACTCTCCTAAGAAATCCCCGCTGGCATTTTACATTATTGGACCGGGCCATCAAAGTCAACGGGAAGCAGCGCCCGCGGTCTTTTCCCCCGACAGAGCTTTGGTGACTACGGTGTCGACGGTAAGGGCATTGAACCAGTTGGGGTAGATGGCGGCGGGGGCGGTGAGCTGGTCGAGGTTGGCCAACTCCTCGGATGTCAACTGAAGGTCGGCGGCGCCGAGATTGTCTTCGAGTTGAGCCATTTTGTTGGCGCCGATCAGGATGGTGGCTACGTGCGGCTTGGCGAGCAGCCAAGCCAGAGCGACTTGCGCCGGGCTGGCCTGGCGGGCCTTACTGATGGCGCGCAGTTGGTCGACCACTTTGTGTCCCAGTTCGCGGTCATAGGGGAGCAAGTCGAAGCCGGTGAGGCGGCCGCCATCGCCGGCGGGATTTTCGCGGCTGTATTTGCCGGTGAGAAAACCACCGGCGAGCGGGCTCCAGACCATGACGCCGATTCCTGCGGACTGGGTGAACGGAGCCAACTCATGTTCGACATCGCGGCCGACCAGGGAATAATAAAGTTCCGCGGCGCGAAACCGCGCCCAGCCATTCTGTCTCTGTAGACCAACGGCTTCGGCGGCGCGCCAGGCAGGCCAGTTCGAGAAGCCGACGTAGCGGACTTTGCCCTGGCGAACCAAGTCGTTCAGCGCGTCCAAGGTTTCCTCGACCGGGGTTAGCGGGTCGATCCTGTGGACGAGGTACACGTCAATGTAATCGGTGCCGAGGCGCCGCAGGCTGCCTTCGGCGGAAGCCATAATGTGCTGGCGCGAGAGACCCTGATGCACCAGGGCTTCGCCGCTGCGGAAGCCGACCTTGGTGGCGATCACAACATCTTTGCGGCGCTCGCCAAGAGCGCGGCCGAGAATCTGCTCGGACTGCCCGCCGGTGTAACCGTCAGCGGTATTGAAATAGTTGATGCCCGCATCGAGAGTTCGCGCGATCATTTCATGGGCGAGTTTCTCATCGACCTTGGCAACACTGGCGAAGATCCCCTGGCTGGAACCAAAGGTCATCGCGCCGAACGAAATCCGCGAAACAAGAAGTCCCGTGTCGCCTAGCCTTGTATATTGCATACATCGATTGTAGCGTCAGGACTTGGGATGATGATGAGTTTCCGGCAGGCCGAGGCGCTGCACCGTATCGCCTTCAAAATCGAATTCGATGAGCACGGCGGGCTCATCGCCCACAACCCATCCGGAGTGATTGGGTTCGACGGCGACAAATTGCGGGGCCTTGAATTCCTCTACGCAGCCATCCTGGAAGCGGACGTTGATCTGTCCCTTCACCATGAAACCGACATGGGCGTGCGGACAGAACTCTTTGCCGAGCACGGGACGCAAATGCGTGTCCCAGGAAAAACCGGGAGGATAGATCATGCGCTTGACCCGGACGGCGCCGGCGCGCGAGATATCAACCTGCACGCCGCCGACATCGTGATGCTCGTCGGAACGGACAGGGGCTAAAACTGGATCGGCTGCATTCATGGTTTCGATTTCTCCTCCTGGTGGCGTGCCGGGGAAGGTCCACTCCCTTACGATCGTGGGTCTGTGGCGGCGCCTACAAGCAGGATAGCAGCGGAATCGGATTGGGCAGGCTCCAGCTACCCGCCAGCTAGGCGCCCATAGTGGCGATTTGTTTGGTAATCAGCGCGCGAAGGCGCTCCGGGTCCAGTTCCGGATGGTTGCGGAGCTTGGGTGGAAGGGCGGGCGGCACATCGGCGTCCTGACGTTTCAGTTCCGGAAAACCGAGCCAGTCAGCCATCTGACACGAAATGCGGATCAGATCGGGAGCGGTTCCGTTCTCGGGAGTGTACGACTCGTGGTGGTTGGCCATCGAACTCTGCAGAGTATCGGGAAAGCCCCAGGTGCGCGACACCAAAGCGCCGGCCTCGCAGTGAGTAACGCCGAAGAGTACCTTTTCCAGCTTCATGGACTCGGGCATGTCGGCAAATTCTGCGTGGAGGACCTCGCCGTATTTTTTGCCGACACTCAGGAGCAGCCCGAGGCGGCCGAGGTCGTGAACGAGCCCGGAGGTGTAAAGGCTCTGCGAACTGTAGAGGCGGCCCAGCACATCGGCAATTACGGCGGTGGCGGTACTATGCGACCACACGGACCGCACGTCATCCCGGTTAGGGACGTTGCGCACGTACATGCTCATCGCGATGCTGAGGCCGAGGGAGCGCACGCGCTCCAGGCCGAGCAGGGAGAGAGCGTGGCGGATGTTGTCGACCCGGGCACGAAAGCCAAATGCCGCGGAGTTCGCCACCATCAGAAGATCCGCGGTAAGAGCGGGATCCGACTTAAAAGCTCTTTCGAATTCCGTGATCGCGGTTTCGCTTTCTCCGGAGATGGTCAGCAGCTTCATAGCCGCCGGATGGAAGGGAGGCAGCTTGGTCAGGCGGTCGGAGACCGCGGAATGTTCCTTATTCGGAATGTCGGCCCCTGGCGACGTAGGTGACACGGAAACTTGCAAAACTCGGCCTCCTAACCTAATTGCCGGATAAACTGTATTTGATTTTGTGTGGTTCATGCCACATCCGTCAATGTTGACTCTGGTGCACCCCCCCAAAGTCACCCTGCGGAAAGCCGGGGATGCTGCCTTTAGTAGACAAAATCATTGCTGCCATTGGGAGTACAACCACTAGTAATCTTGTATGTCATTCGGGTCGCACTTACAGTCAGAGTAAAACCCCCAGCACTCGGGGAGAAATGCAATGTCTGCCGTCTTTAGTGAGCGCGGCCTGATTCAACGTGGAGTTGCCATTCCGAAGTCAGAGGCACGCATCAACTACAGCGAATCCCGTCTCAGACACATGGAGGCTCGTGAGGCCGTTACCGATGAGCTCTCACGCAATCCATCCGTGTTAGGGCGGCTGGTGGCGATTGCGTCGACACGAAGTGAGCAGAGCGGGACATACCGCCACAGGTTAGGCTCCAATTATGGCACCGAGGAGATGGACCGCGTCCTGCGGCGCTTGCACCAGGAGGTTTTCATCGCCTGGCTCAGCCTCCCACTACGGCAGCAGCAGGCGGACGTGACGATATACCTGGGAGCACTTGGAATCAAGGCGGAGTGGTTTGATTTTCGGAAAATGGGGAAGAGCTGCGTGCCGCCCACGGCCACTCTACCCGAAAGGGATTTATTTCTGCTTGATCTGGACCTGATTCAGGGGCTGCTCCGGTATTAACCGGCCGGGTCCGTTGCCCGTGCAGCCGATTAGTTTACGTACCCGCTGCCCCGGCGCGAGGGAGCCACTTCGTGCGCCCCGCGCATGAATCCGATCGATTCGAGAAGCCCTGGTGTCAGGTCAAAGGTAACCGGCTCGCAGTGTTCGGAGAGCCAGACCCCTTCGACAAGTTTGAACTCCAGCAGATCGTCACTATCTTTCGGCGCGACTCGGAGCTGCGGGCCTCGCAGGGAAATCAGCATTCCTTCCAGTACCAAACCGCTGGCGTATTTAATCAGCATCTGTTTTCTTGCTCTACCTGCACTATGATCCGGAATCCGGTTCGGGCACCAGTGCCGCGCGTACTGCCGAGGTACTTCATTGCGGGTGGTACCCGATTCCGCGGTACCGCGAACGTACGGCCAGTACTTTGCAGCGTGGAGCGAATCGAGGACACTGCAAGAGTTATGAACGACGAAACGATCTCACCAGCACATCTGCTTCTACAGTATTACTCCGCTTTGGCGGAATTGGAACAGGAGGGCCGTCGAATGGTTTTGCATGCCAGCAAGTCAGCGCATGCCGGCCATGGTTCGGGCCGGATAGAGCGGATCGTGCAGCCGATTGTCCTGCAGAGAGAAATGCGTATTCCGGTGTAGGCCGGACACCGTCAATCTTCGATGACGTCTTGAGCGGCCTTGTAGCGGGCCAGCGGATTTTCGGGCTCAGGCGGCTCAGGCCACTTGATCAGGACCAGCGCGGCGATCAGCGGAATCAACACGACGGCGCCGAGCCCAAGATACGAGTAAGGCGCCCATTTATCCAGGAATTCTCCCGCGGCGCCGAACGCGCCGGTGATGAATTCCCGCGATTTCGGAGCGAGAAAGAGAAAGAACAGCGCAAAACAAAGGGTGCCAAGGTACGCCATACGCGCTAAAAGTTAGCATGTTTTCACCGGGTGCTACTACAAGGATTTCCCCGAGGTAAGTCAGACTCGATATGAATCCATGCTTACCTTTCGGAGTATGTGGATGTAGCTTTTGGAATAGGGCGATTCGCTGCGGTTGGCAATTCTGCTGTGCGCGCCTCTAGTTGACTCCGGCGGGACGATCCTCGGCGCGCTCGAGCACGATGCTCTGCAGGGAATCCAAAGCTTCCACTACACGTTCCACCAAATCGTCGGTCTGGGCGAGCGCGGTGCGCGCCGATTCGAGTGCGTCAGCCTGCGAGCGGACAGTCTGCTCGAGCGCGTGCAACTGGAGAGCGGCGCCCTCCGCGAAATCGGCGGCCTGTTTGCGGACAGACTCAGTGGTAATCTCGGTGCGGGCAAGGCGTTCGGTGGCAGCCTGCAGGAGCAACTCAGTATTAGCGACACGATCGGAGGGCGCGGCCTCGCGTTCTTCCAGAGCGGATAGGCGCAGGTTCAATTTCGCCAGGGCGTCTTCGGAGTGTTTGGAACTCTCCTGAGCCGTAGTCACATTGGCGACGATGGTGCAAAGGTGTGCTTGCAGCGCCTGAAGAGAGGCGGTTACTGCCTGCTGGAATTCGGCGAAGCTCTTTTCCTGCGCGTCAAGACGCCCTCCGAAAGCGGATGTCAGCGCCTGGTGGACTTCGGTGCGAACGAGGGCGGCAACATTCTCTCGTTGTACCGATGTTTCGGCGCGGCGAGTCGAGACGGTGAGTAACTTCAGCTCCATTTGAGCTTTTTGCACACGCTGCCAGCGCAGAGCGGGATCTTTGGCCAGACAATTCGCGAGCAAGACGTCCAGCCTGCCGCTGCCCGTTGCCGGCGCAGGAGTATTCAACACGGCCGCGGTCAGAGCTTCGGGAGTGTCGGCGTGAAAAAGCGGACTGCCCGTAATCATTTCATAGACAATCGCACCGAAGGAGTAGATATCGGAGCGCGCATCAGCCATTCGCCCGCGGAGCACTTCCGGGGCGGTGTAGGGGTTGACGTCGCGCTGGGGGGTCTGCACGGGAGTAAGATTCACGCCCGACGCTGTAATCTCGATTTTCGAAGGTGTCAGAGCGCCGTGTACTCGCCCTTCCTCATGAAGTTTGCGGAGCGCCTCGGCGAGGTTGGTTGCGAGGCGCAGGGCATCCACGACGGGCAGTTTGCCCTCCGCGAGAGATTGGGACAGGATGCGAGTTTCTGTGCTCATTGGCGCTCTATTGTATGAGTGTGGGGCGGGACCACCACTTCTCGCCTATTATTCTGGCGTAGGGATACCGGTCCGCAAACACTGCATTTCGTTATGGACAGCGCCATCGGGCCGAGGCATGGCCGCTGGCGGAAGTCTGAGAGCGCCAGGTTTCCGAAGCGTCGGGTCGATCTGGTATACTCGATCTTTATGACAGCAGCCATCGTCGCTCGGCATCATCACCACCACCATGCCTGGCAGCGGCGAGTGGTGTCCTGAGTTCACTCCAAACAAATCAGAAAGGACGCCCGCCGCAGTCTGGCGGGCTTTTTTATTGCATTTTCCATGAACCTGGATTTTGAGAAGGCGGATGGGTTGATCACGGCGGTGATTCAAGATAATACGAGCGGACGAGTCCTGATGGTGGGTTACATGAACGAGGACGCGTTCCGCAAGACGGTCGAGACGGGCTTCGCGACTTTTTACAGCCGCTCACGGCGGAAGTTGTGGCTCAAGGGCGAAAGCTCAGGCCACCGGCTGGTAGTGAAGGAGATCGCGACCGATTGCGATCGCGACGCGGTGCTGGTGAAGGTGGAAGCGCTGGGCCCCGGCGTGTGCCATGAAGGGTACGAAAGCTGCTTCTTCCGCAGACTCGAAGACGGGGGATGGCGGGTGGTCGACCAGCAGGTCTACGATCCCAACGCGGTGTATGGAGCAAAGGAATGAAACTGAAGCTGGGGATTCCGAAAGGGAGCCTGGAAACGGCCACGATCGACCTGTTCCGGCGGGCCGGCTTCACCATCACGACCAGCAGCCGCTCGTATTTTCCGGGAATCGACGATCCGGACATCGAATGCATGCTCATCCGGGCGCAGGAGATGGCGCGCTATGTGGAAGACGGCATTCTTGACGCCGGGCTCACCGGGCGCGATTGGGTAGAAGAGAACGACGCCGATGTGATCGCGGCGGCCGATTTGATCTATGCCAAACAGAGTTTCGGCAAAGTGCGGTGGGTGCTGGCGGTTCCGGAAGCCTCCGCGTTTCAGACCGCGAAAGATCTGCAGGGGAAGATCATTGCCACGGAGCTGGTGGCAACCACAAAGCGTTATCTGGAATCCCACGGCGTGACAGCCAAAGTGGAATTCAGTTGGGGCGCGACCGAAGTGAAACCACCGGTGCTGGCGGATGCGATTGTCGAGGTGACGGAGACCGGCTCGTCGCTGCGCGCCAACAAGCTCAAGATCATCGATACCGTGCTTGAATCGAACACACAGTTGATCGCCAACAAGGATTCCTGGAAAGACCCGTGGAAGCGGCGCAAGCTGGAAGACATGAAAATGCTGCTGGAAGGCGCGATCAACGCGCTGGGAAAAGTCGGACTGATGCTGAACGTGAGTAAGAAGGATCTGGATGCCGTGCTCAAGGTGCTGCCGGCACTGAAGCGGCCCACGATTTCGCATCTCAGCGATGACGAGTGGCTGGCGGTGAATACGATTCTCGACGAATCGACGGTGCGGGACATCATCCCGCGATTGAAACAGGCGGGCGGGCAGGGAATTGTGGAGTACCCGCTCAATAAAATCGTGCTGTGATCCGGATACTGAACAGCGGACAAATCGGACGCCTGCTGGCGCGCAAGACGGCGCGGCTGGCGGAAGCGGAAGCGGTCGTTCGACCAATACTGGAAGCGGTACGGAAGCGCGGGGACCGCGCGCTAATGGAATACGCGCGGCGGTTCGACGGGCTGGAGCGGCGCAGCGTACGAGTGCCGGAAGCGGAACTCGCGGCATCGGCGCGGCGGCTGACGCCGGAATTCCGGCGTGCCGTGGAGACCGCGGCGGCGAACATCCGCAAGTATGCCGAGCGACAGATGCCACGAGCGTGGATGGCGCAGACGCCGGCGGGTCTGCGGCTCGGGCAGGTAGTTCGGCCGCTGGATACGGTGGCGGCTTACATTCCGGCCGGGCGGTATCCACTTCCGTCGACCGTTTTGATGACGGTAGCGCCGGCGCAGGCGGCGGGGGTGCCGAACATCTGCATCGCTTGCCCTAAAGCAGTACTTGAAGTTTTCGGAACGGCCGCGATGCTGGGAGTGCGACGAGTATTCCAGATGGGCGGCGCGCAGGCGATCGCAGCGTTCGCGTACGGGACGCGCACGGTGCCGCGCGCGGACCGCATCGTCGGCCCGGGAAACATTTATGTGGCAGCAGCCAAAAAGCTACTGGCGGGCGAAGTGGGGATCGATTTCGTGGCGGGACCGACGGAAATTCTGATCATCGCCGCCGAGGGCGAACCGCGCCACCTGGCGGCGGACATGCTGGCGCAAGCCGAGCATGATGCGGACGCGTCCGCGGTACTGCTCACCACTTCGAAGCGGCTGGCGGGCAGGGTGGCAACGGAAATCGAACGGCAACTCGCGACGCTGCCGACGGGCAAAGTCGCGGCCAAAGCGATTGCGGGAAATTCGGCGATTGTGCTGGTGCGCTCGCTGGACGAAGCTGTGGAAATTTCGAATCGCATTGCTCCCGAGCACTTGAGCATTCCGGATGAGACGCTGCTGGCGAAGGTGCGGCATGCGGGCAGCGTGTTCATCGGGCCGTTCAGTCCGGAAGCTGCCGGCGATTACGCGTCGGGACCGAATCATGTACTGCCGACCAGCGGAGCGGCCCGGCAGCGGGGCGGGCTGTCGGTAACGGATTATCTCAAAGTGATTTCCGTGCAGGAGTTGTCGGCGGGGGCGCTGCGGCGGCTGGCCCCGGCCATCACGACGCTGGCACGGGCGGAAGGACTGGAGGCGCACGCGCGCTCCGTGGAGGTGCGAACTGGAAACCGCTAAAGCCCTGAAACTCCCGAAAGGCGCGATCAAGCCGCGACCGGCGGTGCTGTCGATGGCCGCATACCATCCACCAACCGCGGGCCGGGCTGAAAAGCTGCGTCTCGACTTTAACGAGAACACAGTGGGCTGCTCACCGCGCGTGATTGAGGCACTCCGGCAATTGGTGGAGGCGGGCACGCTGGCCGTCTATCCCGAGTACGGTGAAGCCAAGCAGGCTATCGCGCGCTACTTTCACGTGGCGCCGGAGCAGTTCGTTTTCACCAACGGAACGGACGAAGCGATCCAGGTTTTCATTAATACGTATGTGGATGACGGGCAGGAAGTGGTTCTGCTGAAGCCGTCTTACGCGATGTACCGTTTTTATGCGGAAGTGGCCGGCGCGAAAGTTCGCGAGGTGGAGTATCCCTGGCCGGCGATGGAGTTTCCGCTGCAAGCGGTGCTGGACGCGATTACACCGCACACACGCGCGGTGATCCTGGCGAATCCCAACAATCCGACAGGTACTGGCGTGGGGCTGCTGGGCATCGAACGGATTCTGCACCGGGCGCGCAAGGCGGTGGTGCTGGTGGACGAGGCCTACTATGAATTCTCGGGGGTGACGGCGCTCACGGAGATCGACCGCGTTCCGAACCTGTTTGTATCTCGGACGTTCTCCAAGGTGTTCGGGATGGCGGCGATGCGGCTCGGATGCCTGTTTTCGCACGCCGCCAACATTGAGTTTCTGCACAAGGCGCAATCGCCTTATAGCGTGAATATGCTGGCGGTGCTGGCGGCGCAAGCGGCGGTAGCCGACGCGGCATATATAGAGAACTATGTTGCCGAAGTGCTGGCGGCGCGCGAGCTATTGTGCCTCGGGCTCGAGAAACTGGGCATTCGCTATGTGCCGAGCTCGGCGAATTTTGTGCTGGCCAATCTCGGCGCGAGGGCCGTCGAAGTGCGGGATTCGCTGCGCGGCCAAGGCATCCTGGTGCGCGACCGCAGTTACGAAGCGCCCGGGTGTGTGCGGATGACCGTCGGCACAAGGGAACAGACGCGCCGTTTGCTGTCAGCCATGGAGGAACTCTGGAAACAATGACGACGCCGACCCTGGTCTTCGACATGGATGGAGTGCTGGTGGATGTCACCGAATCGTATCGCGAAGCGATCGCGCAGACAGTGGAATATTTCACAGGCTCTCGCATCAGCAACGAGGAGATTCAGGGATACAAGAACAGCGGCGGGTGGAACGACGACTGGCAGCTCTCGCATCACATCGTGAACAAAGCCGGCGTGACGGCCGAATTTGAAGATGTAAAGAAATACTTTCAATCCATTTTTCTCGGCGAAAGCGGGCTCATCATGCGGGAGAAGTGGATCGCGCGACCCGGGACCCTGGAGAAACTCAACCGGAACTTTAAGTTCGCGCTATTCACGGGCAGGCCGAAGCCTGAGGCGCAGTTGACGTTGAGACGCTTCGCGCCGGAGCTGGTGTTCGACCCGATCGTGGGCATGTACGAGGTCCAGAAACACAAGCCCGAGCCGGAGGGGCTGCTCCAGATTCTGGCGCAGCGCAGCGACGGCAAGATTTTCTACGTAGGGGACACCGTGGATGACGCGCGCTGCGCCAAGGCCGCGGAGGTTCCGTTCATCGGCATCGCGGCGCCGGATAATCCGCGTTATCTCGACCTGGTTTTTCTGTTTCAGGCCGAGGGCGCGCACGCGATTGTGGATGACATCAATTACCTGGAAGAGGTATTCGGCGCATGAGGCGCGGCAAAGTGAATCGCAACACGAAGGAGACGCAGATCGCGGGAGCGTTGACCGTGGAAGGCCGGGGCCGTTACGAGATCTCGACCGGCATCCGCTTCCTGGATCATATGCTGGAGCTGTTCACCAGGCATGGCGGGTTTGATCTGCAGTTGCGCGCGACGGGCGATCTCGACGTGGATCAGCATCACACGGTGGAAGATGTGGGAATCGCGCTGGGGCAATTGTTCGCGAAGGCGCTGGGCAACCGGAAGGGGATCAACCGGGCGGGTTATTTCGTGTTGCCGATGGATGAGACGCTGGCGGTGGTGGCGGTTGACTTGGGGGGCCGGCCGGCACTGGTCTACAAGGATCTGGTGAAGGTGCGGGTGGTGGGCGATCTGCAAACGGAACTGGTGGAGGATTTCTTCGGCGGCTTCGTGAATCACGCGGGGGCGAACTTGCACGCCAAGGTGCTGTACGGGCGCTCCAACCACCACAAGATCGAAGCGATCTTCAAGTGCTTTGCCCGGGCAATGAAATATGCGTGCTCGAAGGACGCCCGATTGAAGGACCAGTTGCCGTCCACCAAGGGCCTGCTATGATCGCCATCTTTGACTACGGGGCCGGCAATCTGCGATCGGTGCAAAACACGCTGGGAGCGCTCGGGTGGGAGTACCAACTGGTGCGCGACGCGGCAGGGCTCGGCGCGGCAGGGAAGATCATTCTGCCGGGCGTAGGGCATTTCGGGCAGATGATGCGAGCTCTGGATTCGCTGGGCGTCCGCGGAGCGCTGCTCGAACGCATCGCGGCCGGAGTGCCGTTCTTGGGGATCTGTCTTGGGTTGCAGGCTCTGTTCGAGAACAGCGAGGAAGCGCCGGAGGTGCGGGGGCTAGGCGTCTATTCGGGCTCCGTGCGACGCTTTCCGGTGGATGCGCGCGTTCCCCACATGGGGTGGAATGAGCTGGCGGTGCGGGGCGACTCCAAGCTGGTGCGCAAGCTGTCGGCGCGGCCGTTTGTGTATTTCGCGCACAGCTATTACGTGCCGGAAAACGAGAGGGCGGCGGCAACTTGTACGTATGAGGTGCCGTACACGGCGGTGCTGGAGAGTGGGAACGTGTATGGGGTGCAGTTTCATCCGGAGAAGTCGGGGCCGGTGGGATTGCAGATTGTGCGGAATTTTCTGGAACTGCGATGAATCGACGCGCCGCGCGCGGGCACGAGGCCCGGAAGGGGTAAACTTATGCCACTGGCTAAACGAATCATTCCGTGCCTGGATGTCACGGGCGGGCGGGTCGTGAAGGGTGTCAACTTCATCAATCTACGCGATGCGGGGGATCCGGTTGAACTCGCGGACCGGTATAACCGCGATGGCGCCGACGAACTGGTGTTTCTCGATATCACGGCGTCGAGCGATGCGCGCGAGATCATGGCCGATGTGGTGGCGCGCACGGCGCGGCAGGTATTCATTCCCCTCGCGGTGGGTGGAGGGATCCGGTCGATTGCGGACGCGCGGCACATTTTGATGTCGGGGGCGGACAAGGTTTCGATCAACACAGCCGCTGTGCGCCGTCCGGAGCTGATTACGGAATTGAGCAACGAATTCGGCGCACAGGCTGTGGTGCTGGCGATTGACGCGCGGCGGCACGGAACCGGGAAGTGGCACGTCTATACGCGCGGCGGGCGTGACGACGAAGGGATGGACGCCGTGGAATGGGCGGCGCGCGGCGAGGCGCTCGGGGCCGGCGAAATCCTGCTGACTTCCATGGATACCGATGGCGTGCAGGACGGGTTTGATTGCGCGCTCACACGCGCAGTCTCGAATGCCACGCGCATTCCGGTGATCGCCAGCGGCGGGGCGGGGAAGCCGGAGCATTTCGTGCGCGTGCTGACCGACGGCTGTGCGGACGCGGCGCTGGCGGCGTCCATATTCCACTACGGTACTTATACGGTGAACCAGCTCAAGGAACAGCTTGACCGGCGGGGAATTCCGGTGAGGACGGGCGCGTGATCTTTCCGTGCATCGATTTGATGGATGGCAAAGTGGTGCAACTCGTCCAGGGCCGGGAAAAGGCGCTGGAAGGCGATTCGCCGGAACAAATGCTTCGGCGGTTCGCGGCTTTTCCGGAAATTCAAGTAATCGATCTGGATGCCGCGATGGGCCGGGGTTCGAATGACGATCTGGTTCGGATGCTCGCGTCCACGGCCGCGACGCGAGTCGGCGGCGGCGTGCGGACAGTGGAACGCGCTCGCGCGCTGGTCGAGCAGGGCGCGCGTAAAGTAATCGTGGGGACGTCCGCGTTCGCACCAGAAGGAATAAACAAACCGTTCCTTACCGCCGTGCGGGACGCGATCGGACGCGAACACCTGCTGGTCGCGTTGGACTCCAAAGACGGCCGGATTGTGGTGAAAGGCTGGCGCGAATCCACGAACTTTACTGCCGAACAAGTGCTGCAATCGCTTGAGCCATACTGTTCCGGCTTTCTGTGCACGTACGTCGATAAAGAAGGAATGCTGCAGGGCACGGACCTCGGCTGGTTCCGTCGTCTGCGCGCAGCAACCACCTTGGAACTGACGGCGGCGGGCGGAATCACGACGATGGACGAAGTGCGCGCGCTGCTCGCGATGAACGTCCACGCAGCGCTGGGGATGGCGATCTATACCGGAAGGCTGAGTTTGTCCGAGCTGGCCTCGCTGGCGCAGGCAGGACCGGCGGCGCCCAGCCAATGATCGAGAGTCCGGGCAAGCTCGAGCAAACAGACGGGCTTGGTAAGGTGGCCATCAACGGCCGCGTGGCCCTCATCCGAAGGGCTCATCGTAACGATGGGGATGCAGCCGGTTTCCATCCGGCGGATGCGTGCGACCGTTTCGTCGCGGCCGGCGATTGCCGAATCCAGCAGAACCAGATCATAGGGCGCGCGGCGCCACGCTTCCGAAGCCTCCTGGCCACCCGAGACCACGTCTGCAAGATAACCCAAAGCGCGCACGCCCCAGAGTGCGGCCACCTGGTTGGCAGGATTGTTTTCGACGATGAGAACCCGCTTGCCCGGCATGGATGCTTTCGGCAAAAGCGGACGTGCTGTGGATAGAGTGAAAGGCTCCGAAGGCTTGTGAAGGTGCTCCGGGCGAACTGCGAGCACCGGCTCCACGGTTTCCAATGGAAGACAAAACCAGAATGTGGAACCACCCCGAGGCTCGCTTTCCGCTCCCAGTATTCCATCCATTAAAGTCACCAGCCGGCGCGAAACGGCCAAGCCATGGGAGACGGCGGAATTGGACGAATCCGATGCAAGCACCTGAGACAGCCTCTCCGCGTCCATTCCCGTGCCGGTATCGTGCACGTTGAACCGCAGCAGCCGCCCGCGATTTGCGTCGGAGGTTAGCAGGACTTCCAGGCAAACCGCTCCTTCCGCCGTGAATTTGACGGCATTATCCAGAAGGCTCGTAAGCACGAGTACGATACGGGATTGGTCAGCGCGAATCCGTTCCGGCACGTTCGCCGCGACTGCGGCTTTGAACCGGAGGCCTTTGGATTTTGCGCGTTCGGCGAACAGCCGGGTGCGGTGTTGGATCAGCATCCGGAGATCGAAGGTGATTTTTACCGAATTCACAACCGGCTGAAAACCAGGGGGCATCGCGGCCGGCAATTCGGAGCAAGCAGCGGCAGGTTGGGCGCGGGCGCGTGCCCGCCGGCGCACCAGCTCCAGCAGGGCTGCCAGAGCGGTGGCGGCGAGGACACTGACCCACCAGAGAGACACACCTGCTTATCGGCTACAGGGCGGGGAATTTTATAGGAAATACCGGCTCGGTGGGGATACCTTTAGATAGCTTCCAACTCTTCTTCCAACATTTGTTTCTGCGCCAGAGAGGCGTAGTAGCCGCCGCGCCCGATCAGCTCGGCGTGCGTACCCTGCTCGACGATTCGTCCATTGTCCAGAACAATGATGCTGTCCGCCTGCCGCACCGTCGAGACCCGGTGCGAGATCAGAATCACGGTGCGTCCCCGCATGACGCCGGCCAGATGAGTCAGGATCCGCTCTTCGGTAAGCGTATCGACGCTGGATAACGCATCGTCCAGAATCAGAATGCGCGGGTCACGCAGGATGGCGCGCGCAATCGCGGTGCGCTGCTTCTGACCGCCGGACAGGGTGATGCCGCGCTCGCCCACCATGGTGTCGTAGCCCTTGGGGAAACTTTCGATATCGGGCGCCAGCCCGGCAAGCTCCGCCGCCTGGCGGATCTTTTCAACCGTTGCGCCCTCCACTCCAAATGCGATGTTTTCGGCAATCGTGGCGCTGAAGAGGAAAGTCTCCTGCGGGACAAAACCGATATGCTGGCGCACCGCGGCGGGATCGAGGCGCCGGAGATCGCAATCATCCAGCAGCACCGCGCCTTGGGTTGGATCCATCAGGCGGGGCACCAGGCTGACCAGTGTGCTCTTGCCCGACCCGGTGCGGCCTACAATCGCGATGGTCCGCCCAGCGGGAATTCTCAGATCGACGCGATCGAGCGCGGGGCCGGTCCCAAAATCCACGGAGACGGCGCGAAACTCAATTTCGCCACGGACGGATGTCAGCGACGCGGGGTCGGCAGGGGCGGCGATGGAAGGTCTCTCCTGGAAAATCTGGCTGATCCGTTCCAGTGAAGCGGTGCCGCGCTGCATCAGATTGATCACCCAGCCAAGCGCGATCATGGGCCACACCAGCATGCCCATATAGGTATTGAACATCACAAAACTACCGACCGAGATTCGCCCGAGAAGTACCTGATAGCCGCCCACCCACAAAACCACCAGGAAGGTCACACCGATCAGCGCTTCCAGCAGCGGCTGAAACACGCCCTGGATTCGCACCAGCTTCAGGTTCTGCGCGATGTATTGCTGGTTTAATTCTTCGAAGCGGCGCAGTTCGGCCTGTTCCTGCACAAAGGCGCGGACCATGCGCACGCCGGAGAGGTTTTCCTGCACGCGGCTGGAGATGTCGGAGAACATGGCCTGGATTCGCTCGAAGCGCGCGTGGATGAGGCGGCCAAAATAGATCACGGCCAGGCTGACAGCCGGCGCGGGAAGAATCGAAAAGAATGCCAGGCGCCAGTCAAAAGAAATCATGACCGCAATAGCGAGGATAAATGTCAGACTGGTTTCGGTCCAGTACATGACGCCGGGACCCAGCATCATGCGAACGGCATTCAGGTCGTTGGTGGCGCGTGCCATGATGTCGCCAGTCCGCGTGCGCTGGTAATATTCGGGCGACAGCCGCACCAGGTGCGCAAACAGGTCGTTGCGGAGGTCGAATTCCACGTCGCGGGAAATTCCGATAATGATCACGCGCATCCAGTACTGGAAGACGCCTTTCACCAGCGACAGCAAGACAAGAAAGAGGGCGAACCGGATGAAAACCTGGCTGCCGCGGCGGTAGGTGAGCGCGTCGACGGCGCCGCGGATCATGAGAGGCTGCGCGGCCTGAGCGAGATCCTTGAGAACCAGGCAGAACATGCCCAGAGACATGCCGCGGCGGTAGCGCCACAGATATGTTTTGACGGGAGCAAGCGATTCCCACATGGGCTAGGAAGAACAGCCGCCGCTGCCCGGCATTCGGGGTTTCGTGAGTGGGCTTGACAGGGAACCGCGACCGCAAGGAAGCGGCGGCCGGGATTGCACTATTTCTCGTCCGAATTCTTCTGGTCCAGATTGCCTACCGTCTTCAGGCGCTGGTATAAGCGCTCGACTTCGGCTTCATCTTCCGGACGAAGGATGCGGTAGCGCGGCGATGCAACCTGTTTCCGCTCGACTCCGGGCGCGAGCAACTCACCCCAATATTGACGGTAGGGGATGCCATCGATCAAGGCGTCACTGGAGAAGCGGCGGAGGTGCCGGAGCAGGCTGTTGCAGGAATCGAGATCACCGGGATAAATCAGAACCAGGCGTGTGTCGTCGTAGAGTGTGAGGCGGACAACCAGGGGGGAGATCCAGCCGGTGCGATCTAACCGGCGGATATCCATCCAAGGAATGTGGCGATTGCCGATCGAGACATAACCTTCGTGGACTTCGATGGCGGCCCGAAACGCCATGGCGAACAGCAATCCGGACGTCAGCAGAAACAGAACCGCGGGAATAAATGCCAGCGGCATCGCGAAACCCAGCCAACCCGACAAGCCGGCCAGCACCACGGCGGCGATTCCAAACCACAGGTAATGGCGCGCGGGAAGGTAACGGGTCATGGGGTTCCGGCTCACCTTTAGCCTAACTCCGCTTTCGATATCAGTCAATGCGCCCGCGCCAATTGTATGCCGCGCCAGGTGTAATCGAGGCCGCTCCATATCGTAAATGCGGCGCAAGGGTATAGCATTGTATCGGAAATGGCGTCCAGTACCGGGACGTGGTGCATATTTCGGGCCATCCAGGTAATGGCCGTGACCACCTGAACTAAGGTAGACGCTTTGCCCCACGAACTGGGGGGAAACCTTCTTTGCGGTGTGAGCCAGAGCAAAAGGGCGACTGCCAGCAACAGGTAAAGATCTCTTCCAAAAATAATGATGACCAACAACCATGGAATGCTGCCCGATATTGCCAAAGCCAGAAAGACTCCGCTCAACAGCGCTTTATCGGCGATTGGGTCCAGATACGCACCGAACTGGCTGGCGAGGTGAAATCGGCGCGCCGCGGCGCCATCGAGGACGTCAGTGAGCGCCGCGCCGGCAAAAAGTACGAGCGCAAGGGTGTGACGTCCGAGCAGGATGGCCCGGATGACAGCCGGAACCAGAACGAGCCGCAGAACTGTGAAGAAATTCGGTAGCCATCGCGGCATTTGAGTTGAGTGTAACGCGATGATCGGCAGGCCTATTTCTGGAGGGCTTGGGAGCGCCCTTTCCACATGCCGCCGCGCCCGCCGCGATACGCAACCGCCGAGCAAATGGTGGCGGCGGCGTAAAACAGAGCTACGGCAGGCAGCAGGGGCGCCCACAAAGGGGATAGCCTGTAAAAACGGAGCGCGGGCGCATAGGCGATGCACATCAGTATCCAGGCCAGCGCGCCGGCTAGATTTCCGGAGATCGCGGCGGCCACGGGCAGCACATATGTGAGCAGCAGGCCGGCTATCGTGACCGCGAGCAACAACCAGGAATAGCGTAGTTGAGTAAAGGCCGTTCGCGAGATCATACCGCCGATTTCGGCGAAACTGTCGTACTGGCGGATGCTAACCGTGTGGGAACTCAGCCCCAGCCATACCGATCCTCCGCTTTGCTTGATGGCGCGGGCCAGGGCGCAATCGTCGATCAGTTCACTGCGAATCCGTTCAATGCCCCCGATGCGCTGCAACGCGTCGCGGCGGATGAGCATGCAGCCGCCCGCCGCGCCGGCCGTCCGGTAACGCGGACTGCGGATCCAGGCGGGAGGGTACAACAGGAAAAAGAAAAACACGAACGCGGGGATTAACGCACGTTCGGCCAGCGAGCGGCAATGCAGCATCACCATCAGAGAGACCAGCTCATAATTGCCGCCAGCGGCTTGCGCAACCAGCGTGGAGAGATTGGCAGGGCGGTGCACAATATCGGCGTCGGTGAGCAGCAGGCAATCGGGAGAGAACTCAGCCGCCGCGCAAATGCCTTGATTCAACGCCCAGAGCTTGCCGGTCCATCCCAGCTGTAAGGGATCGGCCGGAATGATAGTAAGATTCGGCGCATTGCCGTGGCGCGCTGCCGCCGCAGTGCCATCTGTGGAATGATCGTCGACCACGTAGATATGAAAAAGTCCCGGGTAGTCTTGCCGGACCAGAGAGGCGATGGCCTTGCCGATCACGGAAGCCTCATTGCGCGCGGGAATGACAATAGCCACGCGAGGCGGTGGAGACGGAAGTACTGCGGGAAGCGCGCTATCCGGCATCCTCCAAAAGCCCCCACGGCCGAGCAGCAGATAGATCCAGATGACCAGCGCGGCGGCGGCGGCAATCGACAGAACCATGTCAGGAGAGGGAACCGAAGACACGCATCATATCCCGATGCGCCAGCACGACCGCGGGGTCGCGCTGCATGGCCTCGAAATAACTCCGGCCAAACGACGCGCCGTTTTCTGACGGCGTCACCAGATTCCGCGCCTGGGTAATCAGCCGTTCCGCATCGGCCGGAGTGGGCGGATCGTCGAAATCCAGCGTCTCGTCGACCAGAACGATGAACTGGGAAAGCTCGTGCAGCCAGGCGAACCAAGGGTCATGGAGGACGAGCTCCAGATACTGGCCGGTCGAAGTGATACGCGCCACATCGCGCTCGTAGACAGCGCGCTCGGAATCGAGGAGGGTCTTGTGCAACTTCAACAAGCCGTTGCGCAGGCTCGTCAGCTTTTCGCTGGTGCCATCAGCCATCCGGTTCAATCGTACCCTGAACGGCGCGGGATCTCCTACTATCGATAAGTATGCAGAAACCCAGTTTCGATCCAGGCCTCACCCAGAAATTCGACCGGCCGCTGCGGCGGATCATTAACAAGGACGGCAGCTTCAACATTCGCCGGGTCGGCACTACCTGGCGCGACTTCCATCCCTACCTCCATCTAATCAATATGGGCTGGGTGTCATTCCTGGTCACACTCTTTTCGGGATATCTGCTGGTGAATACGCTGTTTGCCGCCGCGTACTACTTTGTCACGCCCGGCCAGTTGCAGGGAGCCTACGCGCCCGAAGCATTTCACCGCTTCTGGAACGATTTTTTCTTCAGCGCGCATACCCTGACGACGGTAGGCTACGGTAACATTTCGCCGGCCGGGTTAGGAGCGAATCTGCTGGCTTCTTTCGAAGGATTGGTCGGCGTGCTCGGTTTCGCCGTGGCTACCGGGGTGTTGTATGGACGCGTCTCGCGGCCGTCGGCAAAAATCGGCTTCAGCGCGAACGCGCTGGTGGCCCCCTACCAGGATGGGGCGAGCCTGCAATTCCGGGTGGTCAACCGGCGTTCGAATTCGCTGATCGAACTGCAGGCACGCGTGCTGCTGATGACGGTGGAACGGAACGGCTCGGATGCCCGCCGCTCATATTCGCTGCTGAAGCTCGAGCGGGAAAACGTACTATTTCTGCCGCTGACGTGGACGGTGGTGCATCCGATCGATAGTGAGAGCCCGCTCTCCGGCAAGAGCCCGGCGGACCTGGACCGGCTGCAGGCCGAAGTCCTGATTCTGCTCAAAGGTTATGACGACACGTTCAACCAGACGGTGATCTCGCGTCACTCGTATCGCCACGACGAGCTGCGATGGGACAAGCGCTTTGCCCCCGCGTTCTTCGTGAACGACGAGGGCGACGCGGTGCTGGAAGTGCGCAAGGTGGGGGAACTGACGCCGTAGGTAGCGTCAGGCTCATGCCAATCCGCTCGAAAGCCGCAATCCCCACCGCGACCGCCTCGCCGACGCAGCCAACAAACTCCGCGCCCTAACCCGCCGGTTGGATGCCGGCCTCGAACTTCCGCCGCAGTAGTGTAAGTCTGGACTTACCCTTCTCAACGAACGGTCGGGTAATGAATGCCGAGTTGCTCCAGGTACGTATCGTACTTGGAAGGATCGTAATAAAGACTCTTC
>CAZKQQ010000088.1:17640-24900 GCA_964554945.1 uncultured Solibacteraceae bacterium | reverse complement strand
CAATGGCTGAACTATCCCACTTCAGGAGTTCCCCGCAAGCCAAATGGATCGCCCAATCTGCGGGCGCCCGCTCCGCGCGCTAAAGACGGCAAGCCGGATCTTTCCGGCATCTGGGCGCCCGTGCGGCGGCGGGCCCTCGACGAGAGTCTCGAGGGCCAGTTGACCGCCACCGGGCCGTTCTGGGATTTCGGCTCTGTCGTCCCGGGCGGGCTCCCCTATCAGCCATGGGCTGCCGAGACGCGAAACAAACGCTTCGCGGATCACAGCAAGGACAATCCGGACGTGCATTGCATGCCGCTGGGCATTCTGCAGATGAACACTCATCCGTTCCCGCGCCGTTTCATCCAGGCGCCGGGATATCTTGCCATTCTTCATGAGCGGGACATGGAATACAGGCAGATCTTTACCGACGGGCGGCCTTTGCCCCAAGACCCGCAGCCCTCATGGAACGGCTATTCGACAGGCAGGTGGGCCGGTGACACGCTGACGGTTGAAACCGTTGGTTTTCGTGATGGGCTATGGGCCGATTACGACGGCAGCCCGCTGACGAGCGCGGCCAAAATCATCGAGCGCTTCCACCGCGCCAACTTCGGCTCGATGGATTTGGAGATGACCGTGGACGATCCGAGAGCCTATACGAAACCATGGACCGTGAAGATCGAGCTGGCGGTGCAACTGGATTCCGATTTGCTCGAGTACGTGTGCCTCGAAGGCGAAAAGGACTCGGCGCACATGGTTGGCAAATAGAACCGCAGGCTGGGGCCGCCAGAACGACGATGGATTCTCATGCTGCACGCACGGCACCCCACTGGAATGCAGCGCGGAGAACCATGGTGAGCCGCCCGGGAGTACGGCAGCGAGTCACTAGCTCAAGTACACTTGTACGGGCTAAAGTGAGACATCAAGGTAGTTGAACTTGCGAAAATCCTCGTTGACGTCACAGGAACGACTCCAGCGCGAGGGACAGGCGGACCCGACCGGGATCGCAAACCTGATCGTCATCGGCGCTTCGGCGGGCGGCCATCAAGTCGTTATCGAGATCCTCAAGAATCTTTCCGCCGATATGCCGGCGGCAGTCGTGATCCTTCTGCACGCGCCGTTGGGGAGCGTTTCCTTTCTGAAAGAATCACTCGGGCGCTTCAGCCGCCTTCCGATCATTGAGATCGAAAATCCGGAACCCTTGCGGCAAGGGTGCATTTTCGTTCTTCCACCGGGCAGGTCGGCCATTGTCAGTCGTGAGATGATCACCGTAGAGCGCGGCACTCCGGACCGGCCCGCGACCACAATAAATCACCTCTTCACATCCGCCGCCCAGAGCTACGGCGAGCGGGTCATCGGCGTAATTTTGACGGGAATGTTGAGAGACGGAACCGAGGGACTTCGTGCGGTACATGAGGCGGGTGGGTTGACCATGGTGCAAGACCCCCGGGAAGCGGAGTACCCGGAAATGCCCAGCAATGCCATGGAGAAACTGCCGGTGACTTTCTGCTTGAACTTGGCGGATATCGGCCCCGCTCTGGAGCTGCTGGTTCGTAGGACCGCACGGTTCGAGACAGGCTTGGAAGTCGCCGTCCGAACCCTTCGGGATCGCACAGCCCTTCTCGTGAGACTAACCACTCAGTCTTGGGGAAACCCGGGAACACGTGGGTTTCTCGAAAACGAGCTGGCCGCATTGAGGCTCGACATCCAATCGATAGACGATCTTTTGAAAGCTCCCTAACCGGCTGCTCTACCTCTTTCCGGTCAGAATTCAATTAATGACTACGCCGTGCCACGGCTTGCCCGTCCGCGTCGGGATGCCTTCCCCATTTCAGCCGCTCCGCGATGCGATCGAACCCCAAACTTTCGGTGCCGCAAAGCGGGTGGCATAGCTATGAGCGCTTGTAGACCAGAAACAGTCCCCGCCTATCGCGTCCGTGACGTCTGCACACCTCCTGGACGGCATTCATCAAGTCTTGCGCGGCATATCCGTCATACAGGCAGAGTCTCTCTAGCCAATACTCAAACGCGAGATCAACAATCTCATCCTGATGAACTGCGAAGAAAGACTCTTGTTGGATTGGGCTTGGAGTCATTTGCCGCCCGCCAGACGTGTTTCAGCGTCAAGCCAATCCTGTTCTGGTGATCCAATCGGCGCACCACGTTCAAGCCAGGCCAACACTTGGATCTGGGTGATTTCTACTGGATTCCCTTCTTTGGCTTTAACGGTCTTTGCCGGTTGTGCCATTGCTCCCTCCTGACTGTCCTGACGGACGGCCTCCTCCTCTAAAGCAAATGCCTGATGGATAAATTCTGTCTTACCGGGTATCCGGTGTCAATCAGCCATGCGGGGCTGTGGCGCTCTCAAAAGGATCGTATCGCTTCGCTTGTCGGGCAAACAGTGGAAATTTTCGCGGAATCAATTTTCACAGGTTAAATTGTTGGTGCGGATGATAGGACTTGAACCTACACTCCCTTGCGGGAACTGGAACCTAAATCCAGCGCGTCTGCCAATTTCGCCACATCCGCACGATGGGCTGGACTACCTGAATTATAGCCCAGGGGCGCTGAAACCTGACCATGCAGCGGAACCTCTATCCCGCTTACGTGTCGTGTCCTACCGCGTTCTTCAGCGGCCTTTGCAACGCGAAAATTGCGAGGCCGGCCACTACCGCCAGCAGCGCAATCATCGAGAAGAACGCTTCCTTCGACATCTTCTCGTAGAAGGTTCCCAGGTATCCCGTCAGATAATTTCCAAAGAAATTCGAGAAATACCACATTCCCATCAGCATGCTCACCAGCCGCGCCGGTGCTACCTTGGTCACCAGGCTGAGGCCGATCGGGCTGAGATAGATTTCGCCGATCGTATACAACGAGGTGCCGCCCACCAGCCACATGAAATTGATCCGCTGATCCGGCCGCAATCCGGCTGTAATGAAAATCAGCGGCAGGAACGACAGGCCCAACATCGTGCAGCCCATCGCCATCTTGGTGACGCTCGGGGGCTCTTTGCCGCGGCGCGATTGCCAACTCCAGAACATGTTCAGTAGCGGCGTCAGGGTAAAGATGAAAAACGGATTGACCGCCTGGAACCACGTGGAAGGCATCTCAAAACCGAAAATGTGCCAGTCGGTATTGCGGTCCGCGAACAGTTGCATGGTATTGCCTTGCTGCTCGTAGACGGCCCAAAATACGATGTTCAGCAGCATGAGCACGATCAGGCCGCCGATTGCCTTCCACTCCTTGGGAGTGAGCGGGGCATGCTCTGCGTGCGCTTCTTTGGTGCGCGTCAGCTCATCTTTTGCCAGGAACCGCTGGCCCCACAGGTAAAAGAAGATGCCGAACACCATCCCGACGCCCGCCGAGGCGAACCCGTATCCCCAGCCGTACACCTGGCCGAGCGTGCCGCAAACCAACGGCGCGATAAACGCCCCCAGGTTGACCCCCATATAAAAGATGGTGAACGCGCGGTCGCGCCGCGGATCGCCTTGCGGGTAGAGGCTGCCCACCTGAGTCGAGATATTCGGCTTGAAACAACCGTTTCCCAGAATCAGGAACAACAGGCCCGGCAGAAACATCGATTCGACCGCGAGCAGAAACTGGCCGAACGCCATCAGCACGCCGCCGATCACCACGCTCTTCCGCTGGCCAAGAACCCGGTCGGCCAGCATGCCTCCAAAGAACGGCGTGAAATACACCAGCGCCGTATACAGTCCGTAGATTTGCGAAGACAGCGGCTGCACAGCCAGCGGGCCGAACACCGCTTCCAGCCCGTGTTGCAGGCTCATGAATCCGAAAACATGGCTGGCGCCCGAGTGCACGCGCGGAATCAGGTAATCCACCATGTACAAGACCAGCAGCGCGCGCATGCCGTAGTACGAGACGCGTTCCCACATCTCGGTAAAGAAGAGGACGAACAGCCCGGCGGGATGACCCAGGATCGTCTTCTGCTGGCGCACGGTGTCCACGCCGGAGCGAATCATAAAAGAGCCTCTCTTTTCAAGGACGCACCGCAGTTACACCGGTTTCGTCCACGCGGGTCACACGGTCGAATCCCTCGGCCGAAGATGGCGGCGCCAGGCGGGCAGCCATCTTCTCCAGGGCGTCTTCCGGAACCACCCGTTGCCGCCGCGCGTTGCGTTCGCGGCAAACCGCCAGCGGCACATCAAAGTATACGGCTTCCATCTGGCACCCGTACGACCGGCCGATCCCGATATACGGCTGCCGTTCCGCCATCGTCAGATTCGTCGCATCGATATATGTTACGGGGCGCCCCAACTCCAGACGCTGCCGCAGCAGGTAGCGCATCGTCTGGAACACGCGGTCATGGATTGTTTGATCGGTTTCATCATCGGCCAGCCACCGGCGGATCGTGTCGGAAGACAGCGCCCCGGCGCCGATCTGCTCGAGGTAGGTTGACTTCCCCGATCCCGGCAGACCGACCAGCACGACAACCCGCATCAGCGAATAGAATAACCTGGAGACGTGCCGCGCGATTGGGAGCAGCACTACGCCCAAGCTGAGAACCAGGAAGCCGCGCCGTCGCCGCTGCTCATCGAAATGGCTGACAACGTGCCACCCGGCCGCGCGCTCGACCTGGCCTGCGGCGCGGGCCGGAACGCCCTTTACCTGGCAGGTCTGGGCTGGGACGTCGTGGCGGTGGACTCCTCACCGGCGGCGATACGGATCGTTCGCGAGCGCTCGGCTACCGCTGGATTGCGGATCGATGCACGGGTGGCCGATCTCGAAATCGCCGGATTTGCGATCGAACCTGCCAGCTACGATCTGATTTGCGATTTCTTCTACCTGCAGCGCGATCTGTTCCCGAAGATCCGCGAGGGCGTGCGTCCCGGAGGCATATTCGCTGCCGAAATCCATTTGCGCGACGAGCAGCCGCACCGGTTTGTGCTCGATCCGGGCGAACTGCGCCGCGAATTCGAAGGTTGGAAGATCTTGTTTTATTCCGAATCGCCGCGGGCCGGCCGCAGCCGCCTGTCCGCCGCGATCTTGGCGCGCCGGGCGTGAGGTCGCGGCACAGAACAGCGACCGCAACGGAATCTGCCGTTATCCACCCAGTCCCGCTGCGGCCAGTCCGCCGCGGCACAGTACATACACAACCCACGGCAGCAGCACCGCAAAAAGCGCGCCCCCGAAGGAAATGCGCTTGCCGCCGGCCACCTTCAGTCCGGTTGCGATCAGCAGGATCACCCAGATGGTGAATACGTCGGCTGCGCTGGCGAGCGTGTACAGAAACTTCGACGAGCTTTCCGGGTCCATAAATGCCCCGGGATTCGACGCGAACGAGTTCTGTATATCAAAGTCCTCGGGATTCTTAAGGAACATCACGGCAATGGACAAGCCTGAGAAAATCACGCGCGGAAGCCACGCATACGCCATGATCGCGAAGACCTGCACGAATCGCATCGGCACGCCGAGCAACCCCTTGACGATCCCGAAAATGATGCCGCCGCCGATCAGTAGTATGAGCGGGACGCCGAGAATGGCGCCGACATAAGAAAACACCGGCACAATCCGAAGCTGAAGATTGAACTGGGCCTGCCGCTGTTCCGGTGCGAGTTGTTGCACCCGAGGGTTGTTATCCATCAACCGGTGCAGGTACGATTCCCAGCCCACATGACTGTTGAACAGGTAAACGAGCAGCACGCTGGAGATGATCGTAATCAGCACCGGCACCAGCCAGCGCGGCCTTGCGACAACATCGCTGAACGTTTTCTTCGGCTCGAAGAACACGCCTATAAGGCGGGAAAACTCGCCCATCGGCGCGGAGGCGGGCTCTGACGCGCGAACGGTTTCGGTTGCCATATCCGGAGATTGTACTCCGTTGCTAATGCGGAGAAAATGCTGGGGTAGCCGCCTCCGGTATTAGCTGGCCGGCATCAGAGGCTTGCGATCGGGTTGCTGATGCTGGTCCGCGAAGGTCAGAATGACGGCCGCCATCGCGTAATCGTCCATGATCGCGCTGATCTCCACCGCACGCAAGCCTTACTCTTTCAGCGAAACACGGTATAAAACGTCACAAATCTCAAGCAATGATCCGATTCAGTGAGCGCGCGGCAAATTATACTGAGCGTTTCTTCCATGGCAAATCGATTACGGGAGAATCACGTCTGACAATTCCCAGGTTATACGGGCCCTTTCAGCTCACCGAGCAAGGCATCGAAACACATTTGCAAAACGATTCACCGGGTGTCTATGCCCTCGGTAACACTCGCAATAATCTATTCCTTGTCAGCTATGTGGGTCGGGCGGAAGATTTAAAAGAACGGCTTAGGTCGCACATACCGGGTCCGTACCATCAATTCAAGTTTGCCTATGCGCTTTCCAGGGTGGACGCGTTTGTGAAACAGTGCGGTCTGTATCACGATTTCGTGGGCCTCGACAACCCGCGTCATCCCTGCCCTCCGGCCGGCATGGATCTCGTGTGCCCAGTATGCAGGCACGGCGAATCAATCCGTAGAGAACGCTAATTCACTTCTTTGCCGAGCCGCTTCAGCACATCCTGTATCGCAGAAAAATATCCGAAGTGCCAATAGACCTGCTCGGAACTTCCCTCGTTTAAGTGCCGCTGTTCGTTCCAGCAATGGTGACCGTTTTGATCGAGCCACCGTTTAAGTTCTTTGGCCCGATTTTCCAGCGCCTCTTGGAGTCGCATATCTCGAACCACGTTCAGAGCAAGGAAACGGCCAGTGAAGAAATCAGTACGGTCCAGCGCTCATTGAGGTTCTGAAAAGCCCAGTCGAACCACTGTTTCCAGATGGTACGTCTGCGGGAACAGATCGACCAAAACCATCCTGTCAATGTGATAGCCCGCTCTGACGAGGCCGGCCAGATCGCGCGCCAGGGTCGCCGGGTCGCAGGAAACCATCGTCACCTGATGCGGCCGCAGCTCGGTCAGTCGCCTGACGACATTTTTACCCAATCCGGCGCGCGGCGGATCGAGAAGGACGAAATCCGGCGCGCCTTCCAAAGTCTGGAGGTACTCTTCCGCCGTAACTTTCCTCGGCTTTACATTGGGGCGCCCGGCTCGCTCCAAATTGAACTGCAAGTCGCGCACCGCGGCCGAACCCGATTCCACCGCAATCACCTGGCGAAATTGCCCGCCCAGCGCCAGCGAAAACAGGCCCACCCCGGCGTACAATTCCAGCGCCGATTCGCCCGCCATCCCGTCCAAAGCCGTCGCAATCAATTGTTCCAACAGGAACCGGTTCGCCTGAAAAAAGGATTGGCCGCTGACTTTGTACCTCCCGCCATAATCTAACG
>CAZKQQ010000088.1:0-17630 GCA_964554945.1 uncultured Solibacteraceae bacterium | reverse complement strand
CCCGGGGACAAATCCGGGAATCTGCTCCGCACACCATTCGAAGAACCGGCGGGCGACCGGTTGCGCGGACTCGATGACGTTCAATTGCACCTGCTGTTCGTCGGTGAAGATCTCGAGCGCGCGCAGGAATCGGGGCCATCGCGGATCCCTCACCATTGCATTCAGCGCAGCGATCACTTGGTTCAATTTGGGCGAACTGATCGGGCAGTGGTCGATGGCGCAGAGCTTATGGGACCGCGCCTCCCAATAGCCCAGGCGCCCGCCCTCGATATGCAGTTGCACCCGGTTGCGGTAACCCCAGGGATCGGCCGAGATGATCTCGATTTCGACCGGCGGCTCGATTTTCCCTACCCGCCGCAGTTCCTCGCGCAGAATTTCCTTCTTGGCGGCTAATTGCAACTCATAGGGTGCATGTTGGTAATGACAGCCGCCGCAGCGGCCAAAGTAGGGGCAAGGCGCGGAGACGCGCTCCGGCGCCGCCTGCAGCACTTCGAGCGCCCGCGCCCGCACCAATCCCGGCTTCTCGCGTTCCGGCTCGGCGCGGATCCGCTCGCCCGGCAAAACGAATGGCGCAAGCACCACGCGCCCGTCCACGCGGCCCAGACCCTCGCCTCCGTAGACCAACTTCTCCACTGTGACTTCAAAATTGCTTACGATAGGGATTACCCCCGTTCCTTCTATCATGAAAACACGAGTCTTTTCCGGAATGCAGCCATCCGGGAATCTTCACATCGGAAATTACCTGGGCGCGCTCAAAAACTGGGTTCGCATTCAAAACGAGTACGAGTGCATCTTCTGTATCGTGGACCTGCACGCCGTTACGGTTTACCAGAATCCGGCGGAGCTCCGTGGCAAGATCCGGGAGATCGCGGCGCTGTATCTCGCGGCCGGAATCGATCCCAAGACCTGCTCGATCATGGTCCAGTCGGACGTTCCGGCGCATGCCGAACTGGCATGGATGCTCACTTGCGTGACACCGGTTGGCTGGTTGGAGCGCATGACCCAATATAAGGCCAAAGCCGCCAAGCAGGAATCAATCGGCGACGGTCTGCTGCAATATCCCGTTCTGATGGCCGCTGACATTCTGCTCTATCAGGCGGGTATCGTCCCGGTGGGGGAGGACCAGGCGCAGCATCTGGAACTGACTCGCGACATCGCGCAGCGGTTCAATTCCCTTTACGGTGACACGTTCGTCGTCCCCAACACGAGCCTGCCTACTGTGGGAGCGCGGATTATGGGACTCGACGATCCAACTCAAAAGATGAGCAAATCTGCCACCGGTGCCCATCACGCCGTCGCCTTGCTCGACCCGGTGGAGCAGATCCGCAAGACGATCATGCGCGCCACCACCGACTCCAAACCAGCCGTGGACGTCGCAACTGCGGGTCCGGGCGTGCTCAACCTGCTCTCCATTTACCAGGCATTCTCCGGTTCCACCGACGATCAAATCAAGCAGCAGTTCAACGGAATGCGTTATGGCGACTTAAAAAAACAGGTGGCCGAGATGGTGACATCGAATCTGGAGCCGTTCCAGCAGCGCTGCCGGCAGATCACAGGCGAAGCCGGCTATCTGGACCGCGTGCTGCAGGAAGGCGCGGAGCGCGTCGCGCCCATCGCGAACGAAACCGTGCGCCTGGTCAAAGAACGGATGGGCCTGTACACCCGCAGTTGTTGAGAACCCTACCGGCGGGCGCACACTTCGGCCGCTAAGACCAACGGGTTTTTCGTTCGCGCATTGCGAATTGCCCGCAGAACGGAGCTTCGCGCAAACCCGACGGCCCGAAATTCATCAAGGAAGGAGCCCTCCTCCCGGGCGCCGGCAATTCACGCAAACCAATTCGATTCGCTTTGTTGCTGGTTCGGCGGCAGCGGCTCGCGCAGCACCAACTCGGCCGCGTAGATCGCACCACATGGCCCTACGACTCTTCCTAGTTCCCGAAAAATGGCGGACCGGTTCGGATTGAGGTTGAAAATTCCATTCACCAGCGCGACATCCACCGAGCGATCCGGCAGCGGCAGCCGTTCGCCATCGCCCTGACAGAACAGGATCCGGTCAGCGCCGGTCTCGCGCTGACAGGTGCGCGCCCGAACCAGCATGGGGAAGCTGAAGTCCACTCCGAGGACTACCCCATTCCGGCCTGCTCTCCGCGCCGCAATTGACGAATCCAGGCCGGCGCCGCACCCCAGATCCAATACAACCGCGCCCTCCGGGATTTCGGCAAAGAGGGAAACGGTGGAAACGCCCGTAAAGGCTTCGGTGCAACGCGGCGGCAAGTTGCGCAGCAGATCAGCGGGATACCCGAGATTCTCCGCAAATTGCCGGCCCAGGGGAAACACATGCTCCCCCTCCGGTTGAAGGGCCGCCGCGGAGTAGGCCTCGCACACCCGTTTCCGCAACTGCTGCGAAGAACTCTTCATATGTCCATGATATAATTGCGCGCTAACTGGAGGGCATTCTGCAATTTTTACTGCGAAAAAATTCGGCGGGCTAAAGGTTTTTGTCTCGCTTTCTCGTTAATAGAGGTTGAGAGCGGGCCTCAGAGCGGGAATGGCTCTGGGATCTGACTCAGGTGGCGGATGCAGACTGATCGTTGGAAGCAACTCGAACAGCTCTTTCATGCCGCTCTGCAGCTTGATGAAAGCCAGCGCGCCGCGTTCATCGAAGCGGCCTGCACCGGCGATCCGGAACTACGCCGCGAACTGGAGTTGCTGCTGGCCCACGATAGGCAACCGAGCAAGAGGCTTCTAAAGCCGCCGGTTCGGGCGGCCGCGGACAACCTGACGGCGACTGAGGAGGTGCTCCTTCCGGCCGGCAAAACCGTCTCCCATTACCGCATTCTGAGCAAAATCGGAGGCGGGGGAATGGGAGTGGTCTACAAGGCCGAAGACACCAAACTGGGTCGGCCGGTCGCCCTCAAGTTCCTCCCGGAAGAGTTGGCCCGCCAGCGGGAAGCGGTCAGCCGTTTTCAACGCGAGGCGCGAGCGGCATCGGCTTTAAATCATCCGCACATTTGTACCATCCACGACATCGACGTGCATGAAACCCGGCCGTTCATCGTAATGGAGCTGCTCGACGGACAAACGCTGAAGCATAAGATCAGCGGCCGGCCTTTGCCCCTGGCCGAAATTCTGGAGCTGGGAACGCAGATCGCCGACGCCCTCGAAGCCGCTCACGCCAAGGGCATTATTCACCGTGACATCAAGCCCGCGAATGTGTTCGTCACGGCGCGCGGACAAATCAAGATCCTCGACTTCGGCCTCGCCAAGTTGGGATCGATGGGCGGGCCGCTCCGCCCCGCAGCCGTCTCGGGCAGCCGTGAATCCGCGGCGGGCGAGGAAACTGCCGCCACGATGGAAGAAACGCTCACTACGCCCGGATTGGCCATGGGAACCGTCGCCTACATGTCGCCGGAGCAGGCGCGTGGCGAAGAGTTGGATGCCCGCAGCGATCTGTTCTCCTTCGGCGCCTTGCTCTATGAAATGGCCACCGGCAAAAAGTCGTTTGACCGCGGCAGCATCGCGCTTGTCTTTCGAGCCATCCTTGAGGAAGCGCCGCCATCGGCGAAAACCTTGAACCCCGCCATTCCTTCGCGTCTCGAAGAAATCATCGCCAAAGCGTTGGAACGCGATCGCAACGTGCGATACCAGACCGCATCCGACTTGAGGGTCGATCTCAAGCGTCTGCAGCGTGCCGAAGACACACGGGCTCCAGCTTCCACCTCCAGATACGTTTCCCACGCGGAGCCGGCGCCTCGCGAGAATTTCCTCAAGCGTCGCTGGCTGTACCTGGCCGGCGCCGCGGCGGTCTTGGCCCTCGCGGCGGTTACCATCCAGACGGGATGGCGCATGCCGGCCGGGAAGGGGCCCTTGCCCGAGGCGACCACGCGCCAGATTACTTTTAATTCGACCGAAGAGCCTGTGTTTCTGGCCTCCATTTCTCCCGATGGCAGGTATCTGGCCTTCGGTGATTCCGGCGGCATTCATCTACGCCAGATTGATACCGGTGAGACTCATCTGCTGCCCGTCCCGCAGGGATTCTGCTTCCATTGACCAAGCCTCGCCTGGTTCCAGGATGGAACCAAGTTGCTCGCCAGCGGGCCGGCCGGAGATTCCATCGGCATTTGGGTCGTCTCCGTAGTCGGCGGCGAATTGCGCAAGCTGCGGGATAATGCGTGGCTGGCTACGCCGTCTCCGGACGGTTCGTCGATCGCCTTCATTTCTCCAGATTACCGCGAGCTTTGGTTGATGAATTCATACGGGCAGGAGGCTCGTAAGCTTCAAACCATTCAAAGCGGGGCGACCTTTTTGCAGATAGCCTGGGCTCCCGATGGCAAGCGCCTCGCCTACCTGAAAAATTACTCGTTATCGCTCGAACGGGCCATCGAGAGCTGCGATTTGCAGGGCGCGCAACCGAGCGTGATATGGTCGGACCGGCGGCTCCAGAATTTCACGTGGACCCCGCGCGGCCGGATTATCGCCACAGTGACGGAGGCGAATGCAGATGCATCCGCGGGGCCCGTCCGCTCCAACCTTTGGGAAGTCGCGGTTCGCAACAGCGGCACTTCGGGCCGGCCGGAGCGCCTCACTAATTTTGCCGGCTTCACGTCGCTATCGCTCAGCGTGACAGCGGACGGAAACCATCTGGCATTGATCCGCAGCTACGACCAGAGCGACGTTTACGTGGGATCGCTCGATGTCAACGGCACACACATGAGCGAACCGCGCCGTTTGACGCTCGACGATCGCATCGACTGGCCAGGCGGATGGACCCGGGATAGCAAAAGCGTTTTGTTCTATTCCGACCGGCAGGGCGCGCTCGGTCTATTCCGGCAGAGTCTCGACAGCCGCGGAGCTGACCCGCTTTCGATCGGGCCGGACGAAAAGCGGCAACCGCAGCTGAGTCCGGATGGATCCGCGATTCTGTATCTGGCGTGGCCTAAGCCATCGTCGGACGCGCTTCCCACGGCCGGCAATGTGATGCGCATGAGCGTTTCCGGCGGACCGGCACAGGTTGTGTTCGGGTTCAAAGGGTATCCGGGTTCCGCGCGGGAAGCCCGCGATATCGGGACTCGCGTATTGACCGCAACCGGCTATCCGGATTTCCGCTGCCCGGCTCAGCCGGCCAGCCAGTGCATTCTCGCCGAGAATGATTCCAGGAGGGTAATTTTCTCCACGTTCGACCCTGCCCGCGGTAATCCGAGCACCATTGCGGCTATCGCTGTGGCAAGCCTTCCGTTCTGGGACCTCTCACCCGATGGCTCGAAAATTGTTCTCGCGGAGTTCGGCAAAAGTGATCACGTTCGCATCCTGACGGTGGGCGGTGGCGAGCCTCGCGAGGTGTCGATCCAGGGATTTCGCCAGATTGCATCGGTGGGTTGGTCTGTGGACGGGGCCAGTCTGTTCGTGACGGGCACCAGCCTGGAAGGCGGATCGATCCTTCGGCATGTCTCCCTCAGCGGCGAGGGTCAACTCCTCTACAAAACGGACGGCTGGTTGGAAAAACCCATCCCCTCGCCCGATGGCCGGCATCTCGCCTTTGGACAGGCCACCTCCAGCAATAATGTTTGGACGGTTGAGAATTTCGAGCCGAAGTAGCCTGAGGCCGCTAATGGCTCACGCGCGTTGACGCCCGCTTCCGTTCAGTTCTTTCAGCAGCCAGGCCTTAGCCATTCGCCAGTCGCGCGTAACCGTTACCGGCGAGACCTGCAGCACCTCCGCCGCCTCCTCCACGCTCAACCCACCGAAATAGCGCAACTCGACCATGCGCGCTTTACGAGGGTCCATTTTCGCCAGCTCTTCGAGCGCGTCATCGAGCGCCAGCACGCCGGCTTCGCGCGCCTGCCCGCCCAGCAGTGTTTCATCGAGCGGGACCTGCACCGCGCCCCCGCCCCTCTTGGCATACTGCTGCCGGCGCGCATAATCGACAAGGATGCGGCGGATCACTTGCGCGCACAGCGCGAAGAACCGCGCCCGGCTTTCGCACTGAATACCTCGTGCCCGAATCAGTTTCAGATACGCCTCGTTGGCGATGGCAGCCGATTCCAGAGTCGGGTCCGCTCGCCGCGACAGATGCTGCCTCGCGATCCGCCGCAGCTCTGGATAAACCATTGTTATCAGGCGATTTAGCGCTTCGTCCTCACCTCTGCCCCAAGCCGTGAGCAACGCGCTGATATCCTCCCGGTTCCCGCCAGGCATTCCGGTTACGGAGTCTAACACAAAAAATTCCGCAGCCATGACGGTTTTCGAAACCCAATCGCGTTTGCTTAACAGTGGAGTGTCTCTGCACACTCCGCGGCTCTTTTAAAAGTTACTGATGGCTACACTATCTCAGTCCTGGATTGTTCCGACTCCATGCATCCATCCACTTTGTTTGCCGTACTGGCGATTGTCAGCCTGCTGTCCGGTTGTTCGTCACCGCCGGCCACCTCTCGATCCCCGGCTCGCAAGTCCGCTCCCGATTTCGCGTTGACGGACCGCCACGGCGGCCTCAGCAGACTGTCGGATTATCGGGGCAGATTGTTAATCCTCGACTTCTGGGCGACTTGGTGTGGACCGTGCCGCATCGAGATTCCCTGGTTTAACGACCTGGCGCTCCGTTACAAAAACAGCGGCCTCGCCGTGCTCGGTGTTTCGATGGACGAAAAAGGCTGGCAAGCCGTGGACCCGTTTGTCAAAGAGCTGAAGGTCACCTATCCGATCGTCCTCGGCAATGATCGAATCGCCCGCCGGTATGGCGTAGGTCCGCCACCCACCACCTTTGTCATCGACCGGGACGGGAAGATTGCCGCTGCTTTTGCTGGACTGGTCAACCGGAAAGTCCTTGAAGATGAAGTGCAACGCCTCCTGCAGCTGCCCGAACCAACTGCCGGGCCTTCCAAGTGAAGTTTCGTTGACAGCCGCCGGTTCTCTGCATTACCGTGGGACCATGCTTTCTAAAAACTCGCGCATGATCCGGCATCTGAGCCTCATCTGTCTGGCTGCGGCGGCGATTCCCGCCTTCGCTCAGACGGACATGAAGACCATCGTCTTGAAACATTTGAAAACTTCGCGCGATTTTTCGCTCAAAGTGGCCGGCCAGATGCCCGAGGCTTCTTACAATTTCAAACTCACGCCGCCCCAGATGAGTTTCGCCGAGCAGATGGTGCACATTTCTCAGTCCATGGCTGCTATTCTTGCGCCCTTCTCCAACAGCAAGCCCAACATGGCGAAGCCTGCTTCGATGGACAAGAAGGATGTAATCGCGTTTATGCAGAAGTCCTACGATGGCGCTATCGATCAGATTTCGAAACTCACCCCTGACCAGTTGTCGAAGACCTATAGCGGCGGAGAGGGGACAATGAGCGGTATCGAGATCCTGATGTTCGTGCTCGATCACAGCACCCACCACCGCGCTTCAGCCGAAATGTACTTGCGCGCCAAGGGCATCACGCCGACAGAGTACGAATTCTAGTCTGCCGAACGCTTAAGTAGCGCAGGCCGTCCTTTTCTGCGTTGGCCGATAAACAGGTTGGTCACGTTGAAGGGATCAATCGCCATGGCTTGGCAATCCACAAGCTCCATTGGCGTACTCCGCGCCTCCCTGGTATTTAAATCAGGTGGATGAGGGATCGTACCAACGCTGCTTTACAGCGCGATGACGGTTCGGAAATAACCCGCCACAGCGCGAGCGAAACATCCGCGCTACTATCAATACTTGAATCCCCAAGCGCAAATTCTGATCCTGGACGCCGGTGGCCAGTACTGTCATCTGATCGCGCGCAAGGTGCGCGACCTCGGTGTCTACGCCGAGGTCCGAGCCAGCGAGACTCCCGCAGCCGAGCTTCGCTCCGCGAAGGGACTCATCATCTCCGGCGGCCCCAATAGCGTCTACGACGCCGGAAGTCCGACCGTCGACCCCGCGATCTTCGCGCACGGGCAGGCCGTGCTCGGGATTTGCTATGGCCAGCAGTTGATGGCGCATTTGTTGGGCGGCGATGTGCGCAAGGGCGAAAAGGGGGAGTTTGGGCTGGCCGAGCTCGATCTCCAAGACACCTCCGATCCGCTGTTTGCCGGGCTTGCCGGCCGCCAGCAGGTCTGGATGAGCCATCGGGACCTTGTCGCGGCGCCGCCACAAGGTTTTTCTGTCGTTGGCCGCACCGCCACCTGCGCTGTAGCCGCCATCGCCAATCCCGCCCGTCATCTGTACGCTGTTCAGTTCCATCCCGAGGTGGTTCACACCAGCCGCGGCAGAGAATTGCTGTCGAATTTCGTCTTCCACGTCTGTGGGTGCGAAAAAGACTGGGACGCCCGCCACCGCGCACCGCTGATCGAGCAGGAAATTCGCGCCTGCGCCGGCGCCCGCAATGTCTTCTTTTTTGTCAGCGGCGGTGTGGATTCTACAGTCGCCTTCGCTCTTTGCACCCGCGCGCTCGGAGAAAACCGGGTTCGCGGAGTATACGTGGACACCGGACTCATGCGTGAGGGCGAAACCGACTTCGTCCGCCGCATGTCAGGCATCTCCGTCGAGTGCGCCCAGGAACAATTTCTTAACGCGCTGGCCGGCGTCACCGATCCCGAGCAGAAGCGCCACATCATCGGCGAGGAGTTCGTGCGCGTCCAGGAGCGCGTCATCGAATCGCGCCGGCTGCTCGACGAACATTGGATTCTCGGTCAGGGCACCATTTATCCAGATACGATCGAATCCGGCGGCACCGCCAAGGCCGCGCTGATCAAGACCCACCACAACCGCGTGGCCGGAATTCAAAAGCTGATCGAGGCCGGCCGCATCGTCGAGCCTTTAAAGAGTTTTTACAAAGACGAGGTCCGCGAAATCGGTCGCGAGCTCGCCTTGCCTGCCGAACTTCTCGATCGCCATCCATTTCCCGGGCCCGGGCTGGCCATCCGCTGCCTCTGTTCCGATTTCGACGCCGCCGTGCGCCAAACTCCGGAAGGATGCGTGATCCCGGTTCACTCGGTCGGCGTGCAAGGCGATTCGCGCAGCTACGCGCCGGTTCTCGCCATCGACCGGCTGGACCACGCCCATGCCACCGGTCTGATCAACCGCCTTTCCAGCATCAACCGTGTCATCGCCCTTGTCGAAAGTCAGGTTCCGCTGCCGGAGATGCGCGTCCGCGCGTGCTCGCTCACGGCCGAGCGGCTGGTCCGTCTTCGGGCCGCCGATGCCGTCGTCCGCCATCTCTCCCACGAGACCGGATTCGACCACCGCGTCTGGCAATTCCCGGTCGTCTTGATCCCGCTCGGCACGCCCGAGTCGCCGGATTCGATTGTGCTGCGCCCGATTCACTCGGTGGACGGCATGACGGCGCAGTCGGTCCCCATGGAGCCTGAGCTGCTAAACCGAATTACTAAGGCATTGTTAGCGCAACAAGGAATCGCGGCAGTCTTTTACGATCTGACGCACAAGCCCCCCGCCACAATTGAATGGGAGTAGCTCCGGCCGCCTCGGCCCGTTCCGTGTCGCCAGTCACCGCTACGGCAGCCGCAGTTCGTTTCCGGATTCCCGATTCAGCCTCTCCGTCAACGGCTTGTCCACCATCGAGAGCGATACCTGATTGTGCGTATTTCCGGACGTGAAGTAGTGGAGCGTGTCGCCCTCCACCCAAAAGGCCACCGCCGAATAGATGGTGTGGTCCTTGAATGCGATCAGGTAATGGTCCGATTCCTGAGGAGCCGGCTCAGCGGAGGCCGGCTGCGTGCCTCCGTCACTTCGAGGGGCCGCGGCGTAGCCGTCCGGCGGCAGCATATATGGCTGCTGGACAGGCGGGTATACCACTACGACATTGGGTTGCTGAGGCGCAGGCGGCGCCCCGCCATCGCCCAAATAAGGGTTGTCATAGAATCCCCCGACGTACATCGGCACGGCGTACGGAACCACTGCGGCATTGTTGTTTCCGAAGCGCCCGTTATTGTTACGTCCGAACCCGCCCACCACTCCCCGGCGCGGCAGGAACGTCGGATCTGTAACGGCGCCGGGAATCACCAGCCGGGGAAACCCCGCGCCGCTGGGGAACGCCGCATTCCCGAAACTCCGGGTAATGCCCGGAATGGCGGATGTGCCGCCGGGAAAAACCGCATTCCCGAACGTACCTCGAACAAAGGGCTGGGAATTTACAATGCCACCACGCTGTTGAGCCGATCCTGCAGTGGCTACAATGAGTGCCAAACCGAACCCGGCGAGAGCTTTCATGACGTCCGCCCCTCTACCGTTATTCTACGCCAGATTCGGCTGTTCGGTTTCCGGACTACTGTTTTCTAGGAGCGGGCGTTGGCGCGGCCGGTGTCCGCGGCGGAGCTGCCGGACGGGGCGCGGCGGTGGCCGGGCCGGGAGCTGCCGAGGGAGCGGCGCCCCCGGTGGCCGGGTTCGCCTTGTCATACAGCGCGATGATATCGGCGGTGATATCGACCGCCGCGGCTCTCCAGAGCACGCCCGTCTGCGGATTGCTCACATCGAGGATCACGCCAAAGCCGTTGTCAGTCGCATACTTTTCGAGCACCTTCATCATTTTGGCGCCCAATTCCTGCATGACCTTGCCTTCTTCTTCCTGCACGTCGGCGTCAAAATCCTCGCTGTCCCGCTTTAGCGACGTGGTCTTTCCATCGATGTCGCGCATCAGCTTGTTCTTGGCGTCATCGTTCATGGTCGCGCTGCCCTTACGCAACTGGTCCTGCAGCGAATTGATATCGCCTTGCTTCTTTTCCAGCTCTGACCGCTTCGGCGCGAACTTCGCTTGCAACTCGTTGGCAGCCTTCTGGCCGTCTTTTGTGCCCAAGAGCGCCTCTTGGACATGGATCACGCCTACTTTGGTGGGCGGGTTCTGAGCAGGGGCCGCGAACGCGGCGCCCAGCGCCAGTACGGGAATCAAAAAATTCTTTTTCAAGCTCGAAACTCCTAAATTGTCAAAATACTAGCATATCGAATAACCCGCGATTGTTAAAACGTCCGGCCGACCGTAAAGCGGAACAGCGTATTGCGCTCGAAAAACGGGGTCGGCTGGCCAAACGTGGCCACGGCGTTATTGAACGTTGCGGCATTCGGGTATGAAGAACGGTCCGCCACAATCGGTGGCTGGAGATATTCCCGGACTTTGGTCGGGTTGTAGGCGAAGTACACGCGGAAAGGTGCCTGCACGATCGGCAGCAGGACCTGCAGTTCCACACCGGTTGACGTCCGCAATGCTTGCGTACCCGGCGCGATTTTCACCTTGCCGTCGAAAGCCGCTTGCGGGAACTGCAGGTTCAGGTTGGCTACTTGGCTTGGCACCATCCTCAGTTCGTCGGGACGCAGAATGCGGTTGAGGCCCGCGTCCGCGAATAAGGCCAGGGTTACCGGGCCCACAATCGGGATGCGGTATTCAAAATTGCCAATCACCGTTGTATCGCCGCCTGGAGTGATCAACTGATAGGTCGGCACCGTGGTCGTCACGTTCTGATTGGTCGCGACACCATTAACAAATACCTTCTGGGTACGCGCGCTGCCGTCGGCGTTTAAGACGTTCACGTTGGCGCTCGACGCAATGAATGCGATCGGCGTGATCTCAAAGAAATCGTAGCCGCGCACATCCTGCTCGCCGCCGATATACCGGCGCGAAAATGGGGGTATCTCCTTGCCGCCGTAGCCGGTGATGAGCGAGGCCGAAAGGTGGAATGCCAGGATGTGTGTCTTGTGCCACGGCGCCGGCTTGAAGTACTTGGCGTCGAGCGCCGGTCCGATCGTATTCACATTCCCGCCCAACCCGCTGCCCGCAAAACTCGTTGAAAGGTAGATGGACCGGCCGGCGGTCGGATTGATCGGCGAGTTTACCGAGTTGTACGTATAAGACGGAGTAACGCTGCTCGTCTTCACGCCGTTCAGCTGGTTCGGCCCGGAGACGCTGGCAAAATAAAGGTATTGGAAGTAGCTGGTGGCCGCGTTCGTCTCCGTCTTGATATCCGAAATGTCATACCCATACGTGAGGCCTAAGCGTGCAAAACTGCGTTTGAGAGGATAGCTGGCGGAAACCGTAAAGCCCTTGCTATTCTGCACGTAATTGAGCAAGTTACCCTTCCCCAATTGGTTGTACAGCGATGTGACATCGTATCCCGCGAAAATCGAAGCCTGCCGCGCCTGGTTGAAATCGTAGCGGGTCAGATAAACACGGAAACCCAACTGTATCGGTTTATCGAGAAAGTATGGCTCGGTAAATCCGAAGCTCACGCTCCGTAAGACGGTGCCGAACTGCGAGTCCATCGACAGGGTCTCGCCCAAGCCGAGGAAGTTATTGGTCGAGTAGTTGAATCCAAGAAAGCTGCCGGCCAGGCCCGACACGCCTCCGCTCAATCCCACCGAGTTCTTCCCGCGCTCCTTCACCTTCAGCGTGATATCAACTGTGTTCGACTGCGGATTGCGGTTGATCGTGGCGGCATCTTCCTTCTTGAGGGTCTCGAAATACCCGAGCTGGTTTAGCCGCAGGATGCTGAGATCCCAAAGCCGGGTATTAAACATGTCGCCTTCGTCGAGCAGGATTTCGCGCCGGATCACCTTATCCCGCGTGGTGGTGTTTCCGGAAAAATCCAGACGCCGCACGAAGAACTGCTTCCCTTCGTCGGCAGTCAGAGTCAGATCGATCTGATCGGAATTGGGCTGGATGTCGAACGAGGGTTCCGGGACGAAATCGATGTACCCGAATTCCCCGTACAGGTTGCGCATGTTTTCCAAACCCTTGCGCAGCTTGGCAGTCGAAAAAATGTCACCCGGCCTCATCTGGAACAACGTCGGCGTCAGACTTTCCGGTGTCCGGAACAGCTTCACTCCAACGTAGTTCAGCATGTGGAGCTTATACAGCCGGCCCTCTTCCACCGGAATCGTGATATCGGCAAAGATACCAGGCTTATTGGGCCGGATGAGCGGCAGCCGCCACCCTTCCCCGCCGGAACGCCGCATCTTCACCGTTTCATCCAGCGCCTTGGCCGTGAAATATCCTTTGTCCTGATAAGCTTGCCGTATCCGCTCCTTGTCCTCTTCCAACTTCTCGGAGTCGTACGTCTTGGCAAAGAGATCTTCGAGAAAGATGGAATAGGGAATGCCGATGGGCCGCGAGTTCTTCATGGCGCGGATGACCTCGCGCTTTTTGAACGCCTCATTGCCTTGGATGTCGATCTTACCGACCTTCACTTTAGGCCCTTCATTGACGTTAAACGTGACTTTCAGCGAGGAAGGCGGCAATTGCTCGATCACCGGATCGACCGTGGCGTATTGTCGGCCGCGCTCCGCCAGGAATTCCTTCAGCACCACCGCCGCGCGCTGCACTTTGTTCGGGTCATATTGCGACTCTACCGACAGCCCGACTTTGCGGTCTTTGAAGCGGTCCAGAATCTCGGAAACCGTCACGGAGTGGATGCCGGCGTAATCGATCGATCGCACCACGCGCCGCTCCGTCACTACGAAGGTCACCAATATGCCCGTACGGCCCGGTTCCGACTCCAGCACGATATTGTCGAAACGCTGCGTGTTCCATAACGCCATGTAGTCGCGCCGCAGGGTCTCTTCGTTATAAATGTCGCCTGCCTTGCTGACAATCAGGGCCTTCAGCGTATCCTGAGGTACGCGGCGGGTTCCGCGGAACGTAATGCTTTCGATCACTTGCCCTGACGGCTGGATCGGAACCGGCGGTGCCGTGGGTGTTTCCAGCCGAGGCTGTCCCGGAACCGGCGCGGGCGGTTGCGCAGGCTGGTTCGGTTGGCCGGGCTGCTGCGGCGCAGCTTCGGGCACATTTTCAAATGGATTTGGCGGTCGTGGTGGCTGCCCGGCCGGTGGCTGTTGCGCCGGCGCTTGTCCTTGGCGCGGCGGCGCCCCTGGCGGTGGGGCGGGCTGCGGCTGGGCAGGTTGCTGCGGTTGCTGGGCTCTCAACGGAACCATCAACGGTGCGCAGAAAATCAGGAGTACGAACGCCAGGCGATGCCGCCTGAGAAGCTTCATCGAAACATGCCTTTCCACTCTGCGCGCCTACAACGATAGTGATGCACGGGTGCCCGTTTACCTCGGTACAGATCGGTTGCCAAGTTGGTAAGCCATTATTTTATCGGATGTTGGGGGCATCGACAACGAGCGGCAGCCGCTACACTGTGAACCGCCGTCACAGTACCGCTGCAGATCCGTCCCGGAGCGCCGCTGATTTGGTCCCCGGTGAGGTTCCGCGGGACAACCTACGCCGGCACCGCCGATCGAATAAACGTAACGATCGAGTCCAGCGAGGACCCCGGCTGAAACACAGCCGCTACCCCTTGCCGCCGAAGCGTTTCGGCATCCTCGTCCGGGACTATACCTCCCACGATCACCTTCACGTCCCCCATGTCCTTTTCCCGCAGCAATTCAAGCACGCGCGGCACGATCGCGTTATGAGCGCCCGAGAGTATCGAAAGCCCGATCACCTGCACGTCTTCCTGCGACGCCGCGTTGACAATCATTTCCGGCGTCTGACGCAATCCGGTATAAATCACCTCCATGCCGGCATCCCGCAAAGCCCGTGCAATCACCTTCGCCCCACGGTCGTGGCCGTCCAGCCCCGGCTTGGCCACCAACACTCGAATCGGTCGCGGCATGTTCTAGAGGTGGCTCGTTTCCTGGTAAGTCCCAAACACGGTTCGCAGGGCATCGCAGATCTCGCCCAGAGTGGCATACGCCCGTACCGCATCCAGAATCGCGGGCATGGTGTTTTCCGTGCCTTCCGCGGCGCGCCGCAAGGCATCCAGACTTCTGCCCACCTCTCCGTTATTCCGCCTCCGCTTTAATTGCGCCAATTTATCCGATTGCCGCTCGCCGGCGGTCTCGTCGATCTGGAGCAGTTCGATCGGCTGATCGTCGGATTGGAACCGGTTTACCCCCACGATCACCCGTTCCTCGGCCTCAACTTCCCGCTGATACCGGTAGCTGGCGGCCGCGATTTCCCGCTGCGGGAACCCCGCCTCGATCGCTTTGATCATTCCGCCCATGTCGTCGATCCGCCGGATATAGTCATTGGCGGCTTGTTCGGTCTCCAGCGTCAGCTTTTCCAGGAAATAGCTGCCGCCTAGCGGATCGGGCGTCTGTGTCACGCCGGTCTCGTAGGCCAGCACCTGTTGCGTGCGGAGGGCGATCGTCACGGCGTGCTCGCTAGGCAGCGCGTACGCCTCATCCAAGGAATTGGTGTGCAGCGACTGCGCGCCCCCTAATACCGCCGCCATCGCCTGCAATGCGGTACGCACCACGTTGTTGTAGGGCTGCTGCCAGGTCAGCGAACAGCCCGCCGTCTGTGCGTGGAAGCGCAGTTTCTGGCTACGATCGCTGCGCGACCCGTAGCGGTCTCGCATCACGTAGGCCCAAATCTTCCGCGCCGCCCGGTATTTGGCAATTTCCTCGAAGAAATCGCTATGCGCGTTGAAAAAGAAACTCAGCCGCGGCGCGAATTCATCGACCGCCAGCCCCCGTTCGATCGCCCAGTCCACGTACTCAATCCCATCCCGCAGCGTGAACGCCAGTTCCTGCACCGCCGTCGACCCGGCCTCCCGGATGTGGTAGCCGCTGATCGAAATCGGGTTAAATCGCGGCGCGTGCCGGGCGCCGAATTCGATTGTGTCGGTTACCAGGCGCATGGAGGGCCGCGGTGGAAAAATGTACTCCTTTTGCGCGATGTATTCCTTCAGGATGTCGTTCTGAATGGTGCCGGACAGCTCCGTCCAGGCAACCCCCTGCTTCTCGGCTACCGCAAGATACATCGCCCATAGGACCGACGCCGGCGAGTTGATTGTCATCGAGACGGTCACCTCGCCCAGCGGAATCCCGCCGAACAGCGTCTCCATGTCTTCGAGCGAGCAGATCGAGACTCCGCACTTGCCCACCTCACCCTCGCTCAGCGCATGATCAGCGTCGTAGCCCATCAATGTAGGCAGATCGAAGGCGACCGAAAGCCCGGTTTGACCTTGTTCCAGCAGGTAGCGATATCGGCGGTTGGTTTCCTCGGGCACGGCGAATCCCGAGAACTGCCGCATCGTCCAGAGCTTGCCGCGATACATGTCGCGGTGGATGCCGCGCGTATAGGGAAATTCGCCCGGATCGCCCAAATCGCGTGCGCGGTCGAGTCCCCGAACCTGTTCGGGCCCATATAACGGCTCGATCGGCACGCCGCTGATTGTCGTGAACTGCCGTTGGACGGTCTTCATCCGCTCTTATCGTAGCGCGGATGTAGCATATGGCTCCAGCTTTGTGCCCCGCCCGCAGCGCGGGTGTTTCCTAGTTCCGGACTCCCACAGTTTCCGTCCGCCCGGCTAGCGGCCGGACCGCCCCGGTCCCGCAGACAGCCACACCAGTCTGCGAGAGAGCCGTCAGGAAATTGAACAACAGCGAGTAAAGCACCTGTTCCGTCAAGGACTGCTTGCCCGGCAGCCGGAAAGTCGCAGGCAACTCCTTGGCAATCGATAGCCGGACGGCTTGCGGATTCGCGCGCCCGCTGCGGTCGCGTTTGTTGGCCAGCGACATCGGAGTCTGCATCACCATGCCCGTCCGCCCGTCCACGTAGAACTGGCAGCGCGAAAACCAGCCGAGATTGGCCGGATCGGCCGCATCAAACAGAAGCAGCGGCGCCCCCCGGCCCGGCGTGCTCAGGTCCAGTTGCATCAGCCTCGGACCATCCTTCAGCCGCGTCTCGAAACCGGCCTGCCGCGCGATGTTCGTCACCATCTCGGGCTCGAGTTCGAGATAGATCAGCTTGTGAGGGCCAGCCTGAAGCACCTGCATGACGATGCGTTAATTGTAGCGCACCGGCCTCCACCGCCTACTGCGCTCCGCGGATTGCGATGCCGGCATAGGCCAGGGTCAGTCCGATCATGACCACCACCACAATCCAGGAGACCAGATTGAACCATCGCGGGTTCACCCATTCTCCCATCAGATCCCGCTTGTTGATCAGCAAGACCATGGCGATCAGTACAATCGGCAGCAGCATCCCATTCAGTACTTGCGAAAGCAGAATCATGCGCACGAGCGGGAACCCGGGAATCAAAACCACACCGGCGCCAATCACGATCAGGAGCGTATATAGCGTATAAAAAATCGGCGCCTCACTCATACGGCGGTTCACACCGGATTCGAACCCCAACCCCTCGCAGACGGTGTACGCGGTCGAAAGCGGAAGAATCGATGCGGCGAACAAGGACGCATTGAACAGCCCCGCGCTAAATAACAGAAATGCATATTGCCCGAACGGCTTCAATGCCAATGCCGCCTGCGTGGCGTCCTGCAGGTCGGTCGGCATGACGCTATAGATCGCTCCGGCGCAGGCCACAATGATAAAAAAGGCCACCACGTCTGTCATGACGCATCCCACGATCACTTCCAACCGCGACGCCGAGTACTCCTTCACGCTCACGCCCTTTTCCACGATCGCAGCTTGCAGATAGAACTGCATCCAGGGCGCAATTGTCGTTCCGACCATTCCGATCAGCACAAAAATGTACCCCGGTTCCAGCATCAACACCGGTTTGACGCTGTATATTGCCGCTTCTTTCCAGTCCGGCTTTACCAGGATCCCCGAAATAACGTAAGTGACATAGAAAATACACCCGAGCAGGAAAATCTTCTCGACGCTCCGATACGAGCCGTATACCACGATCAACCAGAC
>CAZKQQ010000087.1:0-25280 GCA_964554945.1 uncultured Solibacteraceae bacterium | reverse complement strand
ACGGTTGAACTTATCGCCCCACCAGTTGGCCAGCACCATCGGCGCGGGGACCGGCAGTTCACCCGATGCCTGCATCGTAGAGAGCGACAGATTCGTCTGGCCATTCATCTCGATTTTGCCGCTCAGGCGGTAGGTGGCTTCGTCGGTGAATTCGTTTAGGTCCGAGAGGCTGTTGAACAGCGTCATCATCATCAGGCTGGGAGTCCACTTCTGCTGCACAAAAACATTGAAGTGGAAATCCTTTTCGCGGGAGACCTTCTCGTCATCCTTTAATGCGCGCACTTTGACCGAAACCGGGATCATGTTGGATTCAGCGCCCAGCACGCCCATGATGCCGCTGTGGCGATCCTGGTGAAGCGCGCCGACAATTTCAGTGGCATTGGCGAACTTGTTGGGTTGATATTGAGATGCCAGGGTCATCACCACTTCGCCTTTACTCATCGGCATATTAACCGGGCCGAGATTGAAGAAGGGATGGCCGAAGGCGAGCACGCGTTTGCCATCGTTATAAGTGACGGTGCCGAGACCCGTGACGCCGATATCGCCGTCGATCAGCACACCGGCGACCGGCTCGCCGGGATTCAGTGAACTCTGCCACCCCGGCCCCGGCTTGTTGGTATACAGACCGGCGCCGGCGCCGCCTTGGACCATGGTGACGCCCATCTGCTGGAACAGCGGCGCGAATTGCCTCATCGTTTCCGAAGTGAAGCCTGAAAACTGCAACGGGGCCTCAATGGGGACCATGAGAGGCGCGGGTGCCGGCGGTGCGGAGGCGCCGCCCGCGGTCACGAACTGTCCGAGAGGGTCGGGGGACCCCGGCGTGTTTCCAGCGAATGCTACCAATTTTTCGGGCGTGCGCTCGTCAGCAGGATGCGACTTGTCAAAGTCATTGATTTCCAGCATCAGCTCAATCGGGGTGATGCCGCAGATGGCATCGGGAGAGAAGGTGCTGAGGCGCAGCGCCACGGCGCCAATCAATTTTCCGTCGATGTAGACCGGGCTGCCGCTCATGCCGCCCGCGACATTGGTACGCGCCGCCTTGCCGCCCATTTTTCCAAGAATAATGTCTTGCTTGGGGCCCCACTGGTTCTTCCAAAGGCCCAGAATCTCGATGGGAACCGGTTCCGCTTGCGTGCCTTGAAAGACAGTCCAGGCGGTGGCCTTCATGCCTGGCTTAACGTCGCTCAGACGCATAATGTCGACTTTGCCGGCTTTCGGACGTACCTGCGGGGAATCACTCGCAAAAACGAGCGGGACAGCGGTCACGATGCCGAACAGCATCGCGACAGAACGGATTTTCATTTGTGCCAAAAACTCCAGTTGTTTTCTATTGTACTACTGAGTCCAGTCACACACCTTTTTAGATTTCCAGGCCCTTGATTCGGTGGTACTTACGGTCGCTTTCGCAGGGGGCCGCAAACCCCGCGGGAATATGCTGGAATGTGGAACGATTCACAAAAGCAGACCAGGCGTGCACGTTGGCGGCAGCCATGGCTCACGATTTCAACAACGAGCTCACGGTCATCCTGAGCAGTGTTTCAACATTGATCGAAGCGCTGGAGCCGGGACACCCGGCGCGGCCGCAGGCTTTGGACCTGCAGGACGCAGCCCAGCGGTGCGCGCGAAAAACATCTGGTTTGTTGCGATATGGGTTGAAGCGAGGCGGGCGCGCTCCACGCACCTCTCTGGAGCGGTTGATCGACAACGATTGATCGCGCCGGCGTTTACACTGGTGAGATGGCGCGCATCCTGGGCATCGAATCTTCTTGCGATGAAACCGCGGCGGCGATTGTGGAGGACGGGCAAGCCGTCTTATCGTCCGTCGTGGCATCGCAGATGAGCACCCATGGCAAGTACGGCGGCGTGGTTCCGGAACTGGCGTCACGCGAGCACCTGCGCGCGATTGTGCCAGTGGTTCGGGAAGCCCTCACTCAATCCAAAAGCGCCATTCCGGAATTGGCGGCGATTGCGGCCACCATGGGGCCGGGGCTGGTGGGTTCGCTTCTGGTGGGCCTCACCTATGCCAAGTCGCTGAGCTTTGCCAGCGGAGTCCCCCTCATTGCCGTGAACCACATTGAAGGACACATTCACGCCGTGATTCTGGAGGCCCGGCGGGCGGGAACCCCCGTGGAGTATCCGGCTCTGGCGCTGGTCGTCAGCGGCGGACATACCCATCTATTCGAGGTCCGAGAGGGGTTCCACTACCGGCTGCTGGGCAAGACACGCGATGATGCGGCCGGAGAGGCGTTCGACAAAGTCGCCAAATTGCTCGGATTCAGCTATCCCGGCGGCCCTATCATTGACCGGCTGGCGCCTCGCGGCAATCCGCAGGCGGTGCGCTTCACATTTGCGAAGATGAAGGGCAACGCGCTCGACTTCAGCTTCAGCGGTCTGAAGACGGCCGTGTTGCGCTGGGTACAGTCGAGCGCGATCGAGAAGGAAATCGGCGCGCGCCGCGCCTTACTTCAGAGCAATCCCAATCCCACTGACGACGAGTGGCTGGCGTTGACACCGCCGCCAACCCTCGATCTGCTGGCATCTTTTCAGCAGGCGGTGATTACGGAATTACTGAAACGGGCCGCAAGCTCCGCGGAGCGAATGGAGGCGCGCTCGTTGATCGTCTCCGGCGGAGTCGCCTGCAACTCCGGGCTGCGATCGGCGGCGCGGTTGGCGCACCTGCCTTACCCGGTTCACTTCCCTTCCCCGGGTCTTTCCACGGACAACGCGGCCATGATTGCCGCAGCGGCATTTCCAAGATGGGAGCGTCGCGAATTCGCCGGATTCGATACTCCGGCTCAAGCCAATCTCACTCTGGCCTGAGGAACAGTACAACTACAGTATTTTTTCTTGCCCTTCGCCAGCGGCGGCTGATCAGGAAGCGCGCCGCTCGGCCGGGGAGTGCCGGAGCAATAACAGCCCGGCCATGATAAGAATCAGCGTGCCAAATTGGGCCACCGTCAAGCCAAACGCAACCCGCACATTGACACGCAAGAACTCGATGGCGAACCGAATCACTCCCGTGAGGACAAGATAGCGGCCCACGATTTCACGGTCCGGAACGCCGGCGCGACGCCAGCGAATGAGGAGCCACGCAAGAATACCCAGAAGGGCGGCTTCGTAAAGCTGCGTGGGATGAACGGGGACATCGGTGGGCGGCGATCCTTCGGGAAAAGCGATGCCCCAGGGCAGCGCGGTAGGACGGCCGTAATCATCGCCCACAAGAAAGCAGCCGATGCGGCCGAGCAGGTGACCGACGGCAAGCGCCGGCGTGGCCGCGGAAATAATCGGAATCAGGGGCCAGTGGCGCCATCGGAAGTAGGCGAGCGCGCCACCGACGCCGCCGAACAATCCGCCAAACCAACTGAGGCCGCCGCGACTGAAGAGCAGCGAAGAGAATGGTTCTTCGCCGAGGTGTTCGGATACGTAGAGCAACTTGGCGCCGAGTAATCCGGCGATCAATCCCACGATCGCACCGTTGACGGCATCGCCCGGCAGGCCGCTGATGCGGAGCTCGCGGCCGAAAATCCATATGCCGATGAGCGCGCCGAGGGCTACCATCAGCCCGAAGCTCATTACCTCAAAACTGCCAATCCTGAAGAGTACCGGGTACACGTGGGCTATTTCACTTCCGCTTCGATGGCTTCGAGTTCTTTGCCGGCCTCGGACCAGCGGCCCTGCGCGGCCAATTCGCGGTACCGGCGCAGGTGGTCGCGAACCCGCTGCAGGCGCGGATCGGCGCCAGGGGTTGCGGCAGGCGCCGGCTGCGCGGAAGCGTTGGGAGGAGCCGCCGGCTGGGCCGCTGTCGCTTGTTGGACGAGTTGCTGCGCGCCGCTCGAAAGCTGCATGAGCGCCTGTTCGTAAGTATCGGCATACACCAGCCGGTCGCCGACTGCCAGCACTACTTTCTTCAGCTGCGGCATGCTGGCTTCATTCGCCTGGATGTAAATCGGATCGACGTAGAGGAACGTGTCGCCGATGGGCAAGACCAGCGTCTGCGACCTTAAGACGCGGGAGCCTTGCTGGTTCCACAACGTCAGATCCTTCGAGATGGTCTGGTCCTGGTTGATTCGCGCGGCAATTTGCATGGGCCCGAAGATCAATTGCTGTTTCGACAATTGCAGCACAACAATTTCGCCCAGATGAGCGCCGTCGCAGCGCGCCACCATCAGACCAATCAGGTTGTCCTTGTTGCGCGGCGTAAAGGCCAGCAAAAGCAGGAACTCGGCTTTGTCCTCGCCGGGCAAGGTGGTCACGACATAAGTTGGCGTGACCGTGTTGCTCCCCTCGGTCTGTCCCATCGAGCGGCGCGCCAGATCCCAAAGATCTTCCTTGTTATAGAAGGTCTGCGGATCGAGCATGTGATAGGTGCGATAGATTTCGGCTTGGATGCGCAACAGGTTTTCCGGATATCGCGTGTGCGCCCGTAAGTCCGGCGGCATCTCGGAGGCCGAACGGAAGAGTTCGGGAAGCAGGTGCTGGTAGGCGGCGATGATCGGATCGTCGGGAGCAAAAATGTAAAGGTGCGTCTCGCCGTCGTATGCGTCGATCGTGGCTTTCACCGCATTGCGGATGTAGTTGATGCGGCCCATCTGCGGGACGTCGAGAGCCCGCGAATAAGGATGAGCCTCGCTGGTGGTGTAACCGTCTACGAGCCACACCAGCCGGCCGGTATCCGTGATCACCAGGTAGGGATCGTCATCCCACTGGAGAAAAGGAGCGAGTTCCTGCAGCCGGTCTTGCACCTTGCGGTGGATCATCATGCGGCTGTTGGGTGTCAGGTAACCCGTCAGCAGGATATTGGGCTCTCCCTCGCGAATGGCCGCGGCCAGGCGCATTGGAAAAGAGGACACCGGAAAGCCGCCTTTGCCCTGGTAGCGCGCGCGCTCGTCTTTGTCGCCCGCCGGATAGTTGAATTCTTCCTGAGCGGTGTCGACGAATACCGGCTCGTGCGAGATTTCCGAGTAATAGAGTTCGGGACGCGTCAGCTTCAGACTCTTCGTCTTGACTTCAGGAGGAGCGTTTTCGATGAGCAGCACCGGCAGACCGTCGGGAGTGATCCGGCTCACTTCGGCCATCACCAGGCCGTATCCGTGCGTATATTGAAACGCCGGATTGATCCAATTGGCGCGGGCGGCGGGAAGCCTGCTGAGATCCAGTTCGCGCGGCGAGAGAAGCACCTGTCGGTATTGACCGTCGATCGTATAACGATCTACGTCCGCGGAGGGGAACTCGTAATACGGACGCAATGCCTGGATCTGAGTGATCGTGTTCTGGAATGCCCCCATATCCCAGAGCCGCACGTTATCCAGAATAGGCCTGTGTTCGGCCGCGTTAATCGGTGCGTTCGCCTGGGCTTTGAATTCGACTGCCCGGACGCGCTGCTCCAGTCCGTAAGCGCTACGGGTTGCATGGATGTGGGTCTGAATATAAGGCTGCTCGAGAGAGATTTCGTTGGGCCGGACATACAACGCGCCCACAGCGCCGGGAACGATCAGCGCGATCACCCAGGCCAGCACCATGGAGGCGGCAATTACCCATCGGCCCATCCATACAAATACGGCGGCAGCCACGCAAGCGAGAATGACCAGCCACTGCAGCGGCAGCGCGATGTTCCGATCGACATAATCGATGCCCACCAGAAATGTGCCGTGCTCGTTGTAAACCATTTCATAGCGGCCGAGGTAGAAGCGTAAAGCCAGCGCCAAAAGCACGACCACTGCCGCGCCGCGGAGGAACTTCGATTCCAGTCCGCCCTCCAGGCGCAGCAGATTCGGCTGGAACTCATTGGCGTCTCGCAGATCGGCGATGCGGTAGCGCAACTGCCACGCACGCGCCGCGATCCAGTACAGCAGGATCGATACAATGGCGAGCGCCAGCACATACTCCCGCAACAGGTTATAGAACGGCAGGTCGAACAGGTAAAACGAAAGAGGTTTTTCGAAAACGGCATCGTGCCAGGCGGTGGCTGCCGGTGGCAGTCCGCGCGACCCGGCGAAACGCACCACCGTCCAGGTGTCCACCGACGCAGCCGCAATGAAATATCCGAGAATCAGCAATCCCAACGTGGAGAGGCGCGCGTAAATCGGATAATCCCGCAAGCCGGCGCCCGCGAACTTCAGCGCCCGCGCGTGAGCAATCCACACCACGGCAAAGGCCAGCAACGTCGCGGCGGCGACCGGCGCCAGGCTATAGGTCAGCAGGTTCAGCCACGTATTGAATTGGCCGAGTTCTTTCCACCATTGGATATCGATGGCATATGACGCCAGGGAACGGGCTCCGATCAGCAGCAGCAACAGGACGACAATGAGCGTGATGCGGCCCGCTCGCGAGGTTCCCCGGGCGCGCCGGCCCGCTTCAATCCGGTAGGCCATGCCCCAAGCGTAGCACCGGGCCAAGGTGGCGGCGGCGTCACCGGCAATCCGGCGGCAGAAATCAGGTTTCGACCTGAGGGGATTTCCTCAAAAATTAGCGTTACCTAACCATTTGTTGGATTGCCGCCAGCACGTTAATCTTGCTAGACTTAAGCTTCTTGCAATTTCGGACCCGGGCCCAGCATTTCAATATGCGTGTACTCAGTCTCATGATCGCGTTCGGTGGCTGCCTTTTTGCGGAGTCGATGGCGGCTGTTCCGGAAGTGATTGTAGAAAATTACTGCAACGCCATGGTGAACCAGGATCACTCGGTTCCCAACGCGTCGATGGACGTGGAAATTGACGCTGCTCTGCCGAAGCTGAAGAAATATGGAAAGTTACACGCCCTGCGCCACATCTCAGGGCTCGGGCGGATTACGTATGAGCGTCTGTTCTTCGAGGGCGACGGCACGGTGAAGAACCAGGTGATCGCCCGCTATCTTACCGCCGAGGTGGAAGCTCAAAAAAATCAGGCGCCCTCGCTGGCAGTCACACCAGCCAATTACAAATTCAAATATAAAGGACAATCCGAACTGCAGGGCCGCACGGCCTACGTCTTTCAGGTGAGCCCGAAAAAGAAGCAGCTAGGATTGTTCAAGGGCGAGGTCTGGATCGATACCGCCACCTATCTCCGGGTGCTCGAGACCGGATATCTGGTTAAGAACCCATCCATCTTTCTTAAGAGGGTGGCGTTCGTAAGGAGATACGAGATTCGAGACGGAATCTCGGTTCCGCTTCAAGTGCAGAGCGTCGTGGATACCCGCCTCGTCGGAAAAGCGGAACTCACCATCGATTTCAGCAATTATTCCGTGGATGCCCCGGAACGGGCGGGCTCGGCATTCACCGATGGCCAATAAAACAAAAGCGCTGCGCAGCGCCATTCTTCGAACCAGAGAGAGTACATGCGAACATTGTTTCTGAATCCTCCGTCTTTTGAAGGTTTTGATGGCGGCGCCGGATCGCGCTGGCCCGCTTCGCGGGAAATCGAATCGTACTGGTATCCGGTCTGGCTTTGCTATCCCGCCGGCATGCTCGCGGACAGCAAAGTAGTGGACGCCCCGCCGCATAAGATTTCCATTGAACAGACGGTGAGAATGGCCGGCGATTTTGAACTGCTGGTGCTCTACACCTCGACGCCGGGATTTTCGGTCGATTTGAAAATCGCCGAGATGATGAAGGACTCGAACCCCAAGCTCAAAGTGGCATTCGTAGGACCTCCGGTGACTGTCGAGCCCGAGAAATCGCTCCTCGAGGGCAAGGCGATCGATTTCGTGGTTCGGCGCGAATTCGATTACCAGATCGCGGGGTATGCCCAGGGGAAGCCGCTTGAGGAACTGCCGGGCGTGAGCTACCGCAAGAATGGCCACGTCATCAACAACCCGGAAGGGCCTGCCATCGAGAACCTGGACGAGCTGCCGTGGGTCACGAAAACCTATAAGCGCGATCTCGACATCACGCGATACACCGTACCGTTCCTGCTGCAACCGTTCATTTCCTTTTACACCACGCGCGGCTGCCCGGCGATGTGCACGTTCTGCTTATGGCCGCAGACGCACTCGGGACACCGCTGGCGCCTGCGGTCAACCGACGACGTCACCAATGAAGTCCGGTATGCGCTCGAACAGTTCCCTAACATCAAAGAAATTTTCTTCGATGACGACACTTTCAATTACCGGAAAGAGCGCACCATCGAGCTGTGCAAGAAGCTCAAGCCGCTGAACTTCACCTGGTCCTGCACGTCGCGCGTCACTACTGATTACGACACCCTGAAGGCGATGAAGGAAGCCGGCTGCCGGTTGTTGATTGTCGGCTACGAATCGGGCAATCAGGAGATCCTGAAGAACATTAAAAAGGGCGCGACCATTGAAATGGCCGAGCGGTTCACCGCCAATTGCAAGAAGCTGGGTCTGGTAATTCACGGCGATTACATCATTGGTCTGCCGGGCGAGACTCACCAGACCATTCGCAAGACCATCGATTTCGCCAAGCGGATGGACACGGAAACGATTCAGGTTTCTATCGCTGCGCCGTACCCTGGGACCGAACTGTACGACCACCTGAAGAACAACGGCCTGATCACGCTGAACGCCACGATGTCCGACGACAAAGGCCACCAGCTTCCCAATTTCTCTTATCCCGGGCTCGACCATGCCGACCTGGTGGAATGGGTGGAGCGGTTTTATGGCGAGTACTTCTTCCGGCCGCGCGTCGCGTGGCGAATCGTCCGGAAGGCTGTCTTCGACGGCCACGAACGGCGGCGGCTGTACAAAGAAGCACGGGAGTACATGGCGCTCCGCTCCAAGCGCAAGAAATACGTCGCGGACAGTAAAAGCGCGCGCCCGGCCGCCCCGGTTTCCGTTTCCGGCGACTGAGGGATCTGCGGGTCGGACGCGCTCGTCCGGCCCTCTGCCCCACCGTCACTGATATGACCTCCGAATCCGCCCGGTTGCGTTGGAAGACCTGGAGCTGCTCCGCAGTCGTGGTCCTCAGCAACGTATCCGGCAATTTCTTTCTGAAGCGGGGCATGCCGGCCGAATTGGCCGCGCCCGCGGATTACATCACCGTGCTGTTCCGGCCCATGGTTTCCTTGGGCGTTCTGCTGCTCATCCTGTGGCTGGCGTCGCGGATGGCCCTCTTGAGCTGGGCCGACCTCAGCTATATTCTGCCCGTCACATCGGTCGGATACATCCTGGTGGCGCTCGCGGGCCGGTTCTTACTGAATGAACAGATCAGCGATAGACGGTGGCTCGGGATTGCGCTTATTATGGCGGGAGTGGCGTTAGTAAGCGGCGGCACGGCGCCGCAAACCACCCGGCCGGAGATTCGCTCCGCCGGAGCCGGCGAATGAAGTGGCTTCTGATCGGCATCATCGTGGCGGCGACCACGGTGGGCGAGGTGCTGCAGGCTCTGGGAATGCGGCGTCACGGCGAGATCCGCGATTTCCGGCCCGGCGCCATCGGCCGCCTGCTGAGCGTTTTGTCGCGTAATTGGTACGTGATGACTTCCGTCTTCGCAATGGCCGTATCCTTCTTCGCGTATCTGGGCCTGCTCACCATAACCGAACTGAGCTTCGCGGTGCCTGCGACGGCCATTACCTACGTTCTGGAAACGGTTCTCGCCAAGTACGTGCTGAAAGAGCGGGTAAGCTGGCTGCGCTGGGCGGGCGCATCGCTGGTAATCTGCGGCGTGGCGCTGGTCTCCTTGTGATTGCGTGGGCCGTTCCCGCCTTGGCGGCGGCCGCGTACTTCCTGCTGGCAATCGTGGCGGTGCTGGGTTGGCGCAAAGCCTCCATCGCGGCAGGCCCGCTTCCGCCAGTCTCCGTCTTGAAACCGATGTATGGGACGGATGCGCGCCTTTACGAAGCCATCCGCTCCCACGCGGCGCAAGATTATCCCGAGTTCGAGATTTTATTCGGCGTAGGCAGTGCGGCCGATCCGGCGCTCACGGAAATCGCGCGCCTGCAAAAGGAGTTTCCCTCCGGTAACCTGCGCGTCGTTGTCGCCAAACCCGATGCGCCCAACGCCAAGGCCGCGGTTCTGGCCGAGCTCGCCGCTCACGCGCGCCACGACCTGCTGGTCGTCAACGATGACGACATCGTGGCCGGTCCCGGCTATTTGCGGTCTGTGGCCGCGGCATTCCAGAAGCCGAACACGGGCCTGGTGACTTGTTTATACCGGGCGCACGCGCGCTCGTTCCCCTCGCTGATGGAGGCCCTTGGAATCGCCACCGACTTCGCGCCAAGCGTGATGGTGGCGCGCCTGCTCGGGATCGTGGATTTTGCGCTGGGCTCAACCATGGCGCTGCGAGCCTCGACCCTGCGGGAGGTCGGCGGTTTCCAGGCGGTTGAAAATTTCCTGGCCGATGATTATCAACTTGGCCGGAGTGTCGCCGCGCGAGGGTACCGCATTGAGTTCGCTTCCGCAGTCGTCGAAACCGGCGCCGGCGACTCGTCCTGGCGCCAGGTATGGAGGCACCAGTTACGCTGGTCGCGGACCATCCGTGTATCACGGACCGGCGGGTATTACGGCTCGGTGGTCACGCAAGCCACGGTCTGGGCGTTGGTAGCCTTCGCCGCCGGACAAATCGGGGCCGGGGCGGCGGCTCTGGCGCTGCGCCTCGCAGCGGGTCTTCTCGCGGGCGCGGTAATTCTCAAAGATCGCAAAGTCTGGCGCTGGTTCTGGCTGATGCCGGTCCGCGATCTATTGGGATTCGCCGTCTGGCTGGGAGGATGCTTCGGCTCAACGGTCTACTGGCGCGGCAGGAGGTTGCGCCTGCGCCGGGACGGCCGGATTACCGATGCGTCGTGACTCAGTGGCGCGGACCCGTCATGGGATGGGTCCAGTTATACAGCGCCCACATCGCGCCGCCAAACAATAAGCACAGGATCAGTATTTCGGGAATATCCGGATAACCCATACTGCCTCCCTATCGGTATTATAGCTCTGAAAGTCGTTTATCGCCGAGCCCTATTTCTTGCGGGCTTCTTTGACCATCGCGAGAAAGCGCCGGGCCAGTTCCGCAATGCGATGCTCTTGCCGCAGGCGGATGGCCTCGAGCGGGATCAACTCGCCGCCGATCCCCACCGCCACCGCCCCGGCGTGAAGGAAATCCGAAGCGGTGTGCTGCGTGACGCCGCCCGAAGCGATCAGCGGCACGTGCGGAAACGGACCCCTCAGTGCCCGGATATAACTCGGGCCGCCCAAAGCGGAACACGGAAAGATCTTGACGAAGTCCGGACCCGCTTTCCACGCGGCGATCACCTCGCTCGGAGTCAGGGCCCCTGGAAATACCACCACCTCGTGCCGCAGAGCGAATTCCACTACCTCCAGATCCAGGCCGGTACTGGTGATGAATTGCGCGCCCGCGTCCAGACAGTGGCGGGCGGTATCGAGATCCAGAACTGTGCCCGCCCCTATGATCACATCCGCACGATGCCGGGCCAGTTCGGTGAACACGTCGAGGGCGCCCGGTATCGTCATGGTGATTTCCACAATGGGAATGCCGCTGCGGGCGATCGTCTGCGCGGCAAAAATCGCATCCTGCGAAGAGGACACCCGTATGGCCGGAATAATGCCGATTTCCTGTATCCGTTCTCGAACCTGTTGCCTGGTCATCGCAACGCCACTGTAGCTCGTGCGAATCGATCGCGCAATGCGGGTTCGTGGTATCACAGAGGATATGTCCTTCCTGAATCGACGCGAATTCACAGGTGCCGTGCTGACGCTGGGCGCGCAAGCCCGGCTGCTGCGCGGCGCTACCGGCATCGACGAAACATTGCGCAGCAGCATGCAACGGAGAAACATTCCGGCGGTCACCGCGATGGCCGCCACCTCGGGGAAGACCACCTATTCCGGTGCTTTCGGCAAGCGAGACTCCACTTCCGGCGTGGATGTGACTATCGATTCCATCTTCGCCATCGCGTCCATGACGAAGGCCATTACCACTACGGCGGCTCTGCAACTGGTGGAGCGCGGCAAACTGACGCTCGATGAACCCGCGTCCAAGCACCTGCCCGAATTGGGCAAGCTGAACGTGCTCGAAGGTTTCGACGCTGCCGGGAAGCCGAAACTTCGGCCGGCGGTCAAGCCCGTCACCCTGCGAAACCTGATGACCCACACTTCCGGATTCGCCTATGACACCTGGGATGCCGATATTCTGAAGTACACCTCGCAGACCGGAAACGCGATCACGCCCGGAACCGTCGCGCCGCTCGTTCCGCTCGCATTCGAGCCTGGAACGCGCTGGCAATACGGATATGGCATGGACTGGACGGGACGGCTGGTGGAGACCGTGAGCGGCCAAACCCTGGAACAGTATTTTCAGACCAACATTCTGCAGCCGCTCGGCATGAAGGACACGTCATTCCTTCTGCCCGCTGAGAAATTCGACCGGCTGGTGAGCACCTGTACCCGTCAGGCCGGCGGCATGCTCAAGGAAAATCCTCGCACCATGCCGTCCCCGCCCAAGGCCTTCAATGGCGGTGGGGGGTTGTTCTCGACCGCTCCGGACTACGTCCGTTTCATGCAAATGATCTTGCACCGCGGCAAGGCCGGCAAAGACCAGATCCTCCAGGCGAAAACGGTGGAGATGATGTCGTCCAACCAGATCGGCGCGCTGGGCGCGGGACGCCTCCAGACCGCGCGGCCCGCCATCTCGAGCGACGTTGATTTTCACCCCGGCGCAACCGACAAATATACCTTCGGTTTCCTGATGAATCCCACTGCATACGAAGGCGGCCGCTCCGCCGGGAGCCTGGCCTGGGCGGGCGTCTACAACACTTACTACTGGATTGACCCCCACCGCGGGATCTGTGCCGTTGTCATGATGCAGTTCCTCCCGTTCGCTGACAAAGAGGGCGTCGGCCTCCTGGGAGACTTTGAAAAAGCCGTGTACGCGAACAGCTAGGAGTGGTTCACCCCCAATAACCCTGGTTATCAAATTTTTTGGCAACCGGTTATCAGCCATTTTCCGGGCTCGGAATATAAAGAAACTTGCGTTCTTCTGCGTCCTTCACTAACCATTCGAAGTATTGATCCTTCCTCCCAAATACCGCAACTTAGGAGATGGAGGAGGTAACCATGCGGAGTCCCTTAAGCCGCTCCAAGTCGTTGCCCCGTTCTTTAAGAGTGACCCGGCGGAAACAGCGGGGCAGCGCTGTGATCGAGATATCCCTGCTCGCGCCCTGGATTCTGTTCCTGTTTATTGGCGTGTTCGACATGGGGATGTACACGTACACCATGGTCGGCGTGGAAAATGCGGCGCGCGTAGCCGCCGAATATACATCGAAGAACGTCGTCGTTGCGAATGACACGCCGGGCGCGCGTGCCATTGCGTGCGCGGAAGTCGCGATGCTGCCGAATATCGGCACGCAGGCGAACTGCATTGCGGGCGGCGGGAACTTGACAGTGACTGCGACGAAACTGGACAGCACCACAACCCCGGCGTCCGTGGATGGCCAGACGGCCACTCTCGTTAGTGTTCAGTACACCGGCAACCAGCTCATTCCCATTCCCGGCCTGCTGATGGGAAGACTGAATATCACGCGGACTATCGAGATGAGGGTGAGGCCATGACGCGGCGTTACCGAACACAGCGAGGCGCGACGATCCTCGAATTTACGATGATCGGGATCGGCATGATCTTCGTCTTCCTCTCGTTTTTTGAAATGGCCCGGGGAATGTGGACATACCAGACGATGGCTTACGCGGTGCGAGAGGGCGCTCGCTATAGTTCGGTGCACGGTAAAGACTGCACGGTGAACGGCGCCACCTGCCAGGTCACGGTGAGTCAGATCGCCCGCACCATCCTGTCCGCCGGCCCCGGCCTCGATCCTGGCAACGTAACGGTGACGCTCACGCCCGCGATTGGTACCGCCACCACCGACACCATCACGAACTTGATTAATCCGACCAGCACTTATGCAACCACCAACTGGCCTCCAGCCACTTCGTATGCGCCCGGACAAGTTGTGAAAGTCAGCGCGACATATCCGTTCCACACATTCCTGGCTATGTTCTGGGCCGGCAAGACGTTTAACGGCTCCCCGGTTTTCAACTTGGGCGCATCCTCCAGCGAAACAATCCAGTTCTAGCAGGGGCCGAACGGCTGCCGCTGCCCCACATTCGCCGCTCCGAGGCAGCCGCGTGTGTCCACCTCATCGCGATGCGTCAGCCCCGAGTTCCCTCTGCTTCCTCGGCGCGCGCACCCGATAAAACAGAATTACTCGAACCTCGATAAGCATCCGACACCTTCTTTTCTTCTCGGCGTCTCGGCGTCTCGGCGGTAAATCTCATGATGAATTGCGGCGAGCCGAAAACCTCGCCTGAATGTGTACAATTGTCGATCTGGAGAGCGACTCATGAGAATCTTTTTTGGCTCACTTCTGCTATTCGTTCTGTGCGGCACGCTGCCGGCGCAAATGACTCCCGCCCAGCGTGTCGCGGACTTTAACGTACTTACTGAACTCTACGCCAAACGCTACGCACCCTGGGGTTGGAAGGTGCAAGCGCTGGGCTTTGACTTGTTCCGAACTTCTCCCTGGCTCGATCGAGTAGTGAGTGCCAAAGACGATCTGGAGTATTACGAGATTGCCGAGCAGTATGTCGCGTCCCTCCAGGATACTCATACGCAATTCCAGCTTCCTTCCGCGTTTTCGGCCGACACCGGAATCGCTGTCGATATTTACGATGGCAAAGTGCTCATCGACTCCATTAACCGGGTGGCTCTGCCGCAGTCGCAGTACCCTTTTCAGATTGGTGACGAAATCGTCTCCGTGGATGGAAAAACCAGCGAAGAATGGATTACATATTTATCGCAATTTCGCCGCTGGGGCAGTCCGCTGACAACGCGCCGCGATGCCGCCGACCGGATTACCTTTCGGCCTCAAAGCTTGGTCCCCCGAGCGGTTGAGCTTGGCGACACGGCTTCCATCGTAATCCGGAACGGCGACACTGGCGATACGGCCACATACGTTATCCCCTGGACCAAGCGCGGATTTCCCGTCTTCCAGGTCGGACCGGTGCCCAGTCCGCCCTATTCGGTCTTGCCCAATTCCCTGAGAACCGCCGATCCGGCCGACCCGGAACCGGACTACCTCGCGCCTCTGAACGCACTCCGCAACTGGTCCTTGCCATCGGATTACCCGCTGTTCCAGGGAACGACCACTTCCGAAGACGGGACCGAAGACCTGCCGCGCCGTTACGTTCTTGGTGTGGGATCCCGCACCCCTGTCTTCCTGAGAGGCTTGCCTGCCGGGTTCGTGCCGCGTCTCGGCACCAATCCGGCCGACTTCCACTTTTCGGGAACCTGGACTGCCGGCGGACTCAAGATTGGCTATCTCAGGATTCCGAACTTTTCCCCTCCCAGCCCCACCCTCGCCATACGGGAACTCGATACCGAAATCAGCTATTTTCAGGCGAACACCGATGGACTCGTGATCGACGTGATGCGGAATCCTGGCGGTGGATGTTACATGGCCAACGTGGCCGCTCACCTGATCCCCCAGAATTTCTACTTCTTCGGCCAGCAGTTCCGCCCCGAGCTGGACGTCATTAATTCATTGGAGACTGCGCTCCAACAGGCGACTCTGGGGCGCGCGGACCAGTGGGTGCTAGACACATATAATCATTACCTGCATGACATCATTCAGGCATACAGCGAGAATCGGGGGTTGACCGGACCTATCGCGGCGTGCAGCCAATTGCTTTCGAACTTCCCGCCCGAAACCGTGCAACTACCGGCGTCGACGGTTTTCACCAAGCCGCTGATTATCCTGGTCGATGAGTTCTCCATCTCAGCCGCCGATATTTTTCCAGCGATGATGCAGGACAACCATCGAGGTGTCGTGGTGGGCATGCGGACGAGCGGAGGCGGGGGGTCCGTTAGCGCCTGGCCGGCCGGATACTACTCGGAAGCAATCGCCACCAATACCAATTCCCTTGTCATTCGGAACCACCCGATCGTCACCCCCGAATACCCGGCAGCCCCGCTGGTGGAAAACATCGGCGTGCGCCCGGACATCGCGCTCGACTATATGACTCGCGACAACCTCCTCAACCATGGGGCAACGTTCGTGGGTCAATTTACTTCGATCCTGCTGGACCAGATCAATTCGTCACAGCAGTAGTATCCGGTGAGGCCCCGCGCGTTTGACGCGACCGGCCGCGTGTTGTAGCCTTGCGCTAGTGACCGCGAGCAATCCGCACACCCTCTGGCAGCGCTGGCTGCGCCGCCCGCAGAAAATTTGGTTCCGCAGGGCGCTGTTTCAGGTCCACCTCTGGAGCGGCATCGCTCTGGGTCTCTACATTTTCATGATCAGCGTCACCGGCAGCGTGCTGGTCTATCGCAACGAGCTGTATCGCGCCGCCACGCCACCTCCCCTCGTGTTCACCGGTTCCGGACCCAGGCTGACTGACGCCCAGCTCACCGCCGCCGCCCGGCGCGTGTACCCGGACTACCGCGTCGTCAAAATCGTTCGCTTGCTGAATCTCGATCAGGCCGTCGATATCTGGCTCGGCCGCGGCGACACACTCAAGAAGCGCCTGTTCGATCCCTGGTCCGGCCGCGATCTCGGCGATTCGGTTCCCACCGGCATCTGGCTCGTCTCTAAGCTCCTCGACCTGCACGATAATCTGCTCGCCGGACCTACCGGCCGCGCAGTGAACGGCGCGGGCGCGCTTGCCCTGCTCCTGGTTGCCGGTACCGGCCTCACCATCTGGTGGCCGGGCGCCAAGACCTGGCGGCGCAGCCTCACTCTGTCGCGTCGGCTCCGCGGCAAGCGCCTCGTCTGGCACCTCCACAGCATGCTCGGCTTCTGGACCCTGGCAGGCACTTTGGTCTTTGCGCTGAGCGGATTCTATCTCGCTTTTCCCGACGTGGTCCAGGACTTCGCCGACCGCGTCGAGCCGCCCACTCCCCTCAATGCGGGGTTCCGCATCGGCGACCGCATAATTTATTGGCTCGCCTATCTCCACTTCGGCCGCATTTGCGGCATCGGCATTCCGTGCAAAGGCCCCGGCTTTTGCGACCAGGCGACGAAAGCGACATGGGCGCTATTTGGCTTGGCCCCCGCCGTCATGTTTGTGACTGGCGCGATCCTCTGGTGGACCCGCGTGCTGCGGCCTCGGCTCGCCGGTGCCCGCCGGCCCCCTCGTTCTTCTGCGGTGACAGCTTGAAGGAAATTTTTTCATTCCCCTCACAACGCGCGACTTAACATCAAGAACAGCTACTCCGGAATCACGCGCGCTTGGCACCGCGCGAGATAATGAGGTTGTGAGAAGATCGATTCCGCGCCGGATTACTTGGGTCGGATCAAACGGGACGGAACCTGTTCGCTTTGTACAAATCGTAAACGCTACTCTAACCGCTTTCGTTGGAACAAACGTTCCGCGAATCCCGAAACGATCGTTTCGAAAACGCCCGCGGCATGGCTGCCGTGCTCCTCGGTGCCCTGGCGGCGATTTGTTGCGGTCAAATCGCGCCCGCCCGGCACATCTTCTCATATCGTTGAAGTCACGCTGCCGAAAGATGTGGCGCCCGATCACGACAGCATGCGACTAGATCGGAAGTGATTGGAATCTGCAGCGATCCCCCATCGCGGAACCGGCCGCCCGTTAGGTATATACTGGCAAGAACCTGGACGCCACGTGGGCCAGGCGTCAGGCTGGGATTGGTTCATAGCGTCGCCAAAAAAGATGCTGCACAGAAGGAGATCGATGATGAGGAGCAAGTTCGTATTTCTGATGATTACGCTTGCGTGCGTTTTCGCCGCCAGCATTTCCGTCCTGGCCGAAGGGCCGCCGCCATGGGCTTACGGATTTGACACTCCTCCGGGAGCTGCCGCTCCGGCCGCCGCGCCCGCGCCCGCGCGCGCAGCCGCGCCCCCCGATACCACGCCGAGACACGTTGCCGGCAGCGACAAGACATTCGTCCGCCAGCAGATCGCCAATCAATATGGCCCGGCCGATTGGTTTCCCGAAGATCATGGCCCCATGCCGGAAATCGTGGCGCACGGGCGTCAGGACGCTATGATTGCGGCCTGCAGCCTCTGTCACTATCCGAACGGCAAGGGCCGCCCGGAGAACGCCGGCGTTTCCGGTCTTCCCAATTCTTACTTCATCCAGACCATGCACGATTTCCGGGACGGCCTGCGCAAAAGCGGCGACCCGCGCAAAGCCAATACGAACCGCATGATTTCCTTCGCCAAGAATATGACCGAAGACGAGATCAAAGCCGCGGCTGACTACTTCGGCGCCATGAAGTGGACGCCCTGGATGACCAAGGTGGTGGAAACCGATATGGTGCCCAAGACGCGCCCCAACAACGGGATGTTCCTCACGCTCGAAGGCAATGAGAAGGAACCTCTCGGCCAGCGCCTGATCGAGACGCCCGTGAACGCGGAAGAGACCGAGGTATTGCGCAACGATCACTCCGGGTTCATCGTTTACGCCCCGAAGGGTAGCTTGAAGAAAGGCGAAGCGCTCGTGAAGACCGGCGCCGGCCGGACCACCGCGTGCGCTCTGTGTCACGGAGCGGATCTGAAAGGGCTCGGTCCCGTCCCGGGTCTGGCCGGCCGGTCCCCCAGCTACCTCGGGCGGCAGCTTTACGACATGCAGGCGGGCTTTCGCAAGGGCGAGTGGACCAGCCTGATGAAACCCGTAGTCGCCAAGCTGACCGATGGCGACATGATCGCGATTACGGCTTACATCGCCTCGATGGCGCCGTAATCTACGCAGGAACCGTTCCGGCTGGCGCTACGCGCCAGCCGCATACTGATTGGGCAGAGCGCAGCCGCGCTGGGAGCCATCCATGAAGCTTCGCGTTTCCGGGACCCCACTTCTGATCGCGCTGAGTCTGGCATCGGCTGGCCTCGCCGATGACGGGAACCGCCTGTTGCGCGTCGACCACTATGTCCAGGTCCGGTCCATCGTGCCCGCGATTTCCGGGCAGGACACGGCGATTTATGTGCGGGAGGTTGCCGAAGCCGGCGTCGTTTTACGCGGCGGGCTGGCGCCGGACCGCGTCGCCCTGTTCATTCATGGCGCAGGCACACCCGCGGAGGTTTCCTTCGACGTCCCTTATCAGGATTACAGTTGGATGGCATATCTCGCGCGCGCCGGCTTCGATGTGTTCTCCATGGACATGACCGGCTATGGCCGTTCCACGCGTCCCGCGGCCATGAACGATCCCTGCAATCTGACCCGCGACCAACAGGCCGCCTTTGTGCCCGCTCTGATCACTGCCCCGTGTGCGCCCAGCTACCCCCATCAAATGACCACGCTCGCCTCGGACTGGCACGATATTGACGCGGTGGTGGATCGCATCCGCGCGCTTCGTCACGTGGACAAGCTGAACCTGCTCGCGTGGTCGCTCGGCGGCCCGCGCGCGGCCGGATACGCGGCGCAGCACGCCGACAAAGTTGCCAGTCTCGTCCTGCTTGCTCCTGCCTATAATCGCCGCGCGGCCGCCGAACCTCCCCCGCAGGTGCCCGCCAATGGCGCTGCCATGAATACGCAGTCCCGCGGCGAATTCATCGCGAATTGGGACCGGCAGGTCGGCTGCCCCGATCAATATGAAGCGGGTGCCCGCGACTCCGTCTGGTCGGAAATGCTCGCTTCCGACCCCGTCGGCGCCACCTGGGGAACCGGCGTCCGCCGCGCCCCGCAGGTCACTTCGTGGGGTTGGACGCAAGCCGTGGTGATGAAGACCCAACTTCCCACCCTGATGGTTTCCGGCGCTCACGACAAGCAGGTCAACCCGGACCGCGTTCGCGAATTGTACACCGATCTCGGCTCCCCGAAAAAGATCTTTGTCGATCTGGCCTGCTCCTCCCACAACGCCATGTGGGAGAAGAACCACCTCCTCCTGTTCCGGGCCTCGGTCGAATGGCTCACGCGCGGCACCGTCGAAGGCAAGCCGGAAGGCATGCTGCGGATGGGGTATTGAGAAAATCGAGCCGGGCGCCGGGAGGAACCCTTTGCGCGCTTCAAGTACTCGGCCCTCATTTCTTTGACGGCCGTATACTGGAACCATGGCTCCGTCAGCCGGCGCTGTCCTGCCTGCCTGGTGCGTTCGCCTCATCGGCGAGCTGGACGCCGCCGATCACAAGGCTACTGCACTCCTGACCGGGCTCAACCCCGAGCAGTTGAACTGGCAGCCGGTACCAGGTTCCTGGAGTGTCGGCCAATGTCTCGAACACCTATGCATCACGAACGAACTCTATTTGCCGGCAATGTCGGGTTCCCTTGCAGGTAAGCCGGCCTCCAGCGTTCAGGAAGTGAAACCCGGGTGGTTCGGCCGATGGTTCATTAAGAATTTCATCGCGCCGTCCCCTCAGACGAAGAAGGCGCGCGCGCCCCGTAAGATCGTGCCCCGCGCGCGAGTCGAGGCTTCCGTTCTGGATCGTTTTCTGCGGAGTAATCAGTCCGCCGGGGCACTCGTCCGTCAGGCCGGCGCTTACGATGTGAATCGCATCCGCTTTCGGAATCCATTTGTTCCCCTGATTCGCTTCACGGTGGGAACCGGATTAGAGATCATCGCGAAGCACCAACATCGTCACCTGCTGCAGGCAGAACGCGCCCGGCAGGCTGCGGGCTTTCCGGCATAGTTACTGCCCTGCTCGCCTGCCCTGCTTACCGCTTGAACCCCAGTTCGGCTTTGAACGCTTGCAGGGAGTTGTAGACAATCGGGCAATAACACGCCCGGTCGACAAACTGCCACATTCGGCTGGCAATCGAGCCGGTGCCGCGCACCACGTGTGGAAAACGCTGGCAGGCGTCGGGCCGCGCCTCATAGACCGTGCACGTAGTGCCGCTCAAAAAAACGCAACCGGCTTCCTCCGTCCGCCGGAGCACCCGCCCTTCTTCTTCGTTTTCCATCGTGTATTGCGCCAGGAAACGCGCGGGCGGGATCCGCAGGTGCCGGGCCAATCTTTCCACGTCGCGCTCGGTCACGATTGCCGTGGCTACCTTGCAGCAGTTCGCGCAAACCGTGCAATCGATCTGCTCTTCGATGTCCTCGGCGAGGCGCCGCAGGATGCGGTCGGAATGGTCGTGCGATTTCATGAATCGCCGGAAGCGAAGGTTCTCCTCCCGCTTCTTTTCACCGAGCATCCGGATTTGAACCAGATCGGTGATCACGAAATTAAGTCCGCTTGGCCACGACGAGAGTAATATCGTCCGCCTGCGGAGCGCCGGCGACAAAGCGGCTGACCGATTCGGTTATGGCGGTAACAATCGTATCCGCGCTCTCGCCGCGGCGCTTTCTTAATTCTTCGGTCAGACGCTCTTCGCCGTATTCGTCCTCGGCCATATCGGTGGCCTCGGTCACGCCGTCGCTGTAGATCACCAGCAGGTCGCCCTTGCCCAGACGGGCTTGCTGTTCGGCGTACTTGGCAATGGGCAAAATCCCCAGAACCGGACCGCCGCCCTCCAGCAGTTCGATTTCGCCCGACGCGCGCACAATAATGGGTGGATTGTGCCCGGCATTGGCGAACGCCAGGTCGCCAGTGGCCGGGTTGAGCATGGAAATAAAAAACGTGATGAAGCGGTTCGATGGACAATTGGCGCAAGTGATCTTATTCAACCGAGTCAGGAGCGCGGAAAGATCGGAGGGCTCCTCCGCCAAAGCCTCCAGGCGGGCTTGCAGTCGCATGACCAGCAGGGCGGCCGGCATTCCCTTTCCCGAAACATCTCCCAAGGCCAGGGACACGCGGCCATCCGTGTAAGGGAAAAACCCGTAATAGTCGCCTCCCACGGTCCGGCACGCCATATTATAGCCAGCCAGATCCACTCCGCGAATCAACGGCGCCTTATCCGGCAGAATTTTGCGTTGGATATCGGCGGCCTGCGCCAGATCCCGCTTCATGATCCGTTCGGCCTGCTCGATCTCCGCCAGGCGCGCATTTTCCAACCGGCTTGCCGCAACGTTAGCCATCACGGTCAGCAGGTTCAGGTCGTCGCTTGTGAATTCCCGCAGCACAAACGGCGAGTCCAGGTAAATCAGGCCAATGATGCGATCCTTGGTCTGCAGCGGGACCGCCATCATGGTGTGGACCTTCTGCTCCACGATGCTGAGCCGGCTCTTGAAGGCGTCGTCCTTCTGCGCGTCCTTGACCAGGATCGATGTTTTCTGATTCAGCACGCGATCGCGCACGGCCGTAGAAATCCGGAAGCCATCGCCCTTGTGCGCCCGCGGAACCAGGTGTTCCCCCTCCAGCGTCAGAACCACGCCGCGCTGTGCATTCACCGCCTTGGTTGCCAATTCGAGAATCACGGGGAAAAGGTCGGCCAGCGGGCGATTTTCGTTCAGCTCCAGGCCCGCATTGATGAGAGCCTGCAGCGCGGAAGACTTGGGCCCGACGCGCTCGAAAGCAATGGTTTGATTGGCATTCTCGAGCGTCGTGACCACTGTCGAAGAAGTCGGGCTGGTTTCTTCGTCTCCTTCAAAAATAACGACTCCCGGTCCCGTAAGCTGCGAATCCGGCGCATAGACGGCAGTAATGTGGCCGGCTGTGATGCGGTCCCCGGGCCGAAGCACCAGCCTTGCCTTGAGCGGAATATTGTTTACAAAGGTTCCGTTCTTGCTGCCGAGGTCCTGGACTGTCCAGTCGTCCCCTTCGGGTTCGAAGACAAAATGTTGGCGCGACAAGCCGGCATCTTCCGGGAAGCTGATCTCGGCGGCGCTGGACCGGCCGACGGAGAGGCGTTCGCCGGCCAAAGGCACGGTTTTGATCTGACCATCCGGGCAATGGATGAGCAGCTCACGCGTTGATGGTGACATGGAGATGCTTGAAAACAATTATAGTTCATGCGCCGGATGGACCGCCCCGGACTTTTTTGCGCGGACTTTGGCCCTCTGGACCTTGACACGTAACGTATTCAGTCCGATGATCAGTCTTTAATTACACTGGCTTACCCCGTCTACCGGCCGGCTGAAAGGTTGAGTTCATGACGATGAGACACACGGTGTTGGTTGCGCTGCTGGCGCTCGGTTCGGCCGGAGTGGCGCAGGTAAAAACTCCCGCCAGCAGAAGCTCTCAAGACGACCTTACCAATGGCTTCCGCTCCGTAATTGACGCCTACTCTCTCATTGAAAAGAACTTCGCCGATCCGGTCTCGTCGGAACGCGCCCTGTACCAGGGGGCCATTCCGGGCATGCTGCTCACGTTGGATCCTCATTCAAACTTTCTCGACCCGGACGAGTGGCGGGAAGCGCAGCGGCGGCAGAGCGCGCAATATTTTGGCGTCGGAATGGAACTGACGGTTGACGGCGACCAGGTAGTGGTCGGACAGCCGTTCCCAAATTCCCCGGCGGCTGCGGCGGGCTTGCAGCGCGGCGATGTGATCGTCGCAGTAGATAAGAGCGACGCGCGGGGGCTGGAATTGGGCGCGGTGGCGAATCTGTTGCGAGGACCGCGCGGCACACAGGTCACTGTGACGGTGCGGCGGGAAGGCGTGGCGCAGCCCCTTGCCTATACCGTCACCCGAGGGGCGATTCAGACCAGCCTGGTCGACGCGTTCTGGGTGCGGCCGGGAATCGCTTACCTGGGCATCACCAGTTTTGAATCCCAGAGCGTCGGCCCTGACGTGGAAGCGGCTCTCAAGAAACTTGGCGAATCCGAAGTCAATGGCCTCGTCCTGGATCTCCGCGGCAATCCGGGCGGTCTGGTGACTGAAGCCGTCGCGGTGGCCGGCCGTTATCTCCATAGCGGCCAGACCGTGGTTTCGCACCATGGCCGCTCCGAAGCCGAGCAGGTCTTTCGCGCCAAGCCGCAACCGAACGCTCAGAACTATCCGATCGTAGTTTTGGTCGACCGGCATTCAGCCTCAGCAGCCGAAATCGTAGCGGGCGCCTTACAAGACCACGATCGAGCCTGGGTGATGGGGGAAACCACTTTCGGCAAGGGCCTGGTGCAGGGACAATACCAGCTTTCCGAGGGAGCGGCCCTGGTTTTGACGATCGCTCACTACTACACACCCAGCGGGCGCCTCATCCAGCGTGACTACCAGCACCGCTCGTTCTTCGAGTATTATTACGCCGGGCGCAACGACGGTCCAAACCTGGCGGACGTGAAAGCGACCGACAGCGGGCGCAAGGTGTACGGTGGCGGGGGGATCAGTCCCGACGAGAAGTACGACCCTCCCGTGCATTCTATCTTCGAACGCCGGTTGGCGGTCTCGGGGGTTTTCTTCCATTTCGGTTCGCAATATTTCAGCGGCCGCAAGCCGCAACTTCCCGAGGGCTGGACACCAGACGATCGCCTGATCGAACGTTTCCATGCATATCTCCGCGATGAGCAGTTTCCTTTCACCGATCGTGAGTTTGCGGACAGCCGGCAGTTCGTGTCCGACCAGATCCGTTTCGAACTGTATCGCCGCGCATTCGGCAAGCAGGCAGCGGATCGGGCCGGCGTCCAGAGCGATCCGGAAGTGATTCACGCGGTTGATAGTCTGCCGAAAGCCGAAGCGCTCCTGCGCGAAGTGAAGCGCGTGCTGGCCCGGCGCACCACGCCGCGGTAATCGCGCCAGCCGCTGTAAATTAACTAACGTTTGTGGTGCAAAGGTGCCGTACTATCCTCGCCCGGTACCAGAATGGTGGGGACAGTACTGTCCCGGAGACGCCCGCCATGGGAAAACAAGGATAGGGGGCTTTTATGAGATATCGGACCCTGTCGTTACAGTGCCACTGCGGGCGGCCTAGCAGCCGGATTCGCGAAATTGGCTTCACTGCCGATCGCCAATTGGTAATCCACTGGCGCTGCCCCGAATGTAAGAGCTACGTGTACGGCCTGACGCCTCTTGACGACTGTTTCCTGATCTGCCCCACCGAAGAAGAACTCGCGGAAGCCGATATACAAAGCGAAGAGGAGCCCACTGAAAAGGACTCCGATTTCCTGCACGACATCGGGGTGAAGTTTCCGGACGAAGGCGAAGCCTGACCCCGCAACGCTAACAAAAAGCAGCGTTGTTCCCTTTCGTAAACCCAGCGATCATCTGAGGGGAGTCCCCTGTCTCATGCAGGGTCCCGCGGGCATCGGCCGGGATGTCGATGTCCATAGGTACACATGGTGTGAACATCGCTCCACGACGATTGGCGAATGTGAAGTGGCTGGCGTCGGAGTGGGCCAAACAATTCCGGCAATTCACCACTGAATCCTTCGGCTTCACGCGGCTAGAGGTCGCCGGGATCATGGACGAAGTCTACGCCCGGGGCGATCGCCTGATGGTGATGGTCCTCCTCGGGAGTTGGCTGCTGGTACTCGGCCAAGCCTTCCTTTATCAAACATGGATGGCTGCGACACTCGGCGGGGGCGCAGCAGTGGCGGCCTTTCTGATCGTTCGGGCGATGTGGCCGCGGAGCATCCTGGCGCGC
>CAZKQQ010000086.1:0-25377 GCA_964554945.1 uncultured Solibacteraceae bacterium | reverse complement strand
CGTAATTGGAAAAATTGTTGTTCGAGAGCCAGTAGATATAGCTCAGGTACGGGAACTTCTTTGCGAACGGCCGCGCAGCCTGCTCGGCGGCGCCATCGGGGTTGCAGTTGTCATAGCCCGTAGCCGCGCTGGCCAAACAATCGTTGGCGGGGCTGCCGGGAGTCGCCGGATTCCCCCACCCGGGGCTGAATCCATTGACGAGTTGCGGCTGGTTCAAGTCGGTCAAACCCATTAATTTCGTGGCGTGGTTGCCGACATAAGCGACATCGAGAGAAAGGTTGTTAGTAAGGGACTGCTGAATGCCGACGTTCCACGAGCTGACATACGGCGTCCGCAAATTACGGTCGACGCCCAAGGTGACGCAAGGCCCCGGTGTCAGGCCGGTCGGAAGCTTCACCGTACGGTCGCCGCAGGCGGCTCCTGCTGAGAACAGCGGCGTGCTGCTGTTATTGTTCGCCCAGTTGTATCGGAAGGTGCCCGGCGCGGTCTGGGAGCCGATCGCTCCGCCGGTCAGCGTAATCGCCCCCAGGTTGATGGTGCCGCCCGCCGTGGTCGGGGTCGGGTTCCCATTCGTGTATAGCGCGACGCCGGTCGGCACCGTACGCAATCCGAGCAGATTGCCAAGGGCCATGAAGGAATCATAGCTGGCCTGCTCATAGAAGATCCCGCCGCCCGCCCGCAGCACGGTCCTGCCGTTGCCAAAAACGTCCCACGCGATACCCACGCGCGGCGCCAGGTTATTATGGTCGCCGTTGAATACGGAGCCAATCTGTTTTCCGGCCTGCACTAGGCCGAGGTTCGGATCGAAGTTGCCGATCAGATTACTGTCTTCTTTGAAAACGGTGTTCAGCTCGTAACGAATTCCAAGATTCACAGTGACTGTTCGCGTCAGATGCCAATCGTCTTGCGCAAACAATCCGTATCCCTGATTGCTGAGGTGCCGGAGGAAGTCACCCGCCGTATAGCGCACGCGGTTCGGGTTGCCGGCGAAGAAGTTCTGCAGACTGCTGAACCGCGGGTTGCCTTTGGTGTTAGCCGTGACGTTGTTGGTGCTCTGGTTGATCAGGACTTCGCCTCCGAACTTAAACGTATGGTTGCCGCGCAGAACCGAAACGCTATCGGCGATCTGCCACACGCCATCCGGACCCACAGTCTTGGGCCATCCCAGCCCCAACTGGAAGGAAAAACCGCCCTGAAAATTCATTAGGGGCAGACCGTAATACGCGGGATTAGTCTGGCCCGTGTAGATGTGGTAGGTGTTTCCGTTATAGCTGTAGTTGGCGGGATTCTGCGAAGCATCCACGCTGGCGAATGTCTGGTAATAGTGCGAATACCCGACTCGCAGCGAATTCACAATCGACGAGGTCGGTGTGAAAATCCAGTTGCCAGAACCGACTTGCGAGCGCGCGTACTGCACCGTCAGCCATGGTTGCGCGATTTGGGCGGTCGGATTATCGGCGAATGTGCCGTTGCCGGGGCTGATAAAGTACATGCCGCTGATCGAATTCTTTCCGTTGACGTGGTAATCGATCTTGCCGAGGCCGGAATCGATCTTGTTTTCACTGGCAATGGATGTGCCCAACGCCGTGGTCGACCCGTTGTTAACTGGAAATAGCCCCGGATAATTGGACAGCGGCGTGCACGTCAGGCTCAGCCCCGCGATCTGCGCGCTGAGAGCGGTGAGAGTGCCGGCAGTTCTGGCCGCATTACAGGCGCCGACCAGGCTCTGGGTGGCTGAAGTCGCGCCTGCGGCCGTGATAGGGACGCTGTGGCGGACCGGGTTTCCCACGCTGTAGCGCTGCTCCTCAAAATTTCCGAAGAAGAACAGCCTGTCTTTGCGAATCGGACCGCCGAGGCTGCCGCCGAATTGCTCCAGCGATAGGTCCGCAACCGGATCGCCCGGCTGCGTCCAGTAATTCAGCGCGTCCCACGAGCCGTCCCGGCCATACGCATACGCTGTTCCGTGCAGGCCGTTAGTTCCCGACTTGACGCCCACGTTGACCACCGCGCCCGGCTTCCAGCCGAATTCGGCGCGGGGGTTCTGCTGCGTCTTGAACTCGTCGATCGCGTCAATCGGCAGAATGGTGCCGGCGTCGCCCGCCGCCATGACGGCGTTCATGACGCTCTGCGCCATCCACGGGTCGTTGCTGTTGATGCCATCGACCATAAAATAGTTATCGTGCGGCCGCATGCCATTGGTGCTCTGCGCCCAGCCGGAATTGCCGGGATATTTCGTCACGCCCGGGCGAAGGTCCAGAAGATTTTCAAAGTTCCGGCCGTTTAAGGGGAGGTCGTTGATGGCCTGGTTTTGAAGGGTGCCGCCGAGTTCGGCGCTGGTTGTATCCAGCAGCGGCGGCGCTTCGGTCACGCGAACCGTTTCGCTAACGGCACCGGGCTGCATCACGATCTCGAGACGCGCGTCCTGCGCCACTTCCAAGACGATGTTGGATTGCTCGAACGCCTTGAACCCCTGCGCCTCGGCTTTGATGGTCTTCCTGCCTGGTAACAGGCCGGGAAACGCATACTGACCCGCGGCGTCCGTCACCGCGCTTCGTTCGAGTCCGCGATCCGCGTCGGTTACGGACACCGCGACGCCCACCATGGCGCCGCCTTGTTGATCGCGAACCGAGCCTGTGATGCGGCCCAGATTGGTTTGTGAAAAGACTGGGGCAGAAGCGAGAAACAATGATAGACCGGCACCGAGCGCTACTGCAACTCTTTTGGTGCTCAGCCACCCCGTTAGACGAATGCAGAAGGATATTGACATGGACCCCCCCTAACAATCAAGTAATTTTTGCGCGACCGCCTGACTTCACACGAACGCACTTAGTGCTTTGCTATTTGCTATCACCCGCTGACGCCAAAGTCAAGACAAATCCCGATCAAATCGGAAATCGCTACTTCCACGCGGAGTAAACCGGCTTGCCGACTAAGAATGCAGAGTTCGCTCCCGCGCGCGCCGTGAACTTCTGGACGCGGCCGTTGTCGACTTCTGCAACATAGAAGTTTCCGTCCTGGTCCACGCTAAACCCATGAACTCCCCAGAACCCGCCCGGGAAATCACCCCACGTTCCCCAGGAATACAGAAAATGCCCTTCGAGGTCGTACTTCAGCATTTTCGACGTCCCACGATCGTACGCCCACAGATTGCGGTCCGCACCGATGTAGATGAGATGGATGTCGGACGGCTCCCGGCCCATGCTCCACTCGTAGAGATACTTGCCGTTATCATCGAAGACCTGAACGCGGTGATTGCCGCGGTCGTTGACGAACACATGCTTCGTCTGCGGATCGACTGCGATCCCGTGAACGTTGTTGAAGTAGCCCGCCCGATTGTCGTTCGGTGGCGTGCCCTTCTTTCCCCAGTCCATCAGGAACTTGCCGTCTTTATCGAACTTGGCGACCCGCGTGCCGTTATAGCCGTCGGCCACGAACAACGTGCTGTCCGGCAGCCACGCCAGGAAGGTCGGGCGGTTGAAATGAGTGCCGTCCGCGCCGGAAACAGTAGGCGTGCCGATCGTCTGCACCAATTGCTTGCCATCGTGCGTGAACTTGTAGATGGCGTGCATGTGGTCGTCTACCAGCCAGACATGCTTCTCCGGATCGTAGGGGTTGATGGAAATATAATGCGGCCGCTTGAGGATCTTGTCCCACTGCGTCCACTGCTCGGTGATGTTGCCATTGGCGTCGACGACGGTGACGCAATGCTCCCACTTTGCATCGACACCGAGTGTGCCCTTCCAGAGCTTCATGCCATCGGCGGGATCCTGGCCGGTTCCACCGGCGCCCGGCAGTGCGGCCACGGTAGCGTCGCGCCACGGCAACCGGCCGATCGGAAACTGGAGACTGGGGCCGAAATCGGGAATCAGTCTGGTCTCGGGCCGCTTGATATTCGGCAGTTCTCCCCGAAAGACGAGAAAGACGCGGTTCGGACTCTCGGCGTAGACGGCTTGCCCCGCGCCCCACGTCCATTTTTCATTTCCGGGAACGCTGCTGATGTTCTTGGGCCAGCCCGGTGCGACATCGTAGGGCCCGAACGGATCCTGTCCGCCCACCGTGCCTGGAATCGCGGCGAAACCCGTGCCGGGTTTGTCTTTTCCCTCGACCGGCATGACTTTGTTGCCGAGCAGGAATCCAAGCACGAAGACTGCGGCGATCGTCAGGATGATTGATAATTTTCTACCCATACACTTCTGGCCTCCCAGAGTCGCGACAAAATGTGCGTAGTCCGGTATATCAGAACACCCTCCTTGGAGGCAAGTGCATGTAGTTACTCTTATGGGCCATTGCGCCTGCTTGACTCGCGCAGACTGCGGGCATATCGCGTCAGTCATCAGCCTACGACGAGGCGGGCGGGGATGAATTTAAGCAGACGCGGCGGACCACGCGGAGCGCGTCCTCCGGTATTCCCGGACTGGGCCGCCAAGCATTTGGTACCCGAAGCGTGGGCACCGGCGACAAGATCCCGAACGGACGCAAGCGTCGCGGGCGTTACGGAGTGAGCGAAGCTACGTAGGCGGAGATCTCGAGGATATCGTCGTCGGTCAGCTTCGCGACAACTTTCTTCATCAGCGCAGAAGAAGTGCCGCTGTATTCTTTGCCTTGGAAGTTGTACAGCTGCCGCGCGATGTAGATCGGATGCAGGCCCGCAATACGTGGCACGTCTCCGAGACCCTTCAGATCGTCACCGTGACAGATGGCGCACTGGATCGTTTTGCCCGATCCGCCGCTCGCTACCAGGCGTTTGCCTTTTTCGATGCTACCCATCGGAACATAAGCGATAAAACCCGAGTGCGGATCGCGGCTCTCGGCAAGTCTGGCATCTTGCGGCAATTCGATGATGCGGTTGCCCAGCGGCTCGGTCCCGCCCGAAGGAAGCGGCAGGCGCATCCGTCCTCTCGTGCTGACGAAGCTCTTGGGAACGGTGCTGCTCTCCCTTACTTTGACCCAGGTGGTGGGCTTCAGCGCCGCGAACCATTCGGCTGCGCTGCGCGTATCCTCGTCCGATGTGACTTTCGCGATGGCGTTCATGCGGGCCGGGTCGATGCGCTTGCCATCCTTGAAATCGGCCATTTGGCGGACGATATACTCGACCGGCATTCCCGCCAGATCGGCGGATTCCGGATGGCCCTGCCCCTTCATCAAATGACAGGAGCCGCACGCCAGGGCGGTGCCTCCGGGGCTGCCCGAAATCACCTTCGGCACCGGACCATGCTCGTCGGGATACCAGTCCGGCGGATTGCTCAGATTATCGATTTCCTTCGCCGTATAGGTCTTCGCGCTTCCCGGTACTTGGATGGGGCCGGCCTCTTCCTTCGCCGGCGGCTGTTCCTTGTCGGGAACGAGGAATGCCCATGCCGGCCGCGTCTGCGCCTGCGCGCCGGCGGCCGCGCCGAGAATGCACAACAGCAGAAAATTTCGCATGAGAGTCTCCGCGGTTTACCTCTTCGGCTTAGCTTCGTTCTTCAGGAACTCGTCGAAATTCACGTTGTCTTCGCAGACCATCTCGCTGATGTTCCACTTGGGATGCGACTGGAACCGGAGCTGTCCGCCCCATGGCTTGCTGTAAGCCTTGGGATCTTCCACCGTAATATCGATGGTCAGGATATCCGGTTCCACGCGCCGCATACGCTCGGTCACATGCATTTGATCGCTGTGTGGATGGCCGGCGCGGTCCACCCAGGTTTTGTCATTGAACCCGATGGTATCGACCACCAGCGTGTCGCCTTCCCACTTGCCTATGGCATCGCCCATCCAGGTAGCGCCCAGATCGGTATTGTGCGGGCGCCCGTCGGTCCAGATCTGGCGGACAAAGTGGTTGAACTCGAAAAACTCGATCACCCGGCCCGGCGTCTGGATGATCTCCATCGGAAACGGCTGCAGGTAAATGCGCGGCACTCCCGGCGGGAAACATCCGACGGAATTCAACGTCGTGGGATTGACCGGGTCGTTGGAATCCTCGAACGAGCGAGGCCCGAATGAAGGCTTGGTGGCGTTGAACCTTTCCTGAGCCCAAGGGGTCATTGGAGGGTCGGTGGCGCTGAACGTCCAGGACCAATAACGCGTCTGCGGCGAGCCCTTCATATTCCAGACGCCACTCAAATCGGGTGTCTTAGCCGCTCCCTGCGCCCATAGCGTCGGCGCGGCGCAAACGCTCGCCGCCGCAATCATCTGAAGCTTCGACCAGCTTCGCATGTCAATATCCTCCAGGGCCGCCTTAGTTATCGGCGGCCGTCTTGAGCTCTTCCCCATTCACGACGGTCTTAGTGATCCACAGGGAGTTGGCTCCGCTCTTGGCGCGCCAACCGGTAATCGTGACCTTATCGCCGGCTTTTAAGGAATGAGAGTTCCAGCCTGCCCGGATGAGATGATTGGGGCTGGTCAGCTCGCCTTGCCACTTCTGGTCCTCACCCTTGACAACCTTGACGTCGAAAGAGACGATGCACTGCGGATTCGAGAAAAGGAAATCCGTGACGGTGCCTGATACGGTGACCGGCGCCTTGTTATCATAACCCGCCTGTCCATGGTGAGCGAAGGCAGATCTTTGCAGGAAAAGAGCAACGGCGGCGAAGACAATTAACGCGATTCTCGTTTTCATCTCATACTCCCGGGAGACACGGCAGCGCGTGCTACGTGTCGCGCACAATATATCATCGCACTTTCGAAAGTGTCAATTTCCGCTGCCCGCGAGAGACAGCTGCGCGGCTGTGCTATTCTGACTAAGACCGATCGGTCTGAATCTATGGGCAAAGGCGAGGAAACGCGTGAGAAGATCCTGCTGCGCGCGGCGCGGCTTTTCAACGAAAAGGGCTTCCATGGTGTGTCGCTTACGGATCTGATGAAAGCGACGGGTCTCAAAAAAGGCGGGCTCTACAACCACTTCGAGAGCAAAGAGAAACTGGCGCTGGAGGCGTTCGATTACGCGATCGGGCTGTACCGGAAGCGTTACGAGGAGGCGCTCGCCGGCAAGACCCACGCGGCCGATCGCCTGCTGGCGATCGTCGACGTGATGCGGAGGAACGTCAGCGATCCGCCCGTCGCCGGAGGCTGCGTATTAATGAACACCGCAATCGAAAGCGACGATGGGTTTCCTGCCCTGCGCGAGCGCGCCCGCAAGGCAATGGACACCTGGAGGAACCTCGTGCGCCGCACAATCGAAGCCGGCATTCAATCGCGCGAGATTCGTCCGGGAGTCGATCCCGAGCAGACTGCGACCCTGCTCATCGGATGCCTGGAAGGCGGAGTCATGTTGAGCAAGTTGTATAGGGATCCGGTGCATGTGCTGCGCGCGGCCGATCACATTTCGCGCTACATCATAGACAATATCCGGGTTCGCGGAGCGGCGGCGCCATAAAATTTTTTTGCTAGATAACAGACCGATCGGTTTGTTTCGATTCTGTTAAATCTTCCCAGCCTGTGCCGTCATCCAATGCAGCAGGGAAAAAATCCGGAACAAAAAAGACCGACCGGTCGTTGCTTAGAAGAGGAGAATTTGATGGCACGGCAAGCACGCCGCCTCGCGGCGTTATGCACTTGGGCTGTGTCTATCGCCGGCGCGCAGGGCCCCAGCAGCGAGGCGCGACGGCTGAACAACGACGCAGCTGTTCTCTACGCAGAGGGAAAGCTTGATGCGGCCGAGCACCGTTACCAGGCCGGATTGAGATTCGCCGCGAACGACGATTTGACAGCATCGGGCATCGCCACCAATTTGGGCGCGCTATACAAGCGGTTGAATCGGTTCCAGGAGGCCGAGCAAATGTATAAGCGCGCGCTAGATCTGCGGCGCCGACGATTGCCGGCACTGCGCCCCGAGATAGCCGAATCGATGAACAACCTGGCGGAAGTCTACCGTTTGGAAGGACGCTACTGGGAGGCGCGCAATCTCACTCAGGCGGCCGTGCGGGCACTCGAGCAAGCCGACCCACAAAGCCCTGACATGCCGGTATTCCTGAACAACTGGGCCGGTTTGGAAAGAGATCTTCAACACCTGGATCGGGCAGAGCAGCTGCTTCATAAAGCGTGGAACATAGCGGAACGATCCAATAAGCCGGAAGACGGCTCGCTCGCGATTATTATGAATACTCTGGCGCAGGTCCGCGCGGACCTGCACGATTACGAGAATGCAGAGCGGTTGTACCTGCGTGCGGGCGCTATTTTCGAAAGCAGCGGGCCTGAACACAATTACGAATTGGTCGTTAGTCTGACCAATCTGGGCCGCACCCAGTCAATGCTGGGGCGCGATGAGGAAGCCCGGCAGACAGAGCTTCGCGCCCTTGCGCTGGTAAATGACGACTCGCATCCCGATGAACTTCTACGCGCGGCGATCCTGCGTAACATCGCCAATATCGCGGCGGCCCAAGGGAATCTCCAGGAGGCGTTGCGTCGCTTCCACCAGGCTCTCGTGACCGATGAGAATATTCTTGGTCCGGAGCATCCATCTATTGCGGATGTGCTTTTCGATTACGCTGCCGTTGCGAGCCGGGCCGGCGAACGATCGCAATCCCGCAAGATGCGCAAGCGGGCTGAGCAGTTGACAGCACGCCGGAGGCATGCCGATCTCTCGCGGCAGACGGTCGACGCCAGCGCGTTCGTGCATTCCCGGTAAAGGCGGCCTGGCTCAGTTGTGATCGAGGATGATCTTGAGGCGGCGGTCCCCGGTGTCTTCCACCATACGGATCGCCGACTCCAACTCGCCAAGCGACATGTGATGCGTGACCAGCGGATCGAGTTTGACAATGCCGTGCTCCAGCAGTTCGATCATTCCGGTAAAATCTTCCTGCTTCGCAGCCCGGCCGTTGATCAGGGTAAGTTCCTTGAAGTAGAGATCGTAAAAAGGCAGCGCACCTTCGGTGGCGCTGGAGATTCCGAACATCAGGATCCGTCCTCCGGGCCGCACCATGCGAACGGCATCGGCCAGGGCGGTCATGACACCGGTAGCTTCGATGACGACATCAGCGCCGCGCCCATCAGTGGCATCCAAGACCTGCTGCACCGTTCCCTTCCCCGGCGCAATCGTGACGTCGGCCCCCAGCGACCGCGCCATCTCGTTCTTGAAGGCACTGCGGCTGATTCCGATCACTATGCGGGCGCCCCGCGCTTTCGCGAGCTGGACGTGCAATTGTCCGGAAACACCCAGCCCCATAACCGCGACGGATTCACCAATAAACAACGGCGTCTGCCGCTGCGCGTGCAAGCAAGTGGTGGCCACCTGGATCAGCGGCGCGATCCGGCTCTCGATCGAATCGGGAAGGCGGAAGAGCTGGCGTACGGGAACGGAGAGATATTCGGCAAAGCCGCCGTCGGTGTCGCGGCCAATCAATTTACCGTTGGGGCACAGGTTCGTCTGCCCGGCCCGGCACTGGTAGCAAATGCCGCAAAATAGCACCGGGTCGATAATGACACGGTCTCCGGGAGACAACTCGGCGGGCAATTCTCCACCCACCGCTTCGCCGATCATTTCGTGGCCCATGATGAGCGGATAGCGCACGGGTATAGCCCCCGTAAAGATCTTGAGGTCGGTGCCGCAGAGGCCGGTGTGTGTGATCCGCACCGCCACCTCACCCGGCCCGGTCGGAGGCATGGCGACAGAATCGGCCACCAGTTCGCCCGGCGCGGTCAGCACCATGGCTTTCATGGCAGCAGCTCTCATCGCACGTTCAACGCTAATCATACACGACCGCGCGCCGAATCCTGAAACGCGGTCCTTTGAGCTCATAACCCGCTACATGCTGCGAATGAATTCAGGACCGGGCGGGGCCCACCGTCTATGTAAAAATTTGTAACAGAAGCGCCGGTATGCCGCTGAAGCGCTGCGAATGCGGTAGGATTGCGATTTAACTCTTGTTTCCACGAAAATTCTGCGAGAGCCCGATTGTGTCTATCGATCACAACAAAATTGCCGCCGCCGGATGGGCCTACCGGACAAATGCGCACGGATGGATCATATACCGGAATCCTGAGACGGGGCAGTGGCATACACGCGCCGAGGCGCTCCGAATTCTGGAAGGAACCGAATCATCCGTTTCCCCACTCGAAGGAGGGCCGTCGGAGCCTTAACCGATCCCTGAGTACCGTTTAAATATCTGTGGCAGATTTTGGGAGAAAGCGGATCGGGCCATCACCATGTCACAACCCGCTACCTGGGCGCTTTGTTTCAGTTCCGCCTGAATGTGCGAGAGGTATCCGATTAGATTGATTCCCTTTGTTTCGGGCGAGGATTTAAGCTTCGAGATGAGCGCCAGGGGCTCGACACCCTCAAAGTTGAGGTCGAAAATGATCAGCGCGGGCTTCTCGTGATGCGCTTTGTCGATCACCTGACTGCCGTCCTTGACGAACTCCAATGCCAGACTGGCCCGCTTGGCGGCTTCCGACAGCTTCACCGAGAAGAATAGATCGCTGACCACCGCCAGGATTCTTTTCGATCCCTGATTCTGCATACTAATGTACTTATCGATTCGCGAAAATCCTTGACTCTGAGAACTAGGAGGAGGGAAGCAATGATTCTACCATGGAACCTATGGATGTCCACTCTTTCTCGCGACCCGATCTCATTCGTGTGCGCCACCTCGAACTGGAATTCGATGTGCGGTTTGATCGCAAAATTCTGGAGGGCTCGGCTACGCTGCATTTCAATCCCAGCGAGCAGCCCGAACTGACGCTCGATACGCGCGATCTCGAGATCCACTCGATTGAAAACGCCGCCGGCTTTGAGTTGGGGCCACGCGATGCGATCCTGGGTTCGCCGCTCAAGATCCGCTTGACCAAGGGATCAACATCGGTCCGGGTCAGGTACTCTACCAGCCCCGGCGCTTCGGGTTTGCAGTGGCTCGATCCGCCGCAGACGGCCGGTAAGCAGCATCCGTTTCTATACACGCAATCGCAGGCGATTCATGCACGGAGCTGGATTCCGCTGCAGGACACGCCCGCCGTTCGCGTCACATTTCAGGGTCGGGTACGCACGCCTTCCGGCCTTCATGCCGTCATGGCAGCCGAGCGGGCCGGCGAACATTTCAAGATGGACCACCCGGTTCCGTCATACCTAATCGCGCTCGCGGCCGGTGCTCTGGAATTTCGCCCCCTCGGCGAACGATCGGGAGTGTTTGCCGAACCTGCGTTAATCGATTCCGCCGCACGCGAGTTCGCTGACACGGAAGCCATGATCCGTGCGGTCGAAGAGATGTACGGCCCGTATCGATGGGGCCGCTATGACCTTCTCGTGCTGCCTCCCAGCTTTCCATTTGGGGGAATGGAAAATCCATGTCTCACTTTCGCGACGCCCACGATCCTGGCGGGCGATAAAAGCCTGGTCGCGCTGGTCGCGCACGAACTGGCCCATTCCTGGTCAGGAAATCTGGTTACGAACGCCACCTGGAGCGATTTCTGGCTCAACGAAGGTTTCACCGTGTATCTGGAGCGGCGCATCCTGGAGAAGGTATACGGCCGCGAACGCGAAGAGATGGAAGCGGTTCTCGGACGCCGCGAGCTCGACCGCGAAATGGCTTCCCTGCCGGAATCGGGTCGCGTGTTGCACATGGATTTGGCAGGGCGAGATCCCGACGACGGCTGCACGCTGGTTCCTTATGAAAAAGGCGCGCTGCTGCTGCGCACGATTGAGCACGAAGTGGGGCGACCCCGTTTCGACGCATTCCTCCGTTCATATTTCGACCACTTCGCCTTCCAAAGCATCACGACCGCCGACTTTTTGGACTATTTGCGCCGTGAGCTTCACACCGATTTGAGCTTGGACGAGTGGATCTTCCGCCCGAACGTCCCGCCCGGCGCGGCCGAACCCCAATCGGACGCGTTCAGGCGCGTAGAGGCGGAGACGAGGCGCTGGCAGGACGGGCACAAGATTGACACTTCCAGATGGAGCACCCAGCTTTGGCTGCACTTCCTGCGCACGCTGGAAGCTCCCGACATGGAACGCCTGGACCGTGAGTTTCATCTGACGGAAGCGGGGAACTCTGAAATTCTGCATCAATGGCTGCTCATGGCTGTGCGCGCCCGATATGAGCCGGCATTTCCGCGAATGGAGCAGTTCTTGACCGCCGTAGGCCGGCGCAAATTCCTCAAGCCGCTGTATGCCGAGCTAATGAAGAGCCCACAAGGACAGGAACGCGCGCGCCGCATTTATGCCACGGCACGGCCCGGGTATCACCCCATTGCGCAGACGACGCTAGACGCGATTGTGAACGTCAAATAGGCCAGAGGTGGCATACTGGCTTGTGATGCCGAAGGTTCTGATTGCCGGTGGCGGGCTGGCCGGAATGTCGGCCGCGGCCGCTTTGGGCGGCGCCGGATTCGAAGTTGAATTGTATGAATCGCGGCCGTTCCTGGGCGGGCGGGCTACTTCTTATCCCGTGCCGGCATCGCCCGATGAAAAGGCTGAGACCATTGACAATTGCCAGCACATCCTGCTTCGCTGCTGTGTCAACCTTTTGGATTTTTACGAACGGCTCGGGATCAGAGATCGTATCCGGTTCTATCGTGAGTTCTACTTCATCGAGCCAGGCGGCCGCATCTCCATTTTGCGGCGCGGGCGCCTGCCGGCTCCTCTGCACTTCACGGGCTCGTTTCTACGAATGGCGTGTCTGAGCCGGGCGGATAAGCTTGGTATCGCGCGCGCCCTGGCGGCGCTGCGCCGCGAGCGCGCGCGGCGCGCCGACCTGGATCGCATCAGCATGCTGGACTGGCTTCTGCAAAAGCGCCAAACCCCGCGTGCCATCGACCGCTTCTGGCGGCAGGTGTTGGTCAGCGCTGTGAATGAGGACCTCGATCGCATCGCGGCGCGTTATGGTTTTCAGGTTTTCTGGCTCGGCTTCCTGGCGCGTCCGGATTCGTATGAGATGGGGGTCCCATCGGTGCCCCTGGGCGACTTATATTCAACCGAAGCCTGGAAGCGAATTGGGAGCGTCCGGATTCAGAGCCGCTGCCCCGTGGAACGCATTACGGCGGAGGGCTTCACCATCGCCGGCCGGATCCATTCCGCCGACCACTATATTTGCGCCCTGCCATTTGAGCGTTTGGAAGGCATCGGACTTCCGGCGCCGCCGTTCACTCACTCGCCCATTACGGGGATCCATCTCTGGTTCGATCGTGAGATTACTACGCTGCCACATGCCACGCTGCTTGATCGAACGATTCAGTGGATGTTCAATAAGAACGGCGGCCGGTATCTGCAACTGGTAGTCAGCGCCTCCCGCGATCTCACAAATTTGTCGAGGAATGAGATTATTGAAATTGCGGTAGGAGACCTGCGGCTTTTTTTCCCCCGGGTACGCGAAGCGCAGCTCGTGAAGGCGCACGTCGTCAAAGAGCAGCGGGCTACATTCTCGGCGGCGCCCGAAACCGAGTCCCTGCGGCCGGAGCCAGCATGCGGTCTGCGGAATGTTTTTTTGGCGGGAGATTGGACGCGCACTGGCTGGCCAGCCACAATGGAAGGTGCCGTGCGCAGCGGCTATCGCGCCGCCGAGGCAGTCACGAGCGCCGCAGGGAAACCGGCAAGTTTTCTTCTGCCGGATTTTGCTTGACTATTGCGTGCGCTTCTTCAACAGACGAATCTCGAAAAGTTTCGGCCACAGCTTGCCGGTAACAAACAGCCGGTCACCATTCGCATCGTAAGCGATCCCGTTCAGCACGTCGACCTGACGGATGCGGTCCGCAGGACTCAAAATACCAGCCAGATCAATCCAACCGACCACTTTTCCGGAAGCAGGATCGATCCGGGCGATGCGGTCGGTCTGATAGACGTTGGCGTAGACTTCCCCTTTGATCCATTCCAGTTCGTTTAATTCGGCCACGGGCCGGCCTTGATCGGTCACGGTGATCCGCCCGGTTTCATGGAGTGTCTCCGGGTCCCAGAAGCGAAGCTCAGCCGTACCGTCGCTCATAATGAGGCGCTTGCCATCCTGCGTCAATCCCCAACCCTCACCGGTATAACTGAACTGGCTTTGGGGATCGAAGGTGTTCAGATCGTAGATGAAACCAGTTTGGGATTGCCAGGTAATCTCGAGCAGCCGGTCTTTCCAATTGACAATGCCTTCTCCAAAGTATTGCTCCCCGACGTCACGCTTCTGGAGAACCTCACCCGTCTCAAGCTTGACCTTGCGAATCGAAGAGCGCCCATTCAAGCCGGTGCCCTCATAGAGCACTCCGTTCAAATAGAAGAGGCCCTGGGTGTAGGCCGAAGGATCGTGCGGGTAGACGTGGACAATCTCATATCCATACTCGGGGACTCCATCAGCCTGCGAAGCAGGCCCACAGCCCGAGGCCACCAGCACGGCCAACGCAACAAGAATTCGCATAGTTAACTTTTTAGGGTAGCGCGAAACTCTGTTTCACGTGGCACACGCCACATTGTGATTGTGAAACCATCCTGCACGGCCGATCGACCAGGAGCCATAACCTTAGATAACCCCACTTACACTCCCGTACTGTAGAGAATTGATCCTTACCACTAACAACTGTTCAAGGCCCCTATGAACATGCTAAAAGTTCTAGTACGTTGAATGGCGTGACCGGCGGGTCACGAAAACCAAGTGGGCTTCCGATTCGACAGGAGAACGCAAACCTCAACCTAAGGAGCAAAACATGACGTTATTGAAAAATTTGTGGCAGGACGAGCAGGGACAGGACCTCATTGAATACACGTTGCTGATGGCCTTCGTTGCTTTGGCTTCGGCAGCTTTGTTCATCGGGGCCGGCGGCAGCATCAAGGGTATCTGGTCAGTTACGAACAGCCAGTTGGCCGCCGCGAACGCTTCCGCCAGCTAAACAGCCTCGAAGACTACATACTCCGGGGCGGCATCGCATTACACCAATGGAGCCGCCCTTTTCTTCAATCTTCTTCCTCCAACTAACCCGCTCTAATATTATTTGCTTTCCTAAGTCAACAGACTTTCACGTTGTCTGATGTAGGTAATCAGAACCTCTGTGAATTGCTTTAATACAGGTTTACTCGTTCCGGTCTGCTCGTGGCCGAGAGAGAGCGACGGAGTTCCAGCCGGTCGAGGTGGTCTCGCGCTTCGACGTACGAAGGCCAGAACCTCAGCGCGGCCCGGAAATGCTCGATAGCGCCGTCGGTATCGCCGCGACGCTCAAGAGCCAGGGCGTATCCGTTTTGTGCAATAAAGTATTCGGGCAGAATCCGTACTGCGGCTGCGTAATGCGGCAGCGCATCCTCAAGACTGCCTTCCTCTTCAAACGCTACGGCCAAGTGATGCTCCGCCACCGCGTTATCGCGGGTCACTTGAATGGTATGGGAAAACAGGGTGACGCTGTTCTGCCATACCGCGACTTGCCGCCAGGAAGCCGCTGCGCATACCAACAGTGTGGTCGCGTAAAGGGCTGCGGCCAACCGGCGCCGCTTCCCCAGCAGTTCCGCGGAGCCCCATACCACCACTAGACCCATTCCAAGGCTGGGAAGATAGGTGAACCGGTCCGCCATCGATTGCCTGCCGGCCTGCACCAACCCGATCGCCGGCACCAGCCCAACCACAAACCATAACCAGCCCACGATCAAATATGGCCGTTGACGCCCGTACCACAGCGCAACGAATGTAAGCACGGCCATCAGCAGACCGGCTCCGGCCGCCTGCCACCACGGGATCACCATGCGGTATGGATAGAGCACCGCCAGTCCGTGCGGCCAAAATGTCAGTTCCAGATAACTTGCGTACGAGACCAATGCATTGGCCACGCGATGCGGTAGCGGGATCGTCGCGCCCCAGTTTACGCTACCAAGCCGTTGCAAACCAACATAAGTGATGAACGAGGAGATCAGGGCCAATGCCACCATTGGTAGTTTCTCAGGCAGAGCATTCCGCCGCAGCGGCCACCAGTCCAGTAGAAGAAGCAGCAATGGTGCCGTCACCAGCATCGGCTTCGTCATCAGCCCCAGAATTAACGTAGTCAGAACCAGAAGGTAGCGCCCGCGGCCTGGCCGCTCCGCATGCCTTTGATAAAGCCATATCACCAACAGGAACCAGAAGGCGCCCATGACGTCGTTCCGTTCCGATACCCAGGCTACCGATTCCACCCGCAACGGATGCAGCGCGAAGAGTCCTGCCAGGGCGGCGCTTTTCCAGAACTCTCCTGTCAAACGGCGAAACACCGAAAACACCAGGACGGAATTAGCGGCATGAAACAACAGATTTGCGAGATGATGCCATCCTGCTTGCAATCCGAAGAGCTGGCAATCCAGCATGTGCGAAAGCCAGGTCAGCGGCTGCCAGTAAAAAACATCGACACTAGTCAAGGCCCAAACCAAGCCAGCGCGCGTCAATCCCGAGCGCACCGACAGATTGTCATAAACGTACAGGTTGTCGTCAAAATTAATAAAGGAGTGCCGCAGGACTGCGCCGAATACCACAAGGCACGCGGCAACCAGGGCCAGGCTAGCGGCGAGGCTTCTTTTCCGCTGCGTTTGGCTCTTCAATACGGCTAGAATACGACGCGCTGGTAGGCTCCGCTATACTACAGTCGGTTAGTATTCAAGCTCACGTGGGTGGCTTCTGGCCGCCTGCTCAGAAGGGCAAATCCCTGTTGTCACCAAGTCAGATGCATAACATTCGATAGCATGTGCGTTTCTCACCTCTAGCATTCGTGGCCTTAGCTTCCGCGGCTCTCTTCCTCGGGGCGGGCACCAGCATCAAAGGCATCTGGTCCGTCACCAATAGCCAACTGGCAGCGGCCAACGTTCAAGCCAGCTAGTAAGTTCGTCGCTCAACTAGCGTGAGAATGAATCTAGAAGGCGGCTGCGTCCATCACTTAGCAGCCGCCACATCTTTCGTTCATCACCGATTTCCCCTAACCCACGATCCTATATTCCCGCAACGAATCCTGTGCGATTGTTGTCAGCCCTGCTGCTCCTCTATGTACACCCGAAAATGGGACCGCTTCGCGCAGGCATAAACAGCAAACCTTTGCAGTTGGTTCGAAGCGTGAACCGGACGAATCTTAGAAAGGAAAGTCCTTGGTAGAGGCCTGCTGATAGACTCCGGCAGTGGCCAGATAGCGGTAGGGATTGACGGGGGCCCCCCCTATGCGCACTTCGTAATGCAGGTGAGGAGCCGTCACGCGACCCGTGCTGCCGACCGCGCCCAGCACTTCTCCGCGCCGAACACCCTGCCCCGCATGAGCAAAAAAGCGCGAAAGATGAGCATAGTAGGTTTCAATTCCGCCGCCGTGATCGACAATAACAAGGCGTCCGTAACCATTGCTCCAATCAGAAAACGTCACAATACCATCCGCCGTGACACGGACAATCGTGCCCGCAGGAGCGCTAAGATCCACTCCTTTGTGAAACTCACCTTCGCCCGAAAACGGGTCGTCCCGCTGCCCGAATGCACCGATCAGCCGCCCATTTACAGGCCAAAGACTGGGTTGGGCAAACGAACGCATCCGGCGACGGCTCTGGATCGCTACTGTGTTCACGTTCCTTAGGAAGTTATAATCCTGGACACTCTCAGCGAAACTGGGAACAAGTTTCCCCTCGGTGGAAATATCCGCCGGACCATCGAGCTTCTGCTTAATCCCATACGCAATCGAGACTTCCCGCGCGTAGATCTGCAGGCTGGCGAGCTGCTCATTGGTCTGCGTAACTGACCTCTGCAGATTCTGATATCTGGTGCGGAGCCCGTCAGCTTCCTTTTTTAACGCATTGTAGTTGGCGACCTTCCAAGCCATGCGTGCGTAGCTCGCGACAAAGCCAAACACGGAAAAACTACCAACCAAGGCCAGCGCCATGATGACATACACGGCTTGATGAGGAATATGTACGCGCCTAAGCCGGCCATGTAGCGAATGTGCCAGTACAACAACGAAATATTCCTGGTTCATCGTTTCTCCCTGATCCGGGCTACTCGGCTACCAAGTACCTAGGACGAAAATACTGGCGAACTGTCGACTGTAACAATTTAAACCGTATCTGTCAACCCTTGCAACTGATTGATAAAATTGATATTATCTGATGTTAACGGTGCCTCATCGCGTCCCCGGCAAGTTCTTTTTACGGAACCTCATAGAGAAGCGTGGACTTCTATACCAATTGGTCCGGCGGGATTTCGAGCAGCGCTTTGTCGGCTCAGTAATTGGGTGGATTTGGGGGCTCATCCACCCGTTGGTGCTGCTTCTTAGCTGGTGGTTCGTGTTTCAGGTCTGCTTGAAGCAGACGTTGCCTCCGACCGAAGTAACTCAGAATTATCCATTGTTCCTCTTCGCGGGTATGCTGCCCTGGCTCCTATTTAGCGATACTGTCCAACGTTCTTCCTCAAGCCTTTTGGAGCAATCCAACCTGATCACGAAAACGGTTTTTCCCGCGGAGATGATTCCCATTTCAGTGTTTCTTTCCACACTGGTCAGTCACTTACTGGCGCTGGCACTGATGGTCGGCGCTGCCGCGATCGTGTTGAATCAAGCCAGCATTTTTCTGCTATTGCTGCCGGTATATATGTTTGTAATTGGCTTGTTTGCCGTTGGAGTAGGGTGGATCGTCGCCAGTCTGCACGTCTTCTTGCGCGACACCGCTCAAATTATGAGCGTGGTTCTTACCTTCTGGTTTTGGCTAACTCCTATTCTGATTCCAGAGGCTAGCTTTCCTCCTTGGGCGCACTTCCTGTTGACGTCGAATCCCCTTCTATATCCAGTGCGAGCCTACCGCAGCATACTGCTCAGTTCGCGTGTTCCCGATCCTCGGGATCTGGCTATCGCGGCCGCTTGTGGGGCCGCGGCCTTCATTATCGGGGGATTGTTCTTCCGCCATATGAAGCGCGGCTTTGCTGATGTCCTATAGCAGCGCAGGACCTCTCCTCTCATGACTGAACTTTAATGTGAAGGCACGTCAATCTAGCAAAACTTCCCCCGTCGAGCCGCATTTTAGAGAAATGTAAGTGGTTGTGCGAACCACGAAAGGAGACGGCTATGAGAAAGGGATTATTTGTTTTGGCGGTCGCGGGCGCTATGCTGCTGCCTGCTTACGCGCAGGACACACAGGCTGGCCACTGGAAGCCCGGCCGCATACAAATGCGCAGGGAGAACCAGCAGGATCGAATCGCGCAGGGGGTGGCTTCGGGTCAGTTGACCCCCGGCGAAACCGCTCACCTGGAGCATCAAGAATCGAATCTAAACCGCCAGATTCGAAACGACCGGAAAGCAAACGGTGGAAGTCTAACGGCGCAGGCACAGCGACAAATCAATCGCAAACAAAATCATCTGAGCCGAGATATTTATCGAGACAAGCACAACGGGAGGGTCCAGCCGAGGTAGGTGCGGGCCAAACTCCTCGAACAGCCGCCGGCGATTGACAACCGCGCGGCGGCAATTTGTGCATGGCTAGCTTCCCGAGGCCGCGGCCAGACCCTGTGCGAGATCCGAGTTACCCGATTGCCAGATGGCATTAACGGCCGGCCTGGTGGTACCCATTATGAACATTACCGCGATGGCAATGAAACAGATGAGCAAGGAATATTCAATAAGGTCTTGCCCAACCTCTTCATTCCAGAAATTGCACATGCGCTGTGCCATGAGTGCCTCCTCAATCATTAGAACCGATTCCCGATCTTTTGGCAACAAATTCTCCGGCTAGTTAACCAAAAACTCCCATTATTTTCATAAGGATATACGGGCCATGTTAGCTCATGTTAGTACGTGTAGTAAGAGCTCTGATATCTGAAGTTAACTTACTGTTCCATCCGTTGTAAGTGGTCGGGGGACGGAGTTGGCGAAGATCGAACCGTGGCCGAAAATCGCCGGATTTGAGTTTGAGTGGAACCCTGGAGGAAAGATCGGAGCGCACCGCTCGGCCCGTGCCGACCCCCGTTATTGACCCTCGTTTGTAAACGGGGTGGGCGTCCTCCGAGCGCCTTCAGGCTTCTCCCTTGCGAAGTCCACAGGCAACCCCGCCAGGAGCATGCACACCAGCGCGTTGTAATCGAGTCGGACTCCCTATTTTGATAGTGTTAGGATCGAAATAGGTGGACCGGCACCTGCATTGCAGACGCGCTCCTTCGAATCATTCTACAGTAAGAGTTCCGATTATTCAATGAGCTCGGGCTGTGAAAACAGGAAGTGATCGAAATAGTAGTGTATCAGCAAGACGCTGAGGACCACCACAAAATAGCTTTGATCGGCGGCGAGCGGAGTCAGCGCCCTCACAATCAGCGTCAACAGCACCAAAACGCCCGTAGCCGCGAGAAAACAGAGGTAGTAAAGCGCCATGCTGTCGCGCCGGATCAACTTCCGGACGAATCCGCTGGCGACTTCTCCCCGCTGCTCCCGCAGCCGGTTGATCAGCCAGAGCAGGAACAGGTACTGAAACGAGTGCCACGTGTTGTAACCCTGAAAAAGCACATCCAGATTTGATCCCATCGGCAGGCAAAAGGAAACAACTGTGGTGATGGCGATCAACAATGTTTTCGGTACACTGGCACGGCGTTCTCGAAATTCAGCCACGGTTTTCGCGATCCAGCCCGCCAGGAAAATAGCGAAAACCAAACCGGCCAGAATCGGCAGATGCAGCCCCTGCACCCAATCCGGGTAGGGAAGCAGGACGCCTCCTACCTTAAACTGCCGCAATGAGAGCTTATACAGCCCAACCGGATACAGTCCGGTCAGTATCAGCCCATAGTCGAAAATGCGCGACCACTTTGACTCCCGGAAGCCGCTGCGCCCTCGGTAGCAGTCCGTCAGATAGAGAATCTGATGGAGCACATGCAGAGAAGCCCATGTGAAGAATAAGGTGATCAAAACCGTGTATTGTTTGACACCGAGATACACAACACCGAGCGGCAGCAGCAGCGCGAGTTTGGCATATCGCGGATGGCGCGCGCGGAAATTCCCGTCCAACAAAGTATAGGTGATGGTGGAAAACAAGTGCGGACCGCCGATGAGGGCCGCGACAGTAATATTGATCGCGTCGATGGTTTGTTGCGGCTGCATCCACCCGGATGTCTGCGCAATCCACGCCGCCAGAAACGGCAGAGGAACCAGCAGAGCACTTCCGATGAGCAGCGTCAGGTCCCATGAGGGCTTGTAGATCCAACCCGGCCGGCGACCTGTGACCAGCACCGGGGCGGCAGCGAATGCGGACATAGCGAGCATCATACGCCAGAACGCATCTGAATTCATCTGGCCCGCGCGATTTGTGCAAACCGCTACAACCGCCGATACGGCGCTGACAAGTATTTGCGCGATTCGTGAGCGGCCACGGCGTCCGGCGCATATGCAATACACCGCCGGTAAGCTTCTACGGCCATCATGCGCCGCTGGGTCAAATCGTAAATCTGGCCGATTCGAAGGTAAGCAAATGCGCCCGTGTTCAAATCCACTTCATCGGATGATGCTGTGACCCTCTTCAAATTTTCCAGCGCGTGGTCCAGATCGCGATACCAGAATTGAATCGTGCCCTCCTGGTAATAGATCTTTTCCCAGGATAGGCGGTCCAGGCCAGACGCACGGCCTGTCTTGAGCCGCTTCAACTCATCCAGGGCGGCGAGAGCGCGCGAACCATCGCCCGCCACGCTATACATCTGAGAAAGCTCGAGGCGTAAGAGGAAGTTGCGGGGGAAACGGCGGATCAGATCGTTGATCAGCGGGACGGCCTCGATCGGCCGATTTTCGCGCCGGTACAACGCGCACAGAAAAATCTCCGCGTCCACGCGATTCAAACGGCCATTGCTCGCGACGTACCGAATAGTCTGGATGCCCTTCTCCCGATCGCCTCGGATGCCGGCCAGAAATCCCAGCATGCGGTAAACCGCCGGGAGACTGCCCACGATGTAATCGTGCAAACCCTGCACCAATCGCGCATCGACATTCTCCGGCTCCAATTCTACGATACGGTTGTGCTGCCGCCGTGCGGCTGTGGCGTCGCTGAGCGATTCGCGCCAAGCCTTCTTCACCACCCAGTAATAGTTCGCGCGCAGTCCATAAGAAATGCCGAGAGCATAAAGCGCGCCCGTATCGTTTGGATCTTTCTTCAACCGCGCCTCCGAAAGCGCCATTGCTCTTGCGACTTCGCTCAGAAACTCCCGCTCGATTTCCGGCGTCGGATTCAACTTGGGCCGGCGGAGGAGCGAATTGTTGCCCGAAACCAACTCGCTCTCGAGCGCGCCATCGCGGAACATTTCGCGAAAGACCAGCGTTTGTGCCACGTGATTGTGCAGGTCCGGCGCATCCTGATATTGTGCGCTTGCCTGCCGGAAGTCCGACAGCGCCTCGTCATACTCGAGGTTATAAAAGTGGTCGAACCCACGATTGACCACATCCTGCCCGATAAGCGGCGCCCCTATCGCGGCAGCGACAAGAATCGGCCCAAGAACCCGCCAGATCATCCTAATCTCTCGAGGGCCCAGCGGGCGTGCTCCGCGACGGTTGGATCGCCGCTGGCAGCGAGACGCGCCAGCGGCTCACGATATGATTCCTGCCGTTGGCTTCCCATAGCGGCCGCCACATTCCGCAAAAATCCCGTATAGCGCGCCCGCGTCACGGGCGTTCCTTGAAACATGCCTCTAAATTCGGCCTCGGTGATCGCAGCCAGCTTTTCCAACCGTGGCGCAAACTGGCGCGGCTGAAACTGGGGATCGTCCGTCACCGGAGCCCGGCGGTTCCACGGACACACGTCCTGGCATATGTCGCATCCGAATACATGTCTGCCGGCCTCCTTGCGGCAATCTTCCCGTATAGCTCCCCGCAGCTCAATCGTGAAGTATGAGATGCACAGCCGCGAATCGACCGTGTATCCCTTCGGTCCGGGCACCAGCGCTTGGGTCGGACAGGCGTCGATACATCGCCTGCAGGTGCCGCACCGGTCTGCCACCGGCGTATCCGGCTCGATATCGAGCGAGACCAGCAGTTCGCCCAGAAAGAACCATGAGCCGCCACCCTGATTAATGAGACATGTGTTCTTTCCTATCCACCCCAGCCCCGCCTGCCGCGCGTAAGACCGCTCCAGCAGCGGCGCCGTATCCACGCAGATCCGCGCGTCGAAAGGAACGCCGCAACGCTCACGCAGCAACGCTTCCAGCTCAGCCAGCCCGCGGCGAAGCACCAGGTGATAATCGCTGCCCCATGCATAACGCGAAATCCACGCCCGCTCACGATCGTCGAACCGCGTTGAGTAAGGCCAGGGCGTATTGTACAGCTTGCCCACGCAGATGACCGACCGCGCCGACGATAAGAGACGCCTGGGGTCATCGCGTACGGCCGCTCGGTGATCCGTAAGATAGCCCATCGCGCCGGCGAACCCCGCGGTAACCCATTCGTGATACCAGTATCGGTCGTCCACCGGCTCCGCGCGCGCCACACCTGCCAGCTCAAAGCCGCATTGTCCGGCTAGTTTGCGAATCTCCGCGCCCGTCAAATCTCCAGCCCCACGGACCGCATCAGCTCAATGGCATTGCTCTTGCGGACAATGCCAGGGTGCATGACATAATCGAAGCGCATTTGACCTCGCTCCAAGTGATCTTCGAAATGCACATTGGCCGCTTGCGCTCCCAGCACTTCCGCAATATCCGCCAACGCTAGATCGTGTGTCGTGATCAGTCCCATGGCGCCGCGATTAACCAGCCCGCGAACCAGCGCCTGCGCCCCGATCCTCCGGTCGTGCGAATTAGTTCCGTGAAGGAATTCGTCGATCAAAAACAAAACAGGTGGACCAGCTGCCGTCTGGCTGAGGATCTGACGGATCCGTAGAATCTCGGCATAGAAGCGAGAGATGCCGTTCTGAAGCGAGTCCATCACGTGGATCGAGGCTCCCACGGCTAGCGGCGACAGCATCAGGCGCCGCGCCCGCACCGGAGCCCCGGCTTGAGCAAGAACTGCGTTCACACCAATGGTGCGAAGCAGCGTCGTCTTCCCCGACATATTTGACCCGCTCACCACCAATAGCCGCAGTTCTCCACCGATACGGACATCGTTGCGTACCACCCGGCTTTCATTAAGTAAGGGGTGTCCGATCCCTTCTGCCGCAAACCACGGCGATTGCGTGGCGAATTCGGGAAACGGATCGTCCGGATGCTCGAATGCGTGGCTGGCTAGTGAGCACAGCGCTTCCATTTCTCCTAAGGCGACTAGCCAACGCCGCACCGAACGCCCTGAAGCGCGGCGCCAGTCTTCCACTTTCACGGCCAGGTGCGGAGTCCAGAGAATGAAAAATTCGGCGAACCGCACGAAGAGGTTGTCGCGCGAGTCCAGGTATTCCATGAGCCTCCTTAGACGCGCGAGACGTTTCGACGGCGGGTCGCCATCCGTTTCCAAAGACGCGCGGAGCCGCAAGAGAAGAGGAGAACGAAACTGTTCGCGCTCCATGCGCTCGAGCACCCCGGAAACCAGGCGCAACTCATGTGCTGCCCCTTCTACGCCGGCCACGATCGGCGCCACTCGTCTGCTGAGCCGATGCAGATAAAGCACGTCGGCGATCAGCGCGATCAGGAAGAAGTCGCGTAAGAGCGTCGCGGCTCTCTCCGGCAGACCCGCGAATAACGAAACCAGCATGGCGGCCACGCCGGCGATCCCCACAAGAGTAAAGAACCACAGCACCGGCCGGGTACCGCTCTCCAGCAATGCAGGCTGTTCTCCCCATCCTGCCAGCGATACCGGATCCACGCCGGTGCGCGCTTCCTCGGCCAGCACCGCCAGGTCTTCCCGCAAGTCTACCCGCGAGCGCAACTCCTCCACGGCTTGTTGACGCTCCCGCACGGTTTCGGGCTCGGCCGGCTGCAGCAACCAGCCAGCCAGGGTTTCCTCACCGATATGCGTCCTTGCCGTGCAAAGTAGTTCGAACAGCGAACCCTTCCCGAACAGGTCCAGGTCCTGCGCGTAGAGGTGTTCCGGCTTCAGATACTGCGCCCCTGTCTCGCCGGCTCCCGCCCAGTTTCCATCCAGCCGTTCCAATGATCGTTCCAGGAAGCGGACTGCGCGCCGGCGGAGTTCCAAACCGCCCATCAGCTTTTCGTGCATGATGATTGTCGCGAAGAATGCAGCGATGGGCACGGCCGCCCATACGATCGATAAAGCACGTGTCGCTAGCGCGATCCATACCAACGCCAACCCGGCAAGTACAATGCCGAGCCGCAGGTATCCCAACGCATGATGCCGCTGCTCGCCGGCCGCCACTTCGCGGCGCCGCTCGTCGAGCAGTTGAGTGTAGATGAGGCGGGGGTTATCCATCCAGGCCTAACTTCATTGTCGCCACTTTTCGGGTCCTCCTGCACAGGTGTTATAGTGGAGTCGTGCCAAGCGGATACCTTGCGATATTCGTTTTCCTGGCTCTGGCAACGTTGTTCCCCGTGGCCACCTTTCTGGCCGCCAAGCTGGTTCGGCCGTCTGCGCCGTTCCTGCTATAGCTGGAGGCCTATGAGTGCGGTATCAAGCCGGCGTCCG
>CAZKQQ010000085.1:17312-25493 GCA_964554945.1 uncultured Solibacteraceae bacterium | reverse complement strand
GCAGCGCGGGGAGCCGTGAGAGACGATTGAAGACGCTAGGTTCGACGGCCAGCGGGGGAGCGGGCGGGGTTTCCTGGATCAGTCGGCTTTGCAACTCAAGAACCTCTCCGACAGCGGCGGGAACAGCTGCGAACCCTGGCTGTCAAGGATCATATCGAGTTGATTATAGGGCAGTTCTAACAAATCACAGGTCTATACCTTAGTAAACGCAGGTCCATATCTCGCCCGAATTCCCCGCCAAGCTCCCCGGTACTGAGTTGATAAGAAGGTACTTCGAAACCTTTTCGAGTAGTACGTCCCAGCCTTGTAAGCGGGCCCGAAGAGGGGTGATTATCTTTAGTAGACTTGCCAACGTCAACCCAACTCGCTGCCGAGGGCGATCGCCGGAGATGTCCTCGGTACAACTACGAACTCGAGGTGCGGTTCGAGCAGCAGGGCCCCGATGGGGAGTTGCGAATCGGCCACGGAACAACCAAGGACCTGAGCCGGCGGGGTTTGCGGTTTCGGGCGGACGAGAGATTGGAAGCGGGGGAAGAACTGGTCCTGCGAATCGCGTGGCCGGGATTGCTACAGAACGTCTGCCCGCTGGAGCTGCTGCTGCGCGGTGTGGTCACGCGAGTGACGGACCGTGGCACGATCGTCTCGATCGGGAGTTACGAATTCCGGACTTGTGGAGCGAGGTCGTTCTGGCAGGAGCCGGAGCTTTCCAGTAACTGGAGAGTGGCATAAGCACGGCCCGGCTGCACGTGCGACCACCAGGTTTTAGCCGCGTCTCTGCTCAAGAGGCATTTGCGGCCGTAGGACCAGCCCTCAACCTGAACCCCACCGGAGTTCCGTTCGACCCGGTATAAAGCGGCCGCTCCGAGATCGAGCGCGAGGGCGGGCAAAGACCATCCCGTGATGTCCGAGAGAATGCGGATAGAACCTGTCCGCGAGACGCAGATCACATATTGGGGGCTGTCGCATTCAACGGCCTCGGCCGCGGTCTCCAGAATGCGTTCGGCGTCTCGAAGGAAACTCTCCACGAGAGTCTCTTCGGACGGGGGAGACGGGTTTTCCGGTAAGTTTTGCCGGGAAACCGGGAGGCGGGGCCGGGAGGACCCGCGCGGACCAGGGCTTCGCCTACGGGTTCTGGCTGGAGAGCAGGGAGAGGACTTTCTGGACGTAATCCTGGGTTTCGGGGTAGTCGGGGAGGCCGCCGGTCTGGGTCACCTTGCCGGGGCCGGCGTTGAAGGCGCCTAGCGCGAGAGAAACGTCGCCGCCATACATGCCGAGGAGTTGTTTGAGAAGGCGTGCGCCGGCACTCACGTTCTCTTTGGGATCGAACGCGTCGGAAACACCGAACTGCAGCGCGGTGGCCGGCATCAACTGCATCAAGCCCATCGCACCTTTGGGCGAGACGGCGCAGGGGCGGGCAGCGGATTCCTGGCGGATCACACTGCGAATCAGATCCGGCTCGAGATCTTCGTGCTGAGCCGCATCGTCCACGAGCGCATCGAGCTCGGAGGCAGGCAGTGGCGGGCATGGTTCCACTACGGGAATGGTCGAGACGGACAGTGAGGGAACCGGCTGCAGAGGAGGCAGAGTGGAGACAGGAGGAGCCGGCAGGTGCGCCACTTGGGACTGGAGCGAGCGGCGCTGGGCTTGCAGAGAAGGGGCCATCAAGGAGACCGCGTGGCGCTGCTGGGAAATGGCGGCCTTCATCGCCTTGGAGGTGGATTCGTCCGGGTCGGCAGCAGGCAGCCGGGAGGCGAGGGCGATTACCAGGGCCAAGGTTCGCAAGTGGTTCATTTGGATCGTCATAGGAATACCGTAGAATCGGCTGTCCGGGCCGCCGATATGAGGTTTGGGTTGCAGGATGCAACTTGTGAGGCTTCTATGCAAATAGGTTCGGTGAATTCCCTGATGCCGGCACCGCCAGTCGATCCGACGCCGGCAAATAACCAGGAACCGGTTTTAGTGAAGCAGATCGCAACGGCCGTGCGCGCGCTAAACCAATCGGGCATGTACGGACAAGATCGGGAGCTGCAATTTGCCAAGGACCCGGGAACCAAAACCATGGTGATCAAAGTGGTCCAGCAGCAGACCGGGGAAGTGATTGAGCAGATTCCTCCGGAGGAAGTGCTGCGCGCGGCCGAAGCCCTGAAGCAAATGGAGAAATCGCCCAAGTGATTTGGCAAGAGGCTTACCTCGCCAGCGTGGTTTCGGCTGATCCGATGGAGCTGGTGTGCCTGCTTTACCAGCACGCGACGGATACGGTGCGGGCCGCGCGACGGCATTTGGCGAGCGGGGACATTGCGGAGCGCGGCAAAGCGATTTCGAAGGCCGTGGCGATTATCGGGGAGCTGAGCAGCTCGCTCAATCACAGCGCGGGCGGGACGATCAGCACAAACCTGGAAGAACTGTACTCGTACATGAGCCTGCGGCTCACCGAAGCCAATATACGGAAGCAGGACGGTCCGCTGGCGGAAGTGGAGTCTTTGCTGAACACGCTGAGCGAGGCGTGGCAGGGAGCGAAGGCCAACCAGGCGGTGGTGGTAGCGGCGCCGGCGGCGCCGATTCCGGCGGCGGCACGGCAGGAATCGAATCTGGAACCGGTTGGGCACGGGTGGAGCGCCTAGGGCTTCGGGGACTCACCGGCGGCGGAGACTGGCGAGTCACCGGCGACAAGATCGCCGGCGTTACGGGGCTGGGGGATCAGGCCTTTCGCGACCATGTTTGCGAGGCCGAGACCGCCACCGGCGGAAAGCGACTGCGCGAACATTTCCTGAGCGTATTCCATGGCGGACGAGGAGGCATCGTCGCCGTCAGTGCCCATCCAACCGCCTTCGGAGTCGCGCATTGACTTCATCAGCTGGCCAATCAGTAACGCTTCGAACTGACGCGCGGCGTCCTTAACCTTGGCGGGATCGTCTTTTGGGGCCGGCGCGACCGAGCCATCGGCGGCTGTCGCGGCCAATCCCGGGGGTACGAGGGGCGCCATAATTCCTCCTAAATAACTGCGAGATCGGCGTCGAGCGCGCCGGCGGCTTTGAGGTTTTGCAGGATGGCGATAATGTCGCGGGGGGTGCTGCCAATCGCGGTGAGAGCGCGAACCAGTTCCTCCACGGTGGCGCCGTCCTTCAGAATGATGTCGCGGGCGCGGTCTTCCTTAGCCTCTACCGAAACCTCGGGAGTCACCTGGGTGGTTCCATTCGATAAGCCAGGCGGCTGGCTCACGTTCAATACGGTTTGCACTTCGACGGTGAGGTTGCCTTGCATAACGGCCACAGGGGCGATGCGCACGTTCTTACCCATCACGATGGTCCCGGTGCGCTCGTTGACGACGATGCGTGAGCGGCGGTCGGATTCCACAGTCAGGGTTTCCAGTTGCGCGATGAACTCGGTGGGAGTCTTCTGAAACTGCTCTGGCAGATTGACCGAGATGAGGCCGGCATTTTCCGCGTTGGCGACGGCGCCGAATTTCTGGTTGACAACTTCCGCCACGCGGGCGGCGGTGGTGAAGTCGGCCTGATGAAGCTGGAGGCGGACGGTGTTGCCGATTTTTGCGGAAGGCGAAGCGATTTCCACGATTCCTCCATCGGGAATTCGTCCGACAGTAGGGTGATTGACAACCTGGGTCGCGCCGGCCGCGCCGGCATTGCCGCCGGCCGAATATCCACCTAAGACCGCGGCTCCTTGGGCGACGGCGTAGATCTTTCCGTCAGGGCCGCGGAGGCCGGTCATTACGAGGATTCCGCCCTGCAGGCTGGGCGCATCGCCCATCGCGGCAACAGTCACGTCGATTTTCATACCGGGCTGGGCATACGGCGGAAGCGTGGCGGTGACCATGACGGCCGCCGTATTTTTGACTTGGATCAAAATGGGGTTGACGGAGACGCCCATACGTTCCAAGAGATTGGTGACGCTTTGCGCGGAGAACAGCGTCTGTCTGCGGTCGCCGGTGCCATTCAAGCCGACCACCAGACCATATCCGAGGAGCTGGTTATCGCGGACTCCTTCCAGGGAAGCGAGTTCTTTCAGGCGCGTGGCCGCCTGGATCCGCGGCGGAAGCCAGGCCGCGAATAAGAGCGATATGGCGAAGACCTTTTTCATAAGCATCAGAAGGGGAGAATACCCATCAGCAGACGCCAGAGGATGAAGGGACGGCGGACGGCATCGCCCACCACACCCTTGCCGTTGATTTTGAGTTCCATCTGAGCGATCTGATTCGAGCTGATGGTATTGGCGGTGTTGAGATCGATGGGCCGCACGACGCCCCGGACCGTAACCACCTGTTTCTCGGAGTTCACGTCGACCTCCTTGTCGGCTTCGATGACGAGGTAGCCGTTGGGCAACACCTGAACGACGCGAGCGGCCAGAGTGGTGCTCAGAGTGGTGGAGCGGGTGGTCGCACCCTGCCCGTTGAGCTGCGATTGAGTATTCAGTCCGGCGAGGTTAGCCCACGGCCCGGTGGCTCTGGTGGTGCCGCCGGCGGCGGTGACGGAGCTATTCAATGTGGATTGGCGCTGGGTTTTGGTGGTGCCCTGCGCGACGGCGGAAGCCTGCTCGGAAACAATGATGGTGATGAGGTCATCCACCTGGCTGGCACGCAGATCGCTACCGAGATCGGTCAAGCGGGAAGTGGGCGCCCAGAGCGAACCGGGAGACACCGGGTTGGTGTTGCCCTGGCGGCCCATCGCCTGATTGACGTACTGATCGAGGGGAGTGGTTTCCGGGTCCTTGGCCGGCTTGCCCTTCTTGGCCATCGCCACGGAGGCGGTGGAGAGCAGGCAGAGCAGCAGAAAATAAGTTCGGGAGTGCATATCAGTTTCCTTGGAACATGGCGGCATCGACGAAAGCTTTATCCTTGCCGTCGACGCGCGCCTGAAAGATTTTGTTGCTGCTGAGATTGCGGACGGCGATGGTGTCGCCGACGCGGCCATCGGATTCGGATTTGGCGGTAAAGGCCAGACGCGCCGCGCCGCTGCGAACTTCAACCGCGACGGTATCGCCGCGCTTGACGTCCTTCGGCCGATCGACCTGGTTGAGACGGATCTCAGCGCCGGCCTCGATGGCACGAGTGGCAACGCGGCCGGCGACCTGATCGATACTTGCCGCAATATCGGTCGAGAGGGGGAAGCCGCGACTGGATTCCACACGGACCTGGTTGGCCTCGATCACTGTGCCGCTTCTGATGGGCTCAACGGCGACCAAGCGGTTCAGCCGGGCGGTGACCAGGACATGCGCCCAAATTGCGAAATGCTGATTTGAGCCATACACCACGTTTCCTCGCCAGGTAACCGGGCTTGGGGAATTCGGCAAAGCGGGGGCGCCGAGATCATCCCGGCGAAACTCGATACGGCCGCGGGGCACAGAGTACAAACTGGTTTCGACGATCTCAATGCGGGTTTCGGGAAACGGCAGAGCGGCTTGCATCGCTTCCAGCACGCGGGTTTTATCGAGAGGTTCCATCGGCAATTCGAAGCAGAGGTCCTCGGCGGAGTTGAGATCGAGGCCGTGATGGCGGGCGATGGAATTCAGTTCGAGGGGCCGAAAGACGCGGCGCACGCCAGGACCAGGGGCCGCGGCGATCGGGGTTTCGGGGGCGAGGCGGGAAAACACCGGCACGGCCGCTGACAGATCACGCGCGGTAATGGGATCGCGCTCCGCGGGCAAACAGCCGCCCGGCAGAGCCCGCGCGACGAGCGCCAGAGACAAGACCAGAGGAGGAAGCAGTCGGCTCATTGCGACAGGTTGTTCACCTGCTGGTACATTTCATCGGCCGCTTTGACGACCTTGGAATTCGCTTCGTAAGCGCGCTGCGCAATGATCAGGTTAATAAATTCCTGCACGATGCTGACATTGGATTGCTCGGTATATCCCTGGAGCAGGGTGCCGAGGCCCTCCTGGCCACCGGGGTTAGCAACGATGGGGTCGCCGGAAGCGTCGGTGGGCTGGAAGAGGTTGTGGCCGATGCTGTTCAAGCCGGCCGGGTTCTGAAATTGCGCGAGTTGGATCTGGCCGGCCTGCTGGACATTGGTCTGGCCGGGCTGCGTGTAGCTGACAGTGCCATCGGGGGCGATGGTGATGGCTTGGGCGGTTGAAGGAATGGTGATGGCCGGCTCGAGCGGGTCGCCATCCGCGGTGACGAGAGTGCCGTTCTTGTCGAATTGAAACGAGCCGGCGCGCGTGTAACCCAACTCTCCGGTAGGGCGGCGGACCTGAAAAAAGCCATTGCCTTGAATAACCACGTCGAGCGGGTTGCCCGTCTGTGAGAAATTTCCTTGAGTGAATATGATTTCGTTAGACGCAGCGCGAGTACCTAAGCCGAGCTGCAGGCCGACGGGCACTACGGTTTGTTGTCCAGCGGAAGCGCCCGGCTGGGAAAGGCTCTGATAGAGCAAGTCCTGAAACTGAGCGCGGCGCATCTTATAGCCGGTGGTATTTGCGTTGGCAAGGTTGTTGGCGATGTTGTCGACGTTGGTCTGCTGCGCGGTCATGCCGCTGGCCGCGCTATAGAGAGCACGAATCATAAAGCGATTCCTCCGAGGGTGACGTAAGAGTGGGGCTGAAGCAGGCCGGGAAAACGGCTGATGGAGGGCGGTCGAACGGCGGGCGGATCAGGAGCGATCATGCGGGGTCTGCGCGGCAGCGCCAAGCCCACCGGCGCGGCGGAAGGAGTTCCGCTCGGGCCTGCCAGTTTCGCGGGCGGGAGCCCGGCCAGATCACGTGTCGACGTTTTTGTGAACATTCGTTCTTCTCCGTTGTTTACGATGTGACGCGAGCGACCTCTTGAACACCGGACTGGTTCATCTGCGAATCGAGAGTGACGGCCTTCTGAAGCATTTCAAACTGGCGCATCACGCCGACCAGGCGCATCGCGGCCTCCGGCACGGTCACGTTTGAGGTTTCGAGCTTGCCCTGCTGGATCTGGACGTTGGTTGCGTTCACAGGCACGTTGGCAGGATCAGTATTCTGAAAGGCGGCGCCGGTGAGTTTCTTTAATGAATCTGTGGACTTGAAATCGACGAGCTCGAGCTGGCCGATGCTCTGGCCGTCCTGACGGATGACGCCGTCGGGTGCGATCTCGATCGGTTTACTGCCGGATATCTTGATGGGCTGGCCGTTGGCGCCGGCGGAGCGCAAGGCATAGCCATCGCCGGTGACCAGTTCACCGCTGGGCGCAATCTTCAGATTGCCGTTTCGAGTGTACAAGGGACCGGAGGAGCCATTGACCGCGATGAAGCCACGGCCAGACAGGCCGATGTCGAGAGAATTGCCGGTGGATGTGAGAGTGCCTTGAGAGAAATCGGTCCACTGCTTTTCCACGACCGGCAGGGTGGTGTCCGCGCCCAATGGATTGAAGGCTTCCGCCGAAGTATAGAGGCCATAGAATTCGTGGTCGGTTTTGTATCCGCTGGTTTCCGCGTTGGCGAGATTGTTGGCGAGCAGCTCGAGACTTTCCATTCGGGAGCGCAAGCCACTCGCGGCGGAGATGGTGATGGGATCCATAGGAGACTCCGGCGAGGGGTGAGAGCAAGTGTCGGACCAAAAAAAGTGAGGAAAAAGAGTCGAGAATCGCTGGAATTGCACGATGAGGAGAGGGACGAGGCGGAATTTCAGTCAACATCTTGACGACCGCGATTGACTCGTCAAAACTCCAACACCCCAAGCGGCCGGTCATCCCATTGAATTGATGCATCGAGAGTTTGGCTTCTGACCTGCATTTCTCGCCGCCATGACTTCGGCTGGTGCTTTTAACGTCTGCCCGGCGAATCCGGTGGATGTTCCGGCGGCTTCTGCTCCGAGCTCCGGAAACTCCAGTGATTCGCGAGTATTTGGGCAGCAACTGCGGGACGCGCACGAGTCCTTGACCTCTCATACTGATGACCGCGCATCCGGAAGCACCTCAAGTCCCAAACGCGCCGCCGCGCGTTTGCCTGAGAAAAAGACTTCGGGGGACGGAGATGCGAGAGTCTCCGTGCCCGCTCCAATTTCCACGCAACCGACTCCGGCACTGCCGGTTCCCCTGGATTTTGGGCTGAATGCCGGGATCGAGCCCGGGGCAGATACGAACAGTGATGGGCAGAACTCCGGGGCATTAGCCACGGGCATGGCAGACGCCGCCGACGCCGCGCAGGTCAACACACAGGTCAATATACCGGTCAACATTCAGGCTGACACACAGTTCAATACGCA
>CAZKQQ010000085.1:0-17212 GCA_964554945.1 uncultured Solibacteraceae bacterium | reverse complement strand
ACACACAGGTCAATATACCGGTCAACATTCAGGCTGACACACAGTTCAATACGCAATCCGACACACAGTTCAATACGCAGGCCGGCACACAGTTCAATACTCAGTTGCCCGCAGCGCCGGATGTGGCCGCGGAAGCGCCACAGACCGGGGCCATGCCAAAGGAACTGACGTTTGCTCTCAAGCTGGACCCACAGGCGGAAGCCAAAGGGGCGGAGAGCGCGAAGGACAATAACAAGGCAGTGCAGGAAGGGATTTCGCCGCGGATTTTGGCGCCCATCAAGAGTTCAGCCGCAGCGGTGAAGGCAGTGGAAGAGGCGCGACGCGCCGAAACCCAGGCAGATACGACCGCACCACGGGCCGATGCGTTATCGCGGATTGCCGCGTTTCAGGCTGCGCCGCAAAATCAGCAGAGCAGCGGGCCCGAGACCGCGGCAGCGGCGCGCATCGAGCCCAATAAAGCTTTAGAAGCGGCGGCGATCCAAACACCGGCCGCGGAATCTCCGAGTAAAGCGGCTCCGTTGAAGGAGCTTTCGATCCAGGTGGGGCAAACACAACAAGACCGGGTTGAGCTTCGGATGGTGGACCGCGCCGGAGAGGTGCAAGTGGCGGTGCGTTCCGCCAATCCGGACGTGGCGCACGGGCTACGGCAGGGTTTGTCGGACCTGGTGGGACGGCTCGAACAAAACGGGTTTCGCACGGAAGCGTGGCGTCCGGGAGCGACGGTGAGCAGCGTCCCGGGCACCGGCGAATCACGGGAGAAGGAAATGCAGTTCCAGCGAGACGGATCGCAATCGCAATCCGGCGGCTCGCAGCAAGGCCGGCAGCAGAATCATCAGAATCACGGCAATCGTCCGAGATGGGTTCAGGAGCTAGAGGGCAGCATTTCGGGCGGAGACAATCTAAATCCAGGAGATTCATATGGCATCACCAGTTAGCTCGCTACTCGGGTCGCCTACCACCAGCAACGGCACAGCGCCAACAACGACCATGTCACCCGGCGCCACGCCGGACAAGCAGATGTTTCTGCAGTTGCTGATCTCGCAGATAAAAAACCAGGACCCGACGAATCCGGTTGACGGCACACAGTTCGTCTCGCAATTGGCGCAATTCAGCGAACTCGAGCAACTTATCGCAATTCGCGGCGACATGGACAGCGTGAGTTCAGCCAATACGGCAGCTGCGACAGGCACGATGCCCGGCGGGACTACCGGCAGCCCGGCAGCCCCCGGCACAGGCACGACGGCGGGAGGCTCGACCCCGAGCACATCCAGCGGTTCCACGACAAACCAGAACTAATACGGAGGACATCTTAAATGTTTGATGCATTCACAACTGCACTCTCCGCACTGAACGCGGACGTGACGGCGATCGACATCGTCGGCAACAACCTGGCGAACCTGAATACGAGCGGATTCAAGGCCGACTCGATTCAATTTTACGATCTGATGAGCCAGCAAATCGGAGGGACAGCGGTGGCGAATTCGGTCGGCACCGGGGTCAGCCCGGCGCAAGCGTTCAAACAGTTCGTGCAGGGCTCCATTCAATCGAGCGGAGGTCCGCTGGACTCCGCGATCAGCGGCGACGGGTTCTTCGTGGTGCAGGACAACCTGGGCCGGACCCTGTATACACGGGCAGGCAATTTCAAACTGGCGGCCGACGGCAGTCTCCTGACCACGACCGGAGAGAATGTCCAAGGCTGGCTGGCAAACGGAGGACAAATCAATTTGAGCGCTCCCGTGGGAAGTATCGTGGTGCCGGTAAACGGTGTGGTTCCGGCGACGACGACGGCCAACCTTTCAATAACAGCGAATCTGGATGCGCGGCCCGCGGTCGGCGCGACGGGCGCGTCATTTTCGTCTCCGGTGCAGGTAGTGGACTCGCAAGGGGCTACTCATATTCTGACCTTCTCGTTCACCAAGACGGGAGTGAACGCGTGGAGCTACACAGTTACGATTCCGCCGAGCGATCTGGTGTCGGGTGGAAATACGCAGGTTGCCACGGGTAATCTGACGTTCGACGCGACCGGGCAGTTGTTGACTCCGGCGGCCAGCGCCGGTCCCGTCGCTCTCAAGGTGGTGGGACTGGCAGACGGCGCCAGCAATATGACGATCAATTGGAACCTGTATAACGGAACCGCGGCGACACTGACGCAGTTCGCGCAGAATTCGGGTGTCTCGGGAACACAGCAAGACGGTTTCCAGGCGGGTCAGATCGCGAAGATCTCGATGGCGAACGACGGGATCATCACGGCGACATACTCGAACGGCCAGACTGCGCCGATCGCACAACTCGCACTGGCATCGATTCGAAACCCCGACAGCATGCTTTCGGTGGGGAACAATAATTATCAGGCGACCATCTCGACGGCGGCGCCGGCAGTAGGCGCAGCCGATAGTGGCGGCCGCGGCAGAGTCGAGGGCGGAGCGCTCGAAACTTCAACGGTGGATGTGGCGCAGCAGTTCACGCAACTCATGTCGTTCCAGCGGAGCTACGAGGCGGCGTCGAAGGCGATCACTACGACCGATCAGATGCTGCAGACGCTCATCGGGTTGAAGCAGTAAAGGGCGGGGAGCGCAGGGCGGACATGGAAGGGATGCAGCAGGCGCTCAGCGTCGTCCTGGTCTTGGGGCTGCTGGGCGGCACTCTGTGGTGGCTGCGCAGCCGGGGGATGGCGCAATTTGCGTTCAAAGCGGCAGGCCGGGGCAAGGGCAGATCGATCCAGGTGATCGAACGAATGAGCCTGACGCCCCAGCACTCGCTGCATCTGGTGCGGGTGGCGGACCGAACGATGCTGATCGCGGCGTCACCCTCCGGCTGCTCGATTCTGGAGGGATTTGCGGAAGCGGCGCGGGAGAAGGTAGAAATCCGATGAAGGGGCTCCGGCGCGGTTTGCTGGTTCTCATGGCGGCGCCGCTGTGGGGCGCCCCGGGGGAGCCGGCCGCGCTTTTTGGAATCAATTTGAACAAGAGCGGCGGCGACTCGCTCAGCGTGCCGATGCAGATCGTCATTCTGCTCACGCTGATGACGCTGCTGCCGGCGATCGTCATGACGATCACGCCGTTTCTGCGGATTGCGATCGTGCTGCACTTTTTACGGCAGGCGCTCGGAACCCAATCGACGCCATCGAACCAGGTGTTGATCGGGATCGCGCTGTTCCTGACGATTCTGGTAATCCAGCCGGTGGCGCTGGATATGTACCACCAGGGATGGGAGCCGCTTCAAAAAAACCAAGTGACATCGGAGCAGGCCTTTGACGCGGGCACGAAGCCGCTCAAGACGTTTCTGCTACGCTTTGCGCGCGAGAAGGACGTGAAGCTGTTCGTGGAGATGTCGCACACGCCTCAGCCTCGCACCGCGGATGACCTCAGCTTACGCATACTGATTCCCGCCTATATCACCTCAGAGTTGAAAGCCGGATTCCAGATTGGGGCAGTGCTGTTTCTGCCATTTTTGATCATCGACCTGGTGGTAGCGTCCGTAACACTCTCCATCGGAATGGTGCAATTGCCGCCGGTCATGATTTCCGCGCCATTCAAAATCCTGCTGTTCGTGCTGGCGGACGGGTGGAACCTGGTGCTGGGCTCGCTGATGAAAGGATTCTACGCATGACACCGGAATTCGTGATTCAGACTCTGCGGCAATGCCTGATGACGGCGTTCTGGCTGAGCGCGCCGCTATTAATCGTCGGATTTGTGGCGGGTATTATCGTGAGCCTGATTCAGATTGTCACCTCGATTCAGGACACGGGATTCTCGACCATTCCGCGGTTGGTTGCGTTTCTTGGGGCGTTTCTGCTGGCGCTGCCGTGGATGCTGTCAAAGATGACGACGTACACGGTTTCGATCCTGGGGGACCTAAGCCGCTATGCGCGGTGAGCTGGTACTGTCCACATCGACGCTACTGGGTTTTCTGATGACGCTGGCGCGAGTGGCCGGCGTATTCGTATTTGTACCGATACCGGGGATGAGCGCGCGATCGAGCCAGGCGCGCGTGGTTCTGTCGGTGAGTATCGCGATGGCCTTGTTTCCGTATTGGCCGCAGCCGGCGGCGGACCTGTCGGGAGGACAGCTGGCCGGATGGTTGATCTCCGAAGCGGCGCTGGGCATCGGCATCGGGCTCACGGTAGGGTTTGTGCTGGAGGGATTCTATGTAGCGGCCCAGATCATGGGGCTGCAGGCGGGATACGCGTACGCGTCGACGATCGATCCGAACAGCCAGGCAGATTCGAGCGTGCTGGTGATCTTTGCGGAACTTGCGGTAGGCATGTTCTTCTTCGCGATGGGACTGGACCGCGAGGTGATCCGTATTTTCGCTCGCAGCATGGAAATTGCGCCGGCCGGGTCGTTCGTGCTGGCGCGCGGAGCGGCGGCGCAACTATTGTTTTTCGGGGGCATGATGTTCTCGACCGGAGTGCGGCTGGCCCTACCGATCGTGGCGGTTCTTCTGCTAATTGATATTTCGCTGGCATTGCTGGGTCGCGTGAACGCCCAACTGCAGCTGCTGACGATCGCCTTCCCTGTGAAGATGATGGTCGCGCTGACAATCTTCGGATGGCTGCTTTTGCTGATGCCGGTTGTCCTGCGCAGCGGAGCGAATCAAGCGTTCGCGGCCGCGCGCACGCTGATCCCCCGATAACATGGCGGACCACGGACAAAAGACCGAACAACCGACGCAGCGGCGCGTGAAGAAGGCGCGGGAGGAAGGGAATTTTCCATCCGCGCGGGTTTTCGTCAACGCTCTTCAATTCCTGGCATTCGTGGCGATGGTGCACTCCTGGGGGCCGGTGTGGGTGACGGCGATTCACCGCAATCTGGCGATGCTGCTGAATCATGCGTCGACGGCGCGCATGGACCCGAAATTCATCGTGTATATCAGTCTGGATCTGGCGCGCGAGACTCTGCTGCCAATGGTGGTTCTCGGTGTCGTGCTCATGGTGGTGACGCTGGCCTCGCAGTTTTTCGTAACACGATTGGGGCTCAGCCTGAAAAAGCTCGCGCCGGATCTGAACCGGCTGAACCCGCTGTCGCGGATAAAGGAACTACCGAAGCAGAACATCCCGGCGTTTCTGCAGGCCTTGGTGATGCTGCCTGTATTTGGAGCGGTGGTGTATTTCCTGGTGCGGGACAATTTCGACTCACTGTTATCGCTGCCGCTGACGAGTCCGGTGTCGGGCGCCGCGCAGGTGGGGCGGACCCTGGAGTCCCTACTTTGGAAAGCGTCAGGCTTGTTTCTGGTGTTCGGACTGGTGGACCTGTTCCGGCAGAAGCGCCGGTACCAGCAGGATCTGAAGATGAGCAAGCAGGAAATCCGCGATGAGTTGAAGGAAGTGGAAGGCAATCCGCTGATGAAGGCACGGGTGCGGCGAATCCGGCGGGATCTGGCTCGGCGGCGCATGATGCAGGAAGTGCCGAACGCCACGGCGGTGATCGTGAACCCGACGCACTATGCGATCGCATTGAAATACAGCATGAACTCGCAAGGCGCGCCGACGGTGGTCGCGAAAGGCAAGAACTATCTTGCGCTGCGCATCAAGCAGAAAGCCATCGACGCCGGGGTGCCGCTGATCGAGAATCCACCGCTGGCGCAGGGGTTGTATAAGTCGGTGGACATCGGGCAGGAGATTCCGGCGCAGTTCTACCGCGCGGTGGCGGAGATTCTGGCATACGTGTACCGGTTGATGAACGGGAGGATGCCGGGATGAATAGGCGCTGGCTGACGGTTCTGGTTGGAAAGCCTTGCCGTAGCTTTGTTGCCTGCATCGGCCGGCAGACGACAAAAAAGATCGTCTGCCCCACACCCGGGCGCGGGTAGGTAAAGAGAAGAACTAACGAGAAGAGCCAAAGAGAAGAGCTAAGGGATCGCATGGAACAGAAGGCACTCACTAGCGGGAAATCGGGAGCAGCGGCGGTCGCGTTGAAACAACTGCCGGGATTGGCCGTGACCAATTGGAAAGATATCGCGGTACCGCTAGCGGTGTTGGGAGTGGTGATCGCGCTGATCGCGCCGGTGCCGCGGTTTCTGCTAGATATCCTGATCGTCACCGATATCATGCTGTCGGTAGTGGTGATGATGGTGGCGATGTACATTCGCAAGCCGGTCGAATTCAGCGTCTTTCCGACCACGCTGCTGCTATTGACGCTGTTCCGGCTGTCGCTGAACATTTCGTCGACGCGGCTGATTCTGATGAATGGAAATACGGGAACATCGGCGGCCGGCGATGTGATTCAGGCGTTCGGGAATTTCGTGGTGGGCGGCAATTACATTATCGGCGCGGTCATTTTTCTAGTGATGATCGCGATTCAATACGTGGTTATCAACCACGGCGCCGTGCGCATTTCGGAAGTCACGGCGCGTTTTACGTTGGATGCGCTGCCGGGCAAGCAGATGTCGATCGATTCGGATCTAAGTTCAGGGCTGATCGATGAGCACGAGGCGCGGAAGAGGCGGAAGGGCCTGGCGGCGGAGGCCGAATTCTATGGAGCGATGGACGGCGCATCGCGATTTACGCAGCGGGACGCAGTGGCGAGCATCATCATCACGGGAATCAACATCATTGCCGGTTTCCTGATCGGAGTGCTGCAGCACGGAATGGATTTGGGGCGCGCGGCGGAAACGTATACCGTGCTCACGATCGGCGACGGACTGGTGACAGTGATTCCGGCGCTGATGATCTCGATCTCCGGCGGTTTGATTGTGACGAGGGCGAGCTCGGAGGAACGGCTGGGCACGGATTTCGGAACGCAGGTATTCGGCAATCCGCAGCCGCTGTTTCTGGCGAGCGGCGTTCTGATTGTGCTGGCGCTATTTCCGGGGCTGCCGACGATTCCGTTTCTGGCTATGGGCGGCGGTTTGAGTGTGGCGGCGTGGAATCTGCGAAAGAAAGAGACCGAGGCAGCCAGAGCGACAACCGCGGTGAAGCCCGCGGCGGCTGCCAAGGAGAATCTGGAAGGCATGCTGCGCGTCGAGCCGCTGGCCATCGAAATGGGATTGGGAGTGGTCAAGTTTGTAGCCGGCGGGCAGGAATCACCGCTGATCAAGCGGATCTCAGGCATCCGGCGGCAACTGGCGGGCGAATTAGGGTTTCTGCTGGGACCGGTGCGGATTGTCGACAACATTTCGCTGAAAGCACACGAGTACGTGATTCTGCTCAAAGGGGCGGAGGTCGGGCGATACGAGCTTGCGGCGGGCTGCGAACTGGCGATTCCGGTGGGCAAAGTAGAAGCGCCTCCGGAAGGCAAACCGACCAAGGAGCCGGCATTCGGAATGGCAGGATGGTGGATTCCGTCGGATGCCGTGGAACGGGCGCGGCGCAATGGTTTCACGGTGGTGGATCCGGTGAGCGTGATTGGCACGCATCTGACCGAAATCATCCGGCAGCACTCGCCCGAACTGCTGTCGCGGCAGGATACGAAAAAGATTCTTGACCGGGTGGCGATCGAGCATCCGAAGGTGGTGGAAGATCTGGTACCAAAACTGCTTCCGCTCTCGGCTGTGCAACGTGTGCTACAGAATCTGCTGCGGGAGCGGGTATCGATCCGCGACGCCGTGTCGATTCTGGAGTCGCTGAGCGAAGCGGCGGCGACCACCAGAAATCCGGTACTGCTGACCGAATATGTGCGGCAAGGGCTGCGGCGCACAATTATCAAGCCGTTCCTGAGCCCCCAGGGCGAATTGCCGGTGTACCTGCTCGATGCTTCGCTGGAGCAAACGGTGGAAGCCGCCGCCGAGCATGGGGAGCAAAACAGCCACTTAACGCTGAATCCGACCGCGTTGCGGGATGTGCTGCGCCGGCTACAGAGCAAGCTGGGGAATCCGGAAACACCGGTAGCGGTGGTAGCCACTTCGGGCTCCCGCTATTTCTTCCGTCAAATTGTCGAGTCGACAATGCGCAATGTTTTCTTCATCTCGCATAACGAGATCCCGGCGGAAGCCAAGATCGTTTCTTTAGGAGTAATCCAATAACATGGCTGAGATTGACAAGAACACGCGACTGTTCGTGAAATCCTACTTTACGCACTCGATTGCCGAAGCAATCGAACTTGCGGTAGCGGAGCTGGGACCGGATGCGCTGCTGTTGAACACGCGTCCCGCGCCGCCGGAGAGCGGACATCCCGGCCAATATGAAGTAGTGTTCGGCTGCCAGCCGGCGACTGGCGGGGGAGGGTCGGCGGCGCCGGCATCCGCTCAAGATCCAGTGGCGGACCTGCGCAAACGGATGGACGAGATCCGGGACATGGTATCGCGGATTGGATCGCAGGCCGGCGCTCCCCGATTGAGCTCGGTCGCGGACTCATTATTGAACGCCGGTATTTCCCCGCGGCTGGCGGCGGAGATCGATATTGCGGTGCAGCAGCGGCTGCGAAATCGCAGCGCGCTTCAGGCAGGGCGCATCAAGCAGATCTCCGACTGGGATGCATCGACGATCCTGCACGAGGCGACGATAGAGATCCAAAGCCGGTTCGAGGTGTCTACCCAAATTGGCCGTGTGACGGCCTTGGTGGGTCCACCGGGCTCAGGCAAAACGACGGCGGCCATCAAGCTTGCGGTTACACAAGGCATAGCGGCGCAGCGGCCGGTGCGGCTGATCTCGACCGATCATTACCGGATTGCGGCGGCGGCGCAGCTGGAAACTTACGCGGACATTCTAGGAGTTCCCTTCACGCTCGCGGAAACCGCCGTGGCGCTGGGTCACGCGATTGATGCGGCGCCCGCGGAGGCGCTGGTCCTCATCGACACGCCCGGATTTACGGCGACATCGCTGGACGAGTCCGGCAGCTATCTCTGCGCCTTCCTGAGCAGCCGTCAAGACATTGACACTCACTTGGTTTTGACAGCTACCATGCGGCTACAGGACCTCCGGCGGGTGGTGGATTTGTTCGAGGCGTTCCGGCCGTCCAAGCTGCTGTTCTCGCACCTGGATGAAACGGATTCGACAGCAGCCATATTTTCCGAGGCTGCTCGCAGCGGCAAACCGCTCTCCTTCTTCTCGACCGGGCAGTTGGTGCCGGAAGACCTGGAATCGGCGACGAAGTCGCGGGTCACGGACTCATTGGTATTGGAATTGCCACAGCCATGCGAGGCGGTCGCCTAAAACGCGCATGGCCCTTAGTCCGGCTGATTACCGAAGCACTCTCGACGAAGACAGCACATTGCGGCGTGAAGCCCTGGTGCTGCAGCACCTGCCCCAGGTGCGCCTGATCGCGAGGCGAATTCACGAACGCCTGCCGTCGTACATCAGCCTGGACGATCTGATCTCCGCGGGCGTGCTGGGATTGCTGGCGGCGATCGACAATTTCGATGAGACTCTGAACGTCCAGCTCAAGACGTACGCGGAGCGGCGGATTCGCGGGTCCATCATGGACAGCCTGCGGGAGCTGGACTGGGCGCCGCGAGAAACCCGGAAGCGATCAAAAGTCATCGAAGCGGCAATCCACAAAAGTAAACAGCGGCTGGGTCGAGAGCCGGTGGAAGAGGAAATCGCCGCCGAGCTCAACATTGCACCCGACGAATATCAACGCTGGCTGACGGATATTCAAGCGATCGACCTGCAGCCGATGGAGTATGCGACCAACGACGGTCGCCGGCTCGACGTGCTGCGGCTGGTTCCGGATACGGATGAGAATTGGCCGTCGCGCGTAGTGGAGCGGTCGGAGCTTGAGCGCATTCTGACGCTGGCGATCGAGCGGATGCCCAAGCTCGAGCGTACGGTTTTGAATCTCTATTACTTCGAAGAGCTCAGCCTGGCGGAGATCTCCAAGATTGTGAAGCTGCATCTCTCGCGCGTCGCGCAATTGCGCGTGCAAGCCGTTCTGCGTCTGCGGAGCCATCTGCAACGGGTCTGGTCGCTGGATGCACGGAGGAAAGATTGAGTCCCACGCCGCCCGATGGACAGGAACCCGGAGCGTCCGCGAACGGTGGAGTTGCGGGCAAAGATACCATCGGCTTGCTGATGGATATGGAGATGCCGCTGCTGGTCCGATTCGGAAGCACGCGGATGCCGCTGAGCGACCTTCTGGCATTGGGAACGGGATCGGTGATCGAGTTCCGGCGGTCTCCGGAAGATCCGGTAGAGCTACTGGTGAACGGTCGCGTTGTGGCGCGAGCGATGGTGGTGGTAGTGCAGGGAAACTATGGCGTGCGAATCACTGAAATTGCCACGCAGCGGGAAGATCTGGTGAAGGAGCGGCGGCCGGCGGCGCGCACAATACGAGGCAACTGATGAACCTGGATTGGATTTTGAACCCTCTTACCCCTTACGCGCTGATTGCGGCGGCCCTGGCCGCCTGCCTCGCCGTGTTCGTTTCCACCAAGCGCGAAGTATACCGGCTGCGGCGCGCCGCGGATGCGTCCCAGCAGGACTTGAAGCGGAAGATCGAAGAGATGCAATGCACGGTCGCCAATATTGGGCAGCAACGGCAGGAAACGCCAGAGGCGCTACCGGTACGCACGGCCGCTGTTCGTCCCTCGCTCAATCTCACAAGGCGCACGCAGGCGCTGCGCATGCGGCGGCGCGGGGAGTCGGTCGAGAGCATTGCCGCGGCGTTGTCGACGCCACGCAATGAGATCGAGCTGCTGCTGAAGGTATATGAGATGGTGGAGTACCGGCGGCAGTTGAAGGCGCCGGTGGCGTAGGATTGAAGAGGAAAAGTCAAAAATCAAAAGGCAAAGTTCAAAAGATGCGGTGGCGGTTATGGCCGCCGTTTTTGATTTTTGGTGCAGTGGACGGCTGCGGTCATCCGAGACGGGTGAGGCGATTCGCTTAACGCTACGGCTTCAGGATGCGAATTGACGGGGCTGAGTCGATGCGGGATCACCCAGACCACGTAATTTCATGATGAGGGTGGTCCGCTTCAGACCGAGCAGCTCTGCGGCCGCGGTCTTGTTCCCATTGGTCTTGGCCAGGGCGCCCTGTAGAATCGACCTCTCAAATTGACTGACCGCAGCGGCAAAGTCCATCTGACCGGAAATCAGCATCGGGCTGGAGGCGGCCGATTCGACGGCCATCAGCCGGTGGGACTCAGCGAGGCCGAAATCAGCGGGGTGGAGGGTGTCGCGGAAACCGCTGAGAGCAATTGCCATCTCGACGGAATTCTCCAGTTGCCTGACGTTGCCGGGCCACGACATCGTGAGGAGCCGTTCGAGTGTCTTGGGCGTGACTTTTTTCAGGGGAATGCCTTCGTTCTGGCAAGTCTTGGCGACGAAGTGTTCCACCAAGAGCGGGATGTCAGCGGGACGTTTGCGCAGTGGAGGCATTTCCAGCGGCACGACGTTCAGCCGGTAGTAGAGATCTTCGCGGAATTTTCCCTGGCGGACGCGGTCGAGCAGGTTGACGTTCGTCGCGGCAATGACGCGCACGTCCACCTGGATGGTGTCGGAACTGCCCAGCCGCTGAAATTCGCGCTCCTGGAGGACGCGCAACAACTTGGCCTGGAGTTCCAGGGGCATGTCGCTGATCTCATCCAGAAAGATGGTGCTCTTATGAGCTTGCTCGAACCGGCCGACGCGCTGGCCGATCGCTCCGGTGAAAGCTCCTTTCACATGGCCGAACAATTCGGCTTCGAGCAGCGACTCGGGCACGGCGCTGCAATTTACGGCGACCATGGGCAGATTGGCGCGCGGGCTGGCGTTGTGTAAAGCGCGCGCGGCCATCTCTTTGCCGGTTCCGGTTTCGCCGGTGATCAACACGGTGCATCGGAACGGACCAACGAGGCGAATGGTATTGGCGACATCTTCCATTGCCGAACTGGTGCCGACGAGCTTGCGCCGCCAGATCTCGGTGGTCTGCGCCTCCGGGCTGGACCCTTCGCGACGTTGTTTTTCGTGGCAGGCCTGTTCGATGGATTCCAGAACGGCGCTCCATCCATCGCGCTCGCCGAGGCAGGTGTAGGCTCCCTCGCGGACCAGATTGACGGCTTCCCGCGCCGAAAGATCGCGCTCCCAGAAGATGACGGGTGTTTGCACGTCGGCTTCCAGAAACATATCCAGGACAGCGCGCCGGTCGCTCCCCGCCGGCCGGCTGGAAATCAGGATGCAGTCGGCTCTCTCGGAAGCGATGGCCGCGAAAGCTTCGGCAAGATCGCTTACGCGAGAGATTCCGAGTCCCGGCGGCAAAGTCTCACAGCCAGTACTTGTTGGTGGCTCATCGCCGCTGACCAGCCATAAAACTCGTTTAAGGGGCATGGAGTGGTTGATTTGTCCTTAATACCGCACGCACCTGACTGGTGCACTCCCATTCTGTACTCAGTACGTGGTTGAGTTTCTAGGCCGAATTTAGGGAGTATTTGTTTCCTTACCCCCGGCCAGAGTACGGCCATAACAAGCGTTATCGGTCGTATGCTTACCTATTTACGGTATTGTTGGCGGGAGCGGGACATGGGATGCTTATGGCCAGTGGTGTGCAATAACGGTCCAGTCATATGAAGATTCACAGCGACGGCCTACAGGGAACGAACGCACTCGAAACCGGGCGCACGCAGGGCGCGCAGCCTACGAGTGGGACGAACGGTCTCCCTGGAAAAACAATTGCCGGACACGAGGGAGACTCCGTTCAGATCTCGGGAATCTCGCAGCATCTTGCCGAGTCCAACGCTCTGGACAGCAAGCAGCGGGAGAACCGCGTGGCGGAGCTGGCAGCGCTCTATTCGAAGGGAAACTACCAGGTGGACGCCGGGGCATTGAGCCGCAAGCTGGTGGCTCACAGCATCACAGCCGGGGAAAGCGGCCAGAAATGACGCCGGAGACCGGCTTGCTCGCTTCCATCGCGCGGGCGGAAGGGCATGTGAGGCAGGCCCGCCAGAGCTGGGATCCATGCGATCTTTCGGGTTGCGAGCAATGTGCCGGCCATTTACAGCAGGCGATCGATGAGATGAAGGGCGCACACGAGGGTGCCAGCGGGGCACGGCCGGCACCGGCCATGAAGGCGCGGCTTGTTCGATTGCAGAATGAAGCGGAGGTGTTGTCGCGGCTTGTGGATTCGGCCATGGCGTTCTCCCGGGGGCTGGCGCTGCGTACGGTCAGCGAAGAACCGGTTCACTCCGAATTGAAAGGATGATGCGGCATGTCAAATGTAATTGCGACTCTCAATACAGCCGGCGCCGCACTGGGAGTATTTCAGGAAGCGCTGAGCACAGTACAGAACAATGTCACCAACGCCAACACGCCGGGCTATGCGAGCCAGTCGTTGGATCTGGCGGCGCAACCGTTCGACCTGCTCAGCGGCCTGGTCGGCGGGGTTGCGGCGCAAGGTCTGCACAGCGCGCGCAATGAGTATGCCGAGGAAGAAGTGCGGCGCCAGCTTTCGACTCTCGGGATGTACGAGTCGCAGACATCGGCCACCAACACCATCGCGAGCAATTTCGATCCCAGCGGCAATACCGGGGTTCCGGCGGCGTTGAACCAGTTGTTCCAGGCATTCTCGGCGTGGAGCCTTGATCCCAACAGCGACAGCGCGAAACAGCAGGTACTGGGGACTGCCGACAACCTGTCTACATCCATGCACCAGTTGGCGAGTTCACTGTCCAACGCGAATCAGGATCTGCAGGCACAGATCGGAACGACGGTTGAGCAGGTAAACAATCTCACGTCACAAATCCAGCAGCTCAACATTGCGCGCGAGAAGTTGCAGAATCCGGACCCGGGTCTGGACGCGCAGCTGCACAACGACCTGCAGCAGCTTTCGGAACTAGTCGATTTCAGCCAGGTGACGCAGCCGAACGGCACAGTGACGGTGGTATTGAGCGGCGGATCGCCGCTGGTGATTGGTGATCAACAGTTCGCGCTGACGGCGCATGCAGCGGTCGCGGTGGGCTCGGCCAACCCAGGCGCTCCGCCCACGATGAGCATTCTGGACTCGAACGGAAACAACATCACGTCTCAGATTATGGGCGGCAAGCTCAGCGGGCTGCTGGACGCGCACAATCGGGTGATGGCCTCCATTCTGGGCGACGGGCAGCAAGCCGGCTCATTGAACCTTTTCGCGAAAGCCCTGGCAGATACCGTCAATGGCATTCTGCAATCGGGGACGGTTTCGGTGAACGCAGGCGCCGCGAATGGGCAGGCTCTGTTCACGTACGACAACTCGGATGCCACTCGAGCAGCGAGTACATTCGCGCTCAATCCAAACATCACGACGGCGGGGCTGGCTCCGGTGGACAGCAGCGGGAACGCGAACGGTAACGCTTTAAAACTGGCGTCGCTCGCTAATTCGATCACCAACGGAGGGGCCGGAGGGACGACGTTCGCCCAGTACTTCGCGCAGATCGCGCAATTCGTCGGCAATGCCAACTCCACGGCAAGCACCAATCAGCAGACGCAGCATGAGATTGTGACCCAGGCCGAGTCGCTGCGCGATAAAGCTTCGGCCGTGTCGCTGGACGAACAAGCGATTCAGCTTCAGCTATTCCAGAAAAGCTACGAGGCGACAGCCAAGCTAGTCAACGTGCTGAACAGCGTTACCCAAACGACGATCAACATGATCCAGTGATAAGGAGCCACTATGCTGCCCTACCTTTCCGGAGTGAACCAGCAGTTCTTGTCGGATCTTCAGCGGATGAATTCGCAGATGGCGGATGTGTCCCGGCAATTGAGCAGCGGTCTGCGGGTCAATAGTGTCTCCGACGATCCGGCGGCAGTTGAACAGATCATGATCGACCAGAGCCGGATCGTGCAGTCCCAGCAGACTCAGAAAAACCTCAACAATCTGAAGCCGGAACTGCAGACGGGGGACGCCGTGCTGCAGCAGGCGATGCAGCAAGTGGAGAGCGCGATCTCGATTGCCAGCCAGAGCACGTCACCGCTAAGCAATCCCACCTCGATGCAGCAACTGACGATACAGGTTCAAGGCATCCTGGAGAACCTGGTCAATCTGAGCGCCGCCACAGCCGGGGGCCGCTATATTTTCAGCGGCGACCTGGACCAGCAGGCGCTCTATACCCTCGACCCGACGCAGCCGACGGGAGTGCGGCAACTTGCTACCGCCAATTCCACTCGCAGCATAACCGATGCTAACGGCGTGCAGGTGTGGTTGGGCAAGACGGCTTCGGAAATTTTCGACGCGCGGAATGCAATCAACAACCCCGCTTCAACCAATGTGTTCGCGGCCGTGAATTCATTGTTGAGCGCTTTGCAGAGCAATAACAGCGCGGCAGCGGCGGCTAGCATAGCGAACTTGAAGGCTGCGGACGGCCATCTGAACGAGGAATTAGGGTATTACGGAATCGGCGCGGCTCGCGTGAACGACACGCTAACCAGCATTTCGAGCTCGCTGGTCGGCGTGCAGACCGAACAGAGCAGCTTGCGAGACGCCGACATGGCGGCGGCCGCGATACAGCTCAACCAGTTGACCGTGCAGCAGCAGGCGGCTCTTACCGCCCGAGCCAAAATCGGCGGGACTAATCTATTCGATTTTCTGGCGTAATGAACCCGGCCGCCGAAATGTTGAGTCTTTGCACGATCGTCAAAAACGAAGAGCGCCTCCTTTCACGCTGTCTCGATTCGGCCCGGGACCACACCGGGATTCTGAAAGAAGAAATCGCCGCCGATCCGGGAGACGATTCACGTCTGGATTTCCTGCTAGCGGAATATCATCAACTCGGGCTGTTCGATCAAGCGGCTGAAATGGCGGAGCGGATTGTGGCCGCAAGGCCGCTGGATCCACAAGCGCATCTGCATGCCGGGGTTTACCACCTGGTGTATAAAGTGGACCGTCATCGGGCGCGGGCCGATTTCATGGCTGCCCTGAGGCTGCGGCCCGGGTACAGCGAGGCGCAGGCCCTTCTTCACCTGATGGAAGAGCAAGACCGTGAAGCCGCGAATCAGATGCCGCTTCCGGTTCCCGTTCGATAGCTTTACATCAACTGTGGAGAGAGCTGGTAGACCTTTTTGCGGGAATCGCGGTTGAAAGAAGCCGGTTGCGCGAGGTGGGTGAGCAAATCGAGGCAGCGGCGGATGGCAGGATCTCTCCGGCCTCGGGACAAGGGGTCGCCGGCGCGCAACATCCCCTCGGAAACGGCACGGAGCAGCTCGAGCCGTTCTTCCTCCAGCCCCGGGGCGATTGCGGGCCCGAGGTGCCGGGTTTTCTGTAACTCCTGGTGGAGCAGGGGTTGGTTACCGGCGGAAAAGGCCTCGAGAATGCGGACGGCCTGGAGAGCGGGGCTCAATTGCGAGATTTCTGTAGATTGCATCCACAGTTCTTATCGTCGATTCCGAGCAGAATTTCCTAGAACTTTAGAGTAAGTTTTCGATGTGAATAAGAGGAAAGACCGATGATCTACGTGACCCGTCTGAACCACACGCCTGTGGTTCTGAATTGCGATCTGATCGAACACATCGAGACGACGCCGGATACTGTCATAAGTTTGACGAATGGACAAAAGATGATGGTTCTGGAGTCGGCGGACGAGGTGGTGAATCGGGTGGTCCGGTATCGGCGTTCCATTCTGTCACCGGAACAGATGGAACGAAGCCCAGAGGCAGCTGGCGAAGACGAGACGACCTCGACGGGATATAACCTTCATGGCAGACGCTAAAGACGCGAAACAGGCTCCGCAGGCTAAGACGAAAGGGGGCGGGTCGCGGCCGGATCTATTCAGCATCGGCGGTCTTGTAGTGGCCTTGGGGGGAATCCTCACAGGCCTCATCATGGATGGCGGGAGTTTTAAGGATGTCCGGCAATTTTCCGCCGCCCTGATCGTGCTGGGCGGGACTCTGGGCGCGGTAATGATCACCACGCCGATGCATATTATGATGGGCGCCGTGAAGAAGGTGGGAGCGATCTTCTTCGAAAGGAGCTACACGCCCGCGTCCGTAATCGACGAGATTGTCGCATATGCGACCCAAGCGCGAAAGCAGGGGATCGTCTCGCTGGAGCAGCAGGCCGACGCTATCAAAGACCCATTCATGCGCAAGGCGTTGAATCTGGCGATTGACGGGGTGGAGATGAACCAGTTGCGCAGCATCATGGAGCTGGAAATCACGCTCATGGAGCATGAAGGCGAGGCCGAGGCAAAAGTATTTGAGGCAGCCGGCGGCTACTCGCCGACCATCGGAATTATCGGCGCCGTGCTGGGCCTGATGCAGGTGATGAAGAACCTGGCCAACATCGACGAAGTCGGGCGTGGAATCGCAACGGCTTTTGTGGCGACGGTTTATGGTGTGGCGCTGGCGAACATCTTTCTGCTTCCAGCGGGTAACAAACTCAAGGCGCGCGTCAAAG
>CAZKQQ010000084.1:24661-26563 GCA_964554945.1 uncultured Solibacteraceae bacterium | reverse complement strand
GCAGGCGTATTCCATCTGTTCGTAATTCGGCTCGGGGTTGCGGCCAATCTCGAACGCGATCTTCCAGGGCTGGGTGAAGACCTTCCGGTCATCGAGCGTCGCCTCGTACTTGATGGTGTTCGCGTCCGCCATGGTGTAACGCTCGACGACGTGGAGCGCATCGCTGTGAAAATTCCCGGACATGTCGAACCAGGTCTTCTCGTTCTGATTGGTGACATCGACCACGAGCGTGTCGCCTTCCCAGTGGCCGCGGGAATCGCCTTCGAACATGCGTATCGCATCGGAAGCGTGGGGCGCGCCGCTCAATGGGATGATCCGGTAAGAATGAAAGGCTTCGTAAAGGAGGACGACGTTACCGGGCGGCTGCAGGATCTGGAAACCGAACGGAGTATACATCTGACGCGGGACACCCGAGAGCCAGCAGTGCGCCTGAGGGTCATCGAACATGTGATGTTCGAGAATGTCCTTTCTCTTTTCGAGCGCCCAGGGCTGGTACGGGATCTTGCCATTCGGCGGATCCACTACAACACCCTTGCCGGCGGGAACGCCGAATTCGGCTTTTTCATGGGTTTCGAGATCGAAAGCGGTGAAGAAGTTGCGCGTCTGCCAGTAGCCTTGCATGTTCGGCTTGCCATCGGGGAGGCGGGTGAACGGGCCGGCTTTCTCGGGGGCGCGCCTGGCGCGACCCTGCGCAGACGCGGCGAACGGAATGAACACAAGCGCCGCGGCTACTACCGCCAAACCCGTGAATGTGTGGACCGCAGTCTTCATCGAGGTTCTCCTACAGGCTACTTCTTCGCGCTGCCGCTTTCCTCCTGGTAGACGTGACACTCGTACTCATATAGCTGGGCGTTCTTCCCGGTATGGCGGTAGAGCGGAACGCTGATCTTGAACGGCTTGGTCAGGACTTTCGGATCCTCGATGGTAGCTTCATACAAAAGAGTGTCAGGCCCGGTCCGTGTGTAACGCTCGACTACGTGCATGTCGGCACTATGAAAATTGCCGGAGGAATCCAGCCACGTGTCGGCGTTGTTGTCAGCGACATCCACGACCAGCGTTTCGCCTTCCCAGCGGCCTCGAGAGTCGCCCATCCAGAATTCGATGTTATCCAGATGGTCTTTCTTGTTCATATGGATGGTGCGCGAGGCATGGACGAACTCGTAAGTAAGCGCGATGTCCTCGGGCGTCTGGAAGATCTCGAAGGGAAACGGCATGTAGTTGGCGCGCGGCACTCCGGGCAAGTAGCAGCGGTTGACCGGATCAGCCGCCGCCCGGTTGGCGAAATTCTCTTTCTGTTTGGCCCGGGCCGCGGTCTGGTAAGGAATTTGGCCATCCGCCGGGTCCACAATCACGCTCTCGCCGGCGCGAATATTGAGCGCCGCTCCATGCGCTTCCAGGTTCGCGTATGCCGTGGAATGCGCTTCCCAGATGCCCTGCAGGTCCGGCTTTCCATCCGCCGTGCGGGGAGCCCGGTAAGACTTCTGCTGCGCCGGAGCCGACAGGATTAGAAGGGAGAAAGCGATCAGCGTCCGAACCGAACTCATTTCTTCGACTCGGGTGGCGCCCCATCGGTGTTGGATCCGGTAAACATTTTCCGCCCGCTGGCCAAGGTTACCGAAGTGGCGGTCATCGTCGCGGAGGCATCTTTCGCCGCAAAGCCATCGATCGTGACCTCGTCACCCTCTTTCAAGCTATTCGGTCTCCAGCCTTGCCGGTACAGAATATTCGGAGGCGCCGTCTCACAGCTCCAGTTGGTCACCTTGCCGTCCGCGTCGGTGACGTCGACGTGAACCCAGGAGTGCGGGTTGACCCATTCGACCTTGGTCACCTTCCCTTTCAAGGTGACCTTTTTGTTGGCGTCGTACTCGGCGGCAAAGGAGTGGTGCGCCGATAGAGTTGAGG
>CAZKQQ010000084.1:0-24651 GCA_964554945.1 uncultured Solibacteraceae bacterium | reverse complement strand
GCCCGCAACCAAAAATCAAGGGGAGTAATCGGCTACTCATAAATGCTTCCGCACTCAATTCTTCGCCGTCGCGGTTTCCGGCACACGAATGGGTTCCAGCGAGGCCATGATCTCTTGCTTCCGGTCCGCCCACCATGGCGGCAGGTGCAGTTGCGTGCCGAGTGATTCCTTAGGTTCGTCTTTTTCAAAGCCGCCGGGAACATTGCAACAGCTCTCCACCAGGATTCCACCGGGGCAGCGGCAGTACATGGAATGGAAGTAGAACCGGTCTTTGATCTCGGAAGCGTCGGTGTAGCCTAGCTCTTCGTAGATGGCCTTCTGGCGGGTGAGCGCATCGTCATCGGCGCCCCACAGCGCGATGTGGTGATGAGTGCCCGCACCAAATGTCCAGCTCCCCGCCGGACGGTCGGGCTGATGCAGCAGTGTAATCGTCTTGTTGGCTCCGCCGGTGCCGGTCTCAAATCGATGATAGTTGCCATCGACGCCGGTCTTCCGAAAACCCAACGCATCCACGAAGAAGCGCTCGGTTTCGGGGATCTCGCGGACGGAAAGCACCGTGCTGTGGAACCCGCGCACCGATTCACTGCCGCCGATCTCAGGAGTGACCCAGCCCTCCCGCGCATCTTCCTTATCCTCGATTACCTCGAACTGCAGACCCGAGGGATGTTGGAAACGGATAAAAGACTGGCCGAAGCGCTCGGCGACTGGATCCTGCTCGATTTTGTGCCGTTTCAAATGATCCTTCCAGAACGGCAGCGTCCCTTTCGCCACCGCAAACGACGTGGCGAAAACCTGACCCGATCCGCGGCGTCCTTGCAGGCGGCTGTAGGGAAACGTGGTCATGACAGACCCCGGCTCGATCTTCGCGTTCGAATAATACAGGTGGTAAATCGGAATCTTTCCATCCATCAGGACGGTCTGCTTCGCCATGCGCAAGCCGACGGCTTGCGTGAAGAAGTTGACATCTTCCTGGGCGCCTCCGGCGCAGGCAGTAATGTGATGGTAGCCGGTGAGTGGGTATTCCATTTGGTCCTCGTGTGATGCTTATTTATTCCCGATCAGAAAATCGCTTTCAGAGCCAGTTGCGCCTGGCCTATAGGAACGGCCCGGAGACACGCAATGCATGCAATTCGAGCGTTGCAAGAATTATATTCTCGGCCGCCAGAGAGTGTCAACAGCCCTATATTGTTGAGTTTTGGGGCATGCCCGCCAACGACAGCAGAGTTAGCGCTTGGCGTCCCTCCATATCACAGGTTAATCAACTTCGCTCCCGCGAGACCCTGCAGTTGCTCCCGGTTTCGGAATGCGTCTTCCAGATTGCGGCGCGCCACGCGCGCATGCTCGCGCGTCAGGACTTCGGCGCGCATGCCCTCCCGGTTGCCGATGGCTTCGACAATGGCGCAATGCTGGTCCGCGGAAATCAAGAACAATTCCTGCAGCTCCGGCGATATGTACTGGCGGTTCAGGAACGCGCTGGGCGATGCGAATGGCAGTGAGCACGCCTGCTCGACCGCGCGGCGCAGCATGCGGCTATGGGATAAATCGAGCAATGCGCTATGAAACCTCGCGTTGAGCTCGATGTAAAGGTTGAACGCCTCCATGGTCAGCTTGCGCTTGCGCACCAGGGTGACAATCTCGCGGCTGGCGTCCTGCATCGGCTCCAGTTGTCTCGTATCCCGCAGCCGTTCGGTGGCGAGGCGGGCGGCCGCGCCCTCCAGCAGGCCCCGCAACTCGATGGCATCGTAGATGTCTTCGGTCGAGAAGCCTTGCACAACAAATCCGCGAGTGGGCCGGATTGCCAGAAAGCCCTCATGCGCGAGGCGCTCCAACGCGAGGTGCAGCGGGATCCGCGAGACCTTCAATTGCGCCGCCAACGGAACCTCGCGGATGCGCTCCCCTGGACGGAAGCGGCCCTGCACCAGCATTTCGCGCAACGCCAGCGTGGCGCGTGCGGTCTGCGATGACGAACCAGCTTCCTTGCGTCCCGGCATTTTCTGAATCTTGTCACTCACTGGCGCACAGTCCTTTTGAGAACCTACTTTACAGTAAAAGCGGCGACTTTGCTAAGTTCTGCATGCAAAGCCATGCCCCAGTTGGCCGCGTTGACAATCCCCGAGACGGACTTTTATACTGAAGCACGATCCGCAGTGCATGCATTTGGGGTCTGTTTAGGCTGTCCCCCCCGGAGGATTGATGCAACCCTTACGATTCGCGCTGATTACCGCTGTGGCAACGCTGTTCGCCATTGCTCCTTTGGGAGCCCAGGCTCCGGCCGCACCCGCTAGTGGCGCTCCGCCCGCTGGTCGCGCCGGCGCCAATGCCCGATCCGACTGGCCGCCCGCCGGCCCGGCGCCGCACACCGCCGATGGAAAGCCGGATCTTTCCGGCAACTGGGAACCGAATGCCATCCGCCAGAACGTGGACATGGTCGGCAGCGGTGTCCAGGTTCCGTTTCAACCCTGGGCGGAAGCGCTTTACAAGGAACGTAAGGGCAACATTTCCAAGGACGACCCCGAAGCCCGCTGCCTGCCTCCCGGCGTGCCCCGCATGAGCACAACCCCCTATCCGTTCCGCATTGTGCAGACGCCGGCGTTGACCGTAATCGTATATGAGGGCGGCGCGCACGTGTGGCGGCAGATCTTCACCGACGGCCGCGGCCATAGCGCGGACCCGAACCCCTCCTGGCTGGGTGAGTCAATCGGCCATTGGGAAGGCGACACTTTCGTAGTGGACACGGTGGGCAACAACGGCAAAACCTGGATCGACGAATCGGGTCTTCCGACCACCGAGGCGCTCCACGTGATCGAGAAATTTCACAGGATCGATCTCGGCCACATGGATATCGAGCACACCGTTGACGATCCCAAGGCTTACACAAAGCCATGGACCTTCACGACGCATCCCCGGATGTTGAAAGGCGAGTTGATCGAGTACATCTGCCAGGAGAATAACCGGGACGTCGAACACCTGATCGGAAAGTAGCTCGCGCTACTGGCAGCCCTTCACGCCCTTCGTCAGGCAGATGGATGATGCCGGCGGCGGCGGAATCTTCAGCCCGCGATCGGTCATCAGCTTCACCAGCAGCTTCTCGGCCTCCGGATGCGGGATGGCCGACTGAACGCCCACGCGAACCAGACCGCGCGCCCAATCGAGCGGAATCCAGGTCATTCCCTTCATCGCGCCGGCGAACGTATCGCGGCTTCCGTTGTCGTGAGCTTCGAGGTTCGCGCCGTGATCCACCAGCAGTTGGATGACGTCGGTCCGACCCTTGTGCGCCGCGCCGTGCAAAGCCGTGCGGCCCTGATCGTCGGCAACGTTGGGATCGATTCCGAAATCGAGACACATCTTCACGGCTTCCAGACTCTGCTCCGGCGACCATTCGTATGTGACGCCTTCGACCCAACCGATACCGGCGGCAACCGCCAGGGCGGTGTCATTGTGCGCGGTGGCAATCTTCGGATCGGCCCCGTGCGCCACCAGAAGCTTCATCAGGGTCACATCGCCGGACTGAGCGGCGCGCAGGAATGGCGTCGCCCCATCCTCGTACAGCCACTGCATGGTGAAGTTGGTGCGAGTCTCGGTAGTGTCCCCTTTGCACTGCTTATCGGAGGACTCGACGCCGCAAATGCGGGCGTTCACGTTGGCACCCTTGTCGATCAGCAGCTTGATGAAATCGAGGTGATCCATATCCGGCCGGCGGACAGGATAATCGCCGCTTTCTATATTGCGGTTATCCGTGGCCAGATATAACGGAGTCCAGCCGCCCTTGTTGGGCAGATTCGGATTGGCGCCCTTTTCCAGCAGGTAGACCGCCAGCTTGTAGTGCCGGTTTTGCGTGGCGGTGAGCAGCGCGGTCCAGCCATAGTTGGTTACCTGATTGACATTGGCGCCTGCTTCGAGGAGGCTCTTGACGCAATCGAGGCAGCCTTCGCGGGCGGCATACGTCAACGGAGTCAGGCCGCCGCCGTCTTTGACCTGGGAACCGCGAAAGTACGCTTCAAAATCATCGGGCGTAATGGTCTGGGCAGCGGCGCCAGCGCCACCGCGAGCACCGGCGCGTCCGGGGCGGCGGGCGCCGAAGTTCACATCTTGGGCAGCGCGCTGCTCAACGGTGGGCGCGATATTCAGCCGCGAATTGCGGGTATCCGGCTCCGTGGCCGCATTGAAGTCCGCTCCGTGCTCCAGCAGGACCTTGACCGCCTCGGGATGAGACTGTTCCGCGGCCCACATGAGAGCCGTGCTGCCGCGCAGATTTTCTTTGAGATTGGCGTCCGCCTTGTGGTCGAGGAGTACTTTGAGCGCCGCCACGTTGCCGTTGCGGGCCGCCATCATCAGAGGCGTATCCCCGGTGACGGCACGCCGTTCGTTTGGATCGGCGCCGGCTTCGATGAGCCTTTCAATCATGGCCGCGCTGCCGTTCTCGGCCGCGAGCCATAGCGCCGTTGCTCCATCCTGGTTCGCCAGCTTCACGTTGGCACCGGCATGGATCAGCAGATCGGCCAGTTCCAGATCGTTGCGGTAAGCCGCCCATTGAATGGCAGTCGCTCCGTCCGCCTGGGCGGCGTTGACATCTGCCTTTTTCTGGAGCAGGGCTTCGACGGTTGTCTTGTCCCCTTTCATGGCCGCATCCGCAATGGGACTCCCCGCAGCCGCGAAGGCAATGGTGTGAAGTCCAATACAACCGAAGGCAATCAGATAGACAGCACGCATTCCGGGTCGCTCCAACTTTTAATTATAAGCTCGGCCGGCCTGCCGCTTCAGTAGGCAAATCGATCACGCGCATCGACGGTGTTGATAACCAAAGAACGCTATCTCACGGCTCACTTCGCCGGTGGCAAGGCCGCGGTCGCTACCGGCTTGCCCTCTACGCCGCCGAGCTTCCGAATCAGGGACACCGTGCTGTCATGCGGAACCGGCAGTTGAGCCACCACGTTCTTACCCATGGCGTAGTCCAACGGGGTAAGGCCCTGTTTCGTCTTCGCATTGAGACTGGCGCCCTTGTCTACCAGGTATTGCGTCAGCGTGTCCGCGCCCCGGGAGGCCGCGCCATGAAGAGCGGTTTCTCCCCGGTTATTTTCGCGATTTATGTCGAGACCCAAACCCACCGCCAGCTTTAACGCTTCCAGCGCTTCGCTCTCGGTGCCCTTGGTATTCTTGTCGCGGTAACCGACTCCCGCGGCAAACTGCAGCGCGTTATTGCCGTCCTTGGTCGTCAGCGCCGGATCGGCGCCTTTTGCGAGCAGCGCGCGCATCACAGCGGCATCGCCGGCACGGGCTGCGCGCATCAACGGAGTGGTGCCGGCCCCCAAAGTCGTGTCGCCTGCATCCATGCCGCTCCGGCCCGGAAGCGCCTTGATCAATTGCGCGTTCGGGTTCGCGCCCTTCTCCAGGAGTGCCTGGATCAGGTTAAGGCTCGGAAGCGGATCGTCTTCTTTATGCGCCGGCATGGCGGAGTAGTCCTGGTTGCGCATATCGATTGCGGCGTACAACGCCGCGCGTCCGCGAACATCGGCGATGTTGGGGTCGGCGCCGCGATCGAGCAGAAACTTCGCAAAGGTGTAGCGCTTATTCAGAATCGATACGACCAGGCCGGTGGTATTGTCGGCATCCACCTGGTTGATGTCGACCCCGCTATCGAGCATGACACGGCCGGTTTCGATATCGCCTTCGCGCGCCGCGAAATGAAAAGCGGTCAATCCGCCGCGCGCTATCGGAGTCACGGAAGAGGCCGCGCTCAATTTCGGAATGTTGGTGTCCCGGGACATCGACTGAATCTTCCAGTCGGCGCCGTGCTCGAGTAAGAGCTTAACGACATCGGCATGCCGCTCGGCGGCAGCCCACATGAGGGCTGTCTGGCCGCGATAGTTTTCCTTGGCGTTCACGTCCGCTCCGCGGGCCAGCAGAATCTTGACCGCCTGGAGATTGCCAGTGCGGGCGGCTGTCATGAGCACTGTTTCGCCGTCAGCCGTCGTGAGCGTTTTCGGATCGGCGCCGGCCTGCAACAGCATTTCGATGATCGCAGCATTGCCGGCACCGGCCGCCTCCGACAAGGGAGTGACGCCGTAGCGGTTGGCGAGTTTGGGATCGGCTCCCGCAGCCAGCAGCAGCTTGACTGCATCGGCATCGCCCCAATGCGCTGCCCACTGCAGAGCCGTAGTTCCGTCCGCTTGAGTGGCGTTCACCCCGGTATGACTAGCTGCGAGAGCGCGCACGGCTTGCCAATCGCGCCGCTCGGCGGCATCGGCGGCCTCGCTGGAAGCGCCGAACGCGGAAGTGACCAGACCCAGGCCTGCCAGCAGAACGATCATTTTCATGAGCTACACCTCCGTGAGCGGCCCGGTGCTATCGCCAATACTTTCCTGTTCCACGCCTGCTTTGTGCAGGAGCGTGAGCAGCAGGTTCGCCATGGGCGTGTCTTCCGGATATTTGAGGTGGCGGCCGCCTTGCAGCTTCCCGGCGGCGCCGCCTGCCAGCACGACCGGCAGCGGCGAATGATTGTGGATGTTGCTGTTGCTCATCCCGCTGCCATAGAGCATGAGCGTGTGATCGAGGAGCGTGCCCTCGCCATCCGGAATCGACTTTAATCTCTCCAGCATGTAAGCCAGCAGGCTCACGTGATAAGTATTGATGGTCGTCAGGTTCTCCAAGCGGGCCGGATTGTTCTGGTGATGGGATGCCGGATGGAACGCTTCCGCAATTCCGAGCATCGGAAACGTACGGTAGCTCACCTCGCGCGCCATCATGAACGTCGACACGCGCGTGATATCGGCCTGAAACGCCACGGCCATCAGATCGAACATCAGCCTGGTGTGCGCCTGATGATCGTCCGGTATACCGGCGGGTGTAGCCGGCACGTTAATACCCGTCGTGGAGTTCTGCTTCTCGGCAAGGATGATGCGGCGTTCGATTTCGCGAACGGTATCAAGGTATTCCGACACCCGGTTGCGGTCGCTCGCTCCTAAGCCTCCCTGCAGCCGCTTGACCTGGCCGGTGACCGCGTCGAGAATACTGCGCTCCTGTTCGATGCGTTCCAGACGCTCTTCGGCTGTCGCGCCGTCGCCAAAAAGCCGGTCAAATACCACGCGGGGATTAATTTCCATGGGCATCGGGACTGTGGGCGTGCGCCAGGAAATCGTGTTCATATAAGCGCAACTGAAGCCGACGTCGCAGGAGCCGACCAGCCCGCTGTAATCCTCGATCGCCAGCTCGAGCGAAGGCAAGCGCGTTTCCTGCCCGATCTGCTGCGCCGCGATCTGGTCGATGGTGACGCCGGCGCGAATGTCGGCGCCGTCGGTCCGCTTGGGATGCACGCCGTTCAAGAAGACTGCGGGCGAGCGCGTGTGGTCGCCGCCATTGTCGCCGGGGCCGGCGGGCGCGGCATTCTTGTGCGCCAGGTTGCTGACCACGACAACATTTTTCTTGAAGGGTTCGAGCGGTTTGAGCGTTCGCGAGAGTTCGAGGTTGCTTCCGTCTCCGGGCGGTGTCCAGTTGCTCATGACAGCGCCGTGCGGCATGAAGCACAGGCCCATGCGGAACTGGGGTTTCGCGGCGGTCTGCGAGAGCCGGGTTTGCGCCGGAATCATCGAGTCCAGCAATGGAAGCGATAAGGTTACTCCAACGCCGCGCAGGAACGCGCGCCGCGGAATGTGCTTTTTGGTGATCAGCCTCATCTGTGCCACCCCTCAGTGGAACAACCTGGCCGCGACCGTCGTGCTCTCGCTGGCCTTCTTGATTTTCATTTGAAACGGCGGGCTGTTGACTACGCCCAGGATCATCGAAGAGAACCGGAAATCGTTGGCCGCGCCGTCCTGAACGATCTTGCGGACGGCGGGCATATCGTAATACTCCAGGCCGCGGCCCAGCGCGTAGGTCAGCAGCTTCTCGGTCACGACACCGATGAAGACCTCAGGCCGCGCCGCCAGCATCTTCCGCAGCGCCACCGGTCCATCGACCCGCGTGCCATCGAAGAGCGTCCCCGAAGGATCAATCGCCGCGCCGTCGTCATCTTTGCGCCAGTGGCCGATGCCGTCAAAATTCTCCAGCGCGAAGCCAATCGGATCCATCACTTTATGGCAGCCGGCGCAAACCGGATTCGCGCGATGGAGTTCCATGCGCTCGCGCAACGACAGCGGCTTGCCTTCCTCTCCGTTGTCTTTCAATTCGGGCACGTTCGGCGGCGGCGGCTGCGGCGGCACGCCCAGAAGATTCGTGAGAATCCACTTGCCGCGCTGCACCGGCGAGGTGCGCGCAGCGTACGACGTAACAGTCAGAATGCTGGCCTGGCCCAACAGCCCGCGCCGCGCCTCATCGTGAACAGGCACTCGCCGGAACTGGCTTCCGTACACGCCGGGGATGCCGTAGTGACGCGCCAACCGCTCATTCACGAAGGTGTAGTCGCCGTTCAGCAGATCCAGCACGCTGCGGTCCTCGCGCAGGATGCTCCGGAAAAACAGCTCCGTCTCCTGTTTCATCGCCTGGCGCAGATTATCGTCGAAATCGGGGAACGCATCGAGATTCGGCGCGACGCTCTTCAGGTTGCGCAAGAATAACCACTGTTCCGCGAAGTTGGCGGTCAGGGCGTCCGATTTCGGACTGGCCAGCATGCGCTTCACCTGGTGCTCCAGCACCGCCGGCTCGTGCAGCTTTTTCTGCGCGGCCAGATTGAGAAGCTCGCCGTCGGGAACGCTGCTCCACAAAAAGAAGGAAAGCCTCGATGCGAGCGCCAGATCAGTGATGCGGTACCGCGCTCCGGCGGGAACGTCAGCCGGATCGGCTTCAAACCGGAACAGGAATTCCGGGCTGGCGAGAATAAACTGCAAAGCCGATTCGATTCCAGCGTCGAAGCTGCCATTATCGTTCCGGCGGCGCTGGTAGAAACTCAGCAGCGGCTCGAGATCGGTATCGGTGACGGGCCGGCGATACGCGGTGCGCGCGAGCGTGCCGAGAATTCTCTTCGCGCAGGGTAGCTCGTCGTGCTGGTCCGCCGGCCGGCAGACAAAAATGCGGCGCCGCGATGGAGTTTCGCTCACGCCCGTAGAATTGAATGGACCTTCGATGGTGAGGCGGTCCACGGACGGATCGCCGGTGATGTCCAGGCCATCCACCGTCGTCCGCAGAAACGGCTTCACCAGATCGTCCTTCAAGGCGTGGCTGCGTAGAATCGTGTCCGCGGAGATCGTATGCGGTCCTGCCTTCACCGGAAGACGGACCGTCAGCTTCTGATCCAGATCCCCGCCGAAAGCGCCCGGATTCGCAGCCATTTTCAGGAAATCAGGCCGGCCTCCGATGGTTACCGAACCGATGCGCACGCCGTCAAAGTTGATTTCGATTTCGTGCGCGTCTTCCATGCCCCGCATCAGATCGAACGTATTGCGCCAGAGCCGCACTTTAATGACGTACTCCCCGTCGAGCGGGAACGTATGGTCCACCAGAATGCCGCCGCGCGTGCCGAGCGGTAAGCCGTCGATATGTTGGTCCTGCGAAAGATCCGGCCGTACGCGATAGGTGGCCGTCGTAGGCACAATCCGGCTGTCGCCGACCGCCTGCCGGCTGATGTTCCAGGAAGCGGACAGATAGCGCTCCATCAGCGAAGGCGACATCTTTAAGACTTCGGCGATATTGTCGAAGCCGCTGCTCTCATCGTCGGGAGGCAGCAGCGCCGTCGAGTCGACATCCAGAGCAAGCAAATCCCGAACCGCGTTGGCGTACTCCGCGCGATTCAGGCGGTGCATGGCCGCCTGCCCCGGCTTGGGATTTGCCGCGTACGCACGGTCCAGCGATCCTTCGATGTAGGAGGCCAGCCCGCCCATTGCGGCCTTGTCCGGCCGCGGCATTCCCTGCGGCGGCATCGCGCCGACGCGCAGTTTGCGAATTACCTTTTCCCAAGTCTCCGCGGTTTCGGGAACACGGCCGAGATCCAGGCCCTGGAGCGAGACGCCGCCGGTGCGGAGTTTATTGCTGTGGCAGGTTACACAATACTTATCGAGGAGAGCTCGTTCGGCAGCCGCGTCCTGAGCGAGAAGATGCCCCGCGCCGAGCGTGGACAGGCTCACGATCCCCAACAGCCAGCAGTATTTACGCTTTCGACGGACAGCCATGCGCTGTAGTGATTCTACATCAAGCGGGTCCCCTTGTTCGCCGACAGGCGTTATCGATGTGGTTGAAAATGGTACTCTCCAAAGATCTGGAGGGCGTCATGAGAATTCTCCACGTATTCGCTGTTGCAGCCGGTTTTACCGCCGCTTCCTATGGGCAGGGGGAGTGGCCCGGCTATGCAGGCGATCCGGCCGCGCAACGCCATTCGCGGCTTAAACAGATCAACGCCGCCAACGTTTCCAAACTCAAGCTCGCCTGGCAATATGGCGTCAACGCGGCCAATATAGACCTTAGCGCCGCCAACCGTGTCCTGACGTCTACCGAAGCGGTGCCTCTCATGGCGGGCGGACTCCTGTTCACGCCCACAGTGCACCACAGCATTGTCGCCTTGGAACCGGAGACCGGTAAAGAGGTCTGGAAATACGAGTTGCCTAACAATGTGGCCGCTCCGCTGCGTGGTGTCACCTATTGGCCAGGCGACAAGGAACGTGCTGCGCGCATCTTTGCCGGGCTCAGCAACGGCCGGCTAATCGCGCTTGATGCCAAGACCGGCAAGCTCGTTCCGGGCTTCGCGAAGGAAGGCATGCTCGACTTGCGAGCCGGTGTCACCGAAAAATTTCCCGACGCACCATACCACCTCAGCTCGCCGGCGGCGATTTTCCGAAACCTGCTCATCACCGGAGCGCAGGGCAAAGAAGACGACCCCGATGGTCCCGCCATGGACGTGCGCGCGTGGGATCTGTCCACCGGTAAGCTCCAATGGACGTTCCATACGATTCCGCATCCGGGCGAACCAGGCTATGAGACCTGGCCGAAAGATAACTGGGTCACTGCCGGTTCGCCCGCTAACTGGGGCGCCGCGACCGTGGATGCGCAGCGCGGCCTGATATTCCTGCCGATCGGGCAGCCAGCGGCACAATATTACGGAGGGGCACGGCACGGCCAGAACCTCTATTCGTCATCGATTGTGGCGCTCGAGGCGGCCACCGGCAAAATGCGCTGGCATTTTCAATTGACACATCACGATGTTTGGGACTATGACGCCGAGGCCGCTCCTACGCTGATGGAGTTGACACGCGACGGAAAGAAAATTCCGGTGGTCGTGGCAGTCTCCAAGCCGGGGCTGATGTTCTTCCTCGATCGGGAAACCGGAAAATCGATCTATCCGGTGGAAGAGCGCGCCGTGCCGCAGACCGACGTGCCGGGCGAGCAGACCTGGCCGACCCAGCCGTTTCCCCTGAAACCTCCGCCGCTCACGCGCACGAGCGTGACTCCTGACGAACTCTTCACCGGTGAGCCAGAACACGAAAAGTTCTGCCGCGACCTGGTGGAAAAGATCGGTGGTATGCACAACCTGGGCCCGTACACGCCATATAGCAGCAAGGAATTCCGGATCATCTTCCCCGGCCAGCAAGGCGGCCCGAATTACGGCGGCGTCTCGGTGGATCCCTCGCTTGGTTATGTCTTCGTGAACACGCGAAACGTGGCAGGGATGGGCCGGTTGGATAAGAGTAAGGATGGCGATCAAGTGGCGTATCGCCGATTCAGTCCTCTGGGGCTCGGCTCGACGAATGCTCGCTTCTGGGATCCGACGAAGCAACTGCCTTGCCAGCAGCCGCCTTGGGCGGAGCTGATGGCGGTGAACGCCGGCACGGGCGACATCGCGTGGCGCATTCCGCTCGGCACCAGCGACGAGTTAGAAGCCAAGGGCGTTCACAATACGGGCGCATTCGGCCAAGGCGGCCCCATCTCGACCGCCGGCGATCTGGTTTTTATCGCAGGAACCAATGACAAGCGGTTCCGCGCATTCGATTCGCGGACCGGCAAGCAACTCTGGGAGACGAAACTGGATGCCGAAGGCCACACTAGTCCCATGACCTACCTGGGGCGCAATGGCAAGCAGTATGTCGTGATCGTGAGCTCCGGCGTCAACGCGTTCGCGTTGGAGTAGCCGGCCCCTTCTGCCTTCTTGCGATGATGGAGGCATGACTCCACTCGTGCCCGGTCTGGAGGCGCTGCGCACTTACAGCGAAGCGATCGGATCTTGCGCGGCAGTCCTGACCACGGTCGCGTTCGCTCCTCAAGTGATTCGCACCTGGCGGAGCGGGGGGGCGGGGCTTTCCTGGCTCATGCTTTCCATGCTCGCGGTAGGAGTGTGGCTGTGGTTCCTTTACGGACTATTGCGGGCATCCATCCCGATTGTGGCTGCCAATGGCCTCACGGGTGTGCAAATTCTCTTTCTGGCGGGGCTAAAAGCGTGGCACGCCCGGAAGGCTAGGACGTTCGTGAAATCGTGAAACCATCTTTGGCCACAATCAAACACCGCAATCGATTCTGGTGCACTCGTCATCGTCTTTGGCCACGCACTCGCGCGGACGCAATACAACACCGGGAAGCGAACTATAGTCAGCGGAACTCGGCACTGTCTACTCGATTCCGTGGCCGACTCCCGTAAGCTCCGTGACGGCTGAGGTTGAAAGTCTGCGCGAGCGCGAACCTTCACATTCCTCTCGTATTGCGGGGTGCACTTCGCGCAGCGGAGCGATCTGCTCCTAGTTCTCCAAGAAAACAGACCCAGCTGGAAAGAACTCCTCTGAAGCCCAAGCAATGCGCGGGGGGCTGACTCGATTTCGCGGTCACCTCGGGCCATACACCGGTCATCATTCGGGATCACGAATCAGGAGCCGACCAGAAACCGATTGAGTGGCCCGTTAAGTAAACGTCCCCGGCAGCATGGCTCGTGGGACCGGTAGGTTACGCGCTGCTTTGCGCCGCCTTCATCTCGTCGAGAGCCAGCTGAACCTGTTGCCAACTGGAGCTCTTTCGCCACGACAGAACCGGACACCTTTTACCCTCAACCAGCTCGGCGACGGCGGCCCGGGCGGCCGGAGCCCAATTGGGATTATTCAAGAGTCGGGTAACGATCGGGTGCGCCAGCAATCTCTGCTTTAGGACCTCTTGTTCCATAGCACAATAATACAATAATAGGCATCAAGGGATAGTAGCGCATTGAATATATTTAACGTAAATAATCATTGACTGTGTATGTGTGTGTGTGAAATACTCAATCCATGAAACTTATGACCTCTTACACGCCGGGCCGAAGACGGCTTATGGTTTTCGCGCCCGAGATTAATCCACACTCCTTTCTGTTCTTCTTTGAGAAGGGGCAAACAGGATGTTCTTACTCCGTTCGCGACTACTCAACGCGCCATCGTGTGACCGAACGCTACGCTCGCGAATTCGGATGCAGCGCGGACGAGTTTCGCCGTAAGGTGGTCCGCGTTTACGACGCACCTTATATGGACACCCACCTCCTGACTGAGTGGTGTAACTATACGGAAGCGCTCAACAAGGAATGCGGGATCGGGGCGGCAAGTGACTCGATGCCTATTCCGGCGCCGCACCAATCCGGGTCGATTGCCCCGCTAGTCGGAGGACGCGAGTTCCCGATGTTGAACAGCGAGGCTCTAGTCCTTTCGCCGAAATGGAAGAAGACGGTGGATGTCCGACGGATGCTCTATTCACCGCGGAGCGAGGATTGGGTGACCTGGAACGTGCTTAATCTGCTGATGCGCTTGCGGCCCAATTCTTGGTGGGCTCACCTAGCGGGTTGCGTAGCGGAGGCCAATCCAGAGGTGGCGGCACCGGCTGAGTTGCCGATACCGCAGATTTCGTTCTGGCGCACGGTGTCGAGCCCACCGGCGTACGAACGGGCCAGCCGGGACAGGATGCTGTGCTCGGGCGAGCCGCTGCTCGAAGGCAGAGGGCGGGATCCAAGACCGGTAGAGGGCAATTCGGAAATCGACGTTGTGATCGAGTCCGATTCTCTGCTGATTTATGTCGAAGCTAAGCTGGATTCCGACATCAGCTTTCGGACCACATACGACCCGGCGAGAAACCAGATCGTGCGGAATATGGATTGCGTTCTAGAAGGCGCAGCGGGACGAACCCCGCACTTCTGGATGTTTGTGCGGGATGACGGCTCGGGTCACGCCTACACGGACGTGATCCGGCATTACCGCGAAGAGCCGGACGTAGTGTGCCGACAGCTGCCACATCGTGATCCGGCTGAGGTGAGGCGACTGCTGCGGCAGGTAGTCATCCTCACGTGGCGCAACATCGGCGCGGCAATGTGGGACACCGCTCCGGGTGATGATTTGCTAGTGACTGCAGTAAAGCAGGAAATCAGAAAACGCTTAGCCTGACTGAACCGCACGATCTTCATTCCCAAGCAGCGAACCGCGGGAAGCGGCAGCCGTCCCCCATTCCGGCCCGCTTCAGATATGATCTTGGAGTGTCGAGGAGCACATTCATGCGAAAACTTTGGCTCATGATCACGATGCTGGCTTTGGGCATCGGCATCGGACTGGCGATTTCCGGGCGCGTGGCGCGCGTCGAAGCCGCCAGGTCAAAACCAGGAACCGGGTACGCAGCGACTCCCGGAACCTTAGGTTCCGAAGATTTGACCGGCCCTTATGAGGTCGTCAAAAACTGGCCGCAGGATGTCAGCACTTTGCCGGGAAATGAAAAATGGACTTACGGCGCCGGCGAAAGCGTTTTTGCGGAGAGCCCCAACCGCATCTACATGCTGTTCCGCGGCGAATTGCCGAAGATGGCGCAGCCTAAAGCCGCCCTGCTGCCGCAACTCGGCCCTAGCATCAGCTTTCCGGTCGCCGGTTTCTGGCGCGACGCGACCACCGCTTCCCTGCCCGGCACCGGCGGCACGGACAACGATATGAGCGAGTGGCTCACGGCATGGGAGGGTAAGTCGGCGAAACTCGGCATCAAAGGCCCGCCTTATCGGCAGCTTGGCGTCGACGCAAAGTGGGAAAACTGCGTCGTGGTGGTGGATGGCAACGGCAAGATCATCGAAACCTGGAAACAGTGGGACAAGTTGTTCCGCCGCCCTCATTCCATTTACATCAGCCCGTACGATCCCGAGAAGAACGTCTGGATCGTCGACGACAACATGCAGGTCATCTACAGATTCACGCATGATGGCAGCAAGCTGCTGCAGACGATTGGCACGCCGGGGGTGGCGGGCGCCGACGGCACGCATTTCAACCGGCCTACGTATATCGACTGGCTACCGGATGGCACCTTCTTCGTGGCCGATGGCTATACGGGAACGCGCGTCGCGAAATTCAATAAGGATGGCAAGTTTCTTATGGATTGGGGCAAGCTCGGCGGGCCCCCGCGCGGGCCGGTCGACACGCGGCCCGGCTACTTCAGCAACGTGCATGGCGTCGCGGTGGATCCCGCCACGCGCCACGTCTTTGTGAACGATCGCAACAATCACCGCATCCAGGTCTTCGATGAAAACGGCAAGTATCTTTACGAATGGAAGATCGATGCCGATCCTTCGAGCCTGCACCTGCTGTACATCGGTTCGGGCAAGAGCATCTGGACCTACGACCGCACCACCAACAAAATGGTCGAGTGGGACTTGCAGGGGCACCTTCTCTATTCCTGGGGCAGCATGGGCGACTTTCCCGGCGGCCTATGGGGCGTGCACGGAATGAGCGTAGATCAGGAAGGCAATCTCTACGTGGCTGAAGTCGACGCCGGCCGCGTGCAGAAGTTCCATCCCAAAGCCGGCGCGAATCCCGAATTCGTGGTGGCCAAGCCGGTCTATTCGGCTTGGAAATGAGCGGGTGGGCTGGAATCCCGATAAAATAGAGCTTCCAAAATAAGGAGGAGCCACATGGCTGAGTACGCGCATCCCGAAGTCCTCGTGAGCACTGAATGGGTGGCAGCCCACGCCAAAGATCCCAATGTCCGCATCGCGGAGGTGGACGTCGACACCAAAGCGTATGACGAAGGACATGTCCCTGGCGCGATTGGCTGGGCCTGGAACACACAATTATGCGACACCGTCCGGCGCGACATTCTCTCCCAGCAGCAGTTTGAGGAGTTGATGTCCGCCTCCGGAGTGAAGCCTGACACCACGCTCGTCATCTACGGCGACAACAACAACTGGTTCGCAGCCTGGGCTCTCTGGCAAGCTAAGATCTACGGGCACGCCGATGTCCGGCTGATGAACGGAGGCCGCAAGAAATGGCTGGCGGAAGGCCGCGACCTTACAACTGATAAGCCGACACCGCAGCGGACCACCTATCGAGCCAAGCAACCCGACCTTTCCTTGCGGGCGTTCCTGCCGCAAGTCCAGGAAGCCTCTGCCAAGCGTGCCGCGGCGCTAGTCGATGTCCGCAGCCCGCAGGAATTCACAGGCGAAATCCTGGCGCCTCCGGGATTGCCGGAAACCTGCCAGCGAGGGGGCCACGTTCCCGGAGCGCGCAGCATTCCGTGGGGCAAGGCGTGTAACGAAGACGGCACCTTCAAGTCCCCCGATGAATTGAAGCAGCTTTACGGCGGCGAAGGCATCGACGGATCAAAACCCGTCATCGCGTATTGCCGCATCGGCGAGCGATCCAGCCATACCTGGTTCGTTCTAAAATACCTGCTCGGCTTCAATAACGTAACGAACTACGACGGCTCCTGGACCGAGTGGGGCAACCTGGTAGGCGCGCCCGTAGAAAAGGGCGCTGCCGCGGGAGCCGCCAGAGGCTAGCTATGAAAGCCGAAGAGTATCAGGAAAAGAAACTGGACATAGCCGGATGGCCGGTTAATCTGACTACCTACCGGCTGGGAACGGAATGGCATGCCAAAGCCGATAACGTATCTCCTGGCGCGGCGCTCTGCCGTGTAACGGGAGCGACTCGAGAAGAAGCGGAGCAAAAGGCGCTGAAACGCGCCGAGGAATTACTGGGCAGGACGAGACGTCACGCCGTGTAATTCCACAGCGCCGGTCGCCATCATTTTATCCACGTCGGCGGCCGGCATTTTCCACGCGCGATCAAACCGTCCTTCGGCGACAACGTTGGCCAGCGAGCCTTTGAACATGATGTAATCGCCAAAAGTCGCCAGTTCCGCGAATGGCTGAGGCTCGAAATGATCTACCGCGCGGCCGGCCTCGGCTGCGCCCGTCCACCAGGGAAGCCCCGAACTGACGACCGCGTAATGCTTGCCGACCGGAGCGATGAACAGTAGACCATAGTCGGCCGCGCCGGCGTCGAGCGCGAGCGGCAGCCGGTCCGCATACCGGGCGATCAGAGAATTTGTCTCGCGCGTGCCGAACAACACTAGATCCTGATCCAGGTCCTGGACGGTAACCGCGGTATCGGCTTTGACCGGCAGCTTGAGCTGCAAGTGCTGGCGTTGGTTGGACCAGGCAGCCGCCCGTTCCGCGGTTGCGCGGCGCGCATTCAGTTCGTCAGCTGAATGCGCGCCCAGCGTTCCGTATACATAAAGGTGCCGGCCCGAAACGGCTGAGGCGATCGGTCCTTCCAATCCTGGACCCTTGCCGGCCGGGGAAACGACGCCTCGAACCCACTTCCCCGCCCCTTTTCGGAATGAGACGTTGGCCGACGGCGGCACATGCAACATCGCACCATCGATCGTCACTGTCGCGACCGCATGATCCAGCGCTAATGTGAATCCATCCAGGTTCTGGGTATCGACTTTGACGTCGCTCTTCCCGGTCTGGCGTGCATCAATCGATGCGTTTGTCCCCGGCGTCAGCCCGTCGATTCGCACCCAATAAGCCGAAGAATACTGATACGCCGCGGTTACCAAACGTACGCGGTCGGGAAACCGGTTGCGCCGGAAATGCGCGAACCAATCGAAAACGGCACCGTCCCGATAGGCATAGTCCCACGCATTGTGACGTCCTGTTGGATACTCGATGTAATCGGCCGCCACACCCAAGTCGAGCAGCCGCCGCTGCCATAACCGTGCCGACTCAACTGGCACCAGCGGATCCAACTCTCCCTGAAATAGCCGCACCGGCACATTCAGCGCATTCGGAATCAGCGCTTCGAGTCCAGGTGGTGTCACGGGGCACACCAGGGCGACCGCAGCCCACAGATCCGGCCGGGTCAGCGCCAACCGCAGCGCGCCACCTCCGCCCATGGAAGTGCCCGTCAAGTAAACCCTATCTTCGTCCACGGGAAGCCGGCGCTTGACATCGGCCAGCGCATCGTACACATCCCGCTCGGCGATGCCCTCATAACCCATAGTGCCGCGCGCCAGCGGGCAGGCTACTATCACGTCCACATCCCGCCCTCGAAATAAACGGAGCGGCGCCAGGCTACCATCGGCCACCCGGTTCACCTGTCCGAACACACGCATCAAGCAGATCTGGGGGCTCGAATCTTCCGCGTGCAAACTGATCACTAAGGGGTATTTGCGGGACGCATCCAGGTTGGCGGGCACGTACAGCGCATAGGATTGGTTGGAATCATCGACCGGCGAGAGGTAGGTGACCACCTGAGGTCCCGATGGCAGCGGCTGGGGCCATGCCGCCGAAAACATGGCAGCAATCACAGCTCCAGCGATGAGCTTCAGCATTTGGGGGAAGTCCCTGCCCTTGCACGCAATCTAGCATAACCGGAGGTTCGGGAGTTCTCCCGGTGTGAGTTCCAGTGCGCGGCTCGGTACGATTTTCGGTACCCGGCTGGTACATTCAGCACTCGTTCCGGAGGTTAATATGCGCTGAAATGAAGGCAGACAAGGAGAATACGATGACGACGATTCAACCAATCATTTACGCCACGTCGTTGTTCCTGGCCCTTACATCTCTGCTGCGCTGGAAGTACCTGCGCCAGGATACTACGCCCCACCGTGTGCGGCGCAGTCTGCGCGCGTATCTCACCTTGTCCGCGACACCGCGCCTGGAGATCGCCTGATGGATCTCGTGGCTGGTTTGAACGGGCTGCTGCCGATGGCGTTCTTATTGACCTTATCTACAGTGCTGGTTTGGTTCCACGAACAGCAGGATTAAGGGCGAAAGGACGCTCAGATCTCTTTGCGGCGCAGCAGTTCCTGCTCGGCACGAAACCAATCGTCCCAAGGCGACCCGCCCTGGCCGCCGCGCGATTCCCAATAGGTGTACGCCAGATTGGCAATCGCCTCGTGGGTCGGGACGCTCATGTCGTCGTCCGGTTCGATGACGCTCGTCCGCATACGACTGGCATTGTTTTCCATGGCCTTGGCCGGTTTCATCACGTCACCTCCACCCACATTGTAGCCCCGCTCACCGCCTACGTCTCGTCCGTTCGGGTTTAGACTGTTCATTGATGCACATCGCATTTATTGGACTGGGAAAGATGGGCGCCGGTATGGCGCGAAATTTGCTGCGCGCCGGCCACCGGCTGACAGTCTACAACCGGTCGCGCGAAAAGGCGGAGATGCTGGAGACCGAAGGCGCGCGCGTGTGCCCATCGCCGTCTCAAGCCGTACTCGGCTGCGAAGTGGTCTTTACAATGCTTGCCGACGACCACGCCGTGCAAGAGGTGGTCTTCGGTGACAACGGAATCCTGATGGCGCTCGGACGGGGCTCCGTCCACATCGCCTCCACTACCATGAGTACGGCGCTGGCGCGTGTCTTGGCGGCGGAACATGCGCGGCACGGCCAGCAGTTCGTCAGCGCACCGGTCTTCGGACGCCCCGATGCCGCTGAAGCCAAAAAGCTGTTGGTGGTCGCCGCCGGCCCGGATGACACCATCGCGCGATGCCGTCCGCTCTTCGACGACATCGGCCGCCAGACCTTCATTGCCGGCAAGGAACCGTGGCAGGCCAACGCGGCGAAACTCTGCGGCAATTTTATGATCGCCAGTCTGATCGAAGCGTTCGGCGAAGCCAACGCTACGCTGCGCAAGGCGGGCGTTTCGCCGCAGTTGTTTCTCGAGATCATGAATTCCCTCATGGGGTCTCCCATCTACGCGAACTACGGGCGCATGATTGCGGAAGAACAATTCTCGCCCGCCGGCTTCGCGCTCGCGCTGGGACTCAAGGATGTACGCCTGGTGCTCACGGCCGCCGATGAACTGGCCGCGCCGATGCCGCTCGCCAGCTTGTTGAAAGATCACTTTCTGGCGGCTCTGGCAGCGGGGCAAGCCGACCTGGACTGGTCGAGCATGGCAAAGGTGGCCGCGCGCCTCGCCGGGTTGCCGTAGGGAATCGTGAATTTTTCTTAAGGCCGGCTGGGCCAAAGGATTTGCCGGCGAGCAGCGTACCAGACCATCTTCATCGCGAATTATTTCTGACGGGCCGGAGTTTGCGTGGCCGAGTCTATTATCCGGCAAGCTCGGGCTCAAGGCTAACGCAAGGGATCTTCCGGCCACGCATGCTTGGGATAGCGGCGCGCCAGTTCACGGCGCACTTGCGGATAGAGGCGTTGCCAGAAGCCTGCGAGGTCGGAAGTCATCTGCACCGGCCGCTGATTGGGCGCAAGCAGACGCACCACCAGCGGCACCGCTCCGCGCGCCACCGCAGGCGTCTCGCACATTCCGAAAAAATCCTGGAGCCGCGAAGCGATCCACGGCGGCTGGTTGGGCTCATAATGAACGGGCACCTGCCGGCCTCGCGGCAGCCGGATTCGGTCCGGCGCGATTTCGTCGAGAGCCCGGCGCGCAGCCGCCGGCAGCCGCTGTTCGATCGCCCGCAACAAACCGCCATCGCGCGTGGCAGCGGAAAGTTCGCTAAAGCTCTTGAGACCAAAACTAAGCGACCCAAGCGCCACCTCCACATCGGACGGTCCCAGCTGGGGAATGGGCCCGTGCTCCGAGGCAAAGGCCACGCGGCATAAGAACGCCTCGATCTCCTCCGTGTCGGCAAAACGGGCGAGCCCTGCTTCCGAGGCTTTCTGCGCCAACAAGGCCGCGGCCAGCTCGGGCTCCGCCGCGGCGCGCCGCTCTTCAATGGCGATCTCGTCGAACATCAAGAGACTGACCGCCTCTACGCGCTCCGCGGCGCGGTTCCATTCGACGCGCTGCACCTCGCGCACTCGCTCCGGGAACAGATCCACCAGCCACTCCGGCTCGACGGCGCTCGCAAGACGAACCAACGGAACCTTCTGATCGCGGCGGTCCTCGGCCTCCACCGCCACCAGGAATTCGGCTTCGGTCACTGTGCTCGAAGGCGCCAACTGGGCGGGGTCGCCTGCAGCCAGTTGCAGATCGGAGCCCTGACGGCGGCGCGCGACGCGATCCGGAAACGCCGCCAGCACGGCGATGCGCAGCGCGATCTCATCCCGCGCTTGCTGACGCGGAGGATTGACGATGCGGCGGATCTGCCGGACCAATTGCGCGGTACGCGGCTCCCACTGGGACTCGAGTAAAACCAGAACGTCCGAAGCGGTTGCATGATCCGCCTTTCCGTTCAGACGCTCTCCGGCGCTGAGAAGGGCGGCCACTGTACAGCCGTCCTCGGCGACACCGCGGTGCCGCGCCTCCACGATTAAACGAGCAAGCCGCGGATGCAGCGGATAACGCGCCATTTCCTTGGTTGCTCCGAGCTGCCGCAACAATTCCGCGGCTCGCTGGACGTGAGCGGCCGGAGGCGCCTCGAGCCATGCGATCGCATCCAAGCTACCGATGCCCAGCGATTGCACCAGCAGCACGGCAGGCGCCAGATCGGCGCGCGCGATTTCCGGCGTGTCGTGGGCCGGGCGCCGCACAAAATCTTCGCGCGGATACAGGCGGATCACGCGTCCGGGGCCTGTGCGTCCGGCGCGGCCCGCTCGTTGATTGGCTGAGGCCTGGCTGATCCGCCCCACCTGTAAAGTAGGCAGCCCCGACCACGGCGAGTGCCCGGCTGTGCGAGCGACGCCGCTATCGATCACGGCGCCAATGCCATCGATCGTGATGGAGCTCTCCGCCACATTCGTCGACAGAATTACCTTGCGTTGATTCGATGGCAGCACCGCACGGTCCTGCTCTTCGGGAGATTGATCACCGTGTAACGGCAGAATCAGCAGCCCCAAGCGTTTCGCGATGCCGGCGCATGCCGTCTGAGTGCGCCGGATCTCGGCTCCGCCCGGGAGGAATACCAGCACGTGACCCGTCGCTTCCGCCAGCTTTTCCAGCGCGGATACCACCTGCTGCTCCAGGGGTGCGGCCGAATGCGGCGTGTACTCGATTTCGAGCGGATACTGGCGCCCTTCCGAACGGAGGATACGGGCATTGCCAAGATAGCGCGCGATTGGACCGGCATCCAGCGTCGCCGACATCACCACCAGCTTCAGGTCTCGCCGGCTCGTGCATTGCAATCGGCGCAATAGCGCCAACGCGAGATCGCCTTCGAGGTGACGCTCATGAAACTCGTCAAGCACCACGCAATCCGCACTCTCCAACAGCGGGTCCGAAAGCAGACGGCGCGTCAGGACACCTTCGGTGAGGAAGCGCAAGCGCGTGCGCGGCCCGGCAACCTCTTCGAAGCGGACCTGATACCCTACCGTCTCTCCCAGCCGCTCACCCATTTCGGCTGCGACAAAGCGGGCCGCCAGGCGGGCTGCCAGGCGTCGCGGCTCGAGCACCAGCACCTCGCGCGATCCGACATCCAGCAACGCCCGCGGCACGCGAGTCGTTTTTCCGGCGCCTGGGGGGGCTTCCACCACCAGGTTCCCAGCCGTTCTTAGATGATTGACGATCTCGGGAACGAGCGGATCAATCGGAAGAGCCATTCAGTGGGATCGCAACTCGCCAATTCTCTTTCGCATTCCCTCCGCTTGGGGCCAGTCGGGATGATGCGCCAGAAAATCCTCCAGCGCATTCGCTGCAGCGCTTGGGTCACGCCGGCGGACGTGAATCTCGGCCAGGACCAGTTGGGGGTAGGAAAAGTGCGAAGGATCGAGGGCGCGGGCCTCCTCCAGATGTTTGATCGCGAGGTCGAACTGGCCCAGCAAGAAATAAGTCATGCCCAGTTGCGAGTGCGCAAGCGCGTCGTTGGGACGCGTCGCGACTGCGAGCGAATTGCGGGTCAGCGCTTCATCCAGTTTATGGACCATCACCAGCACGCCGCCCAGGTTCACCAAAGCCTCGAAAGATTGTGGGTCCTGATCCAGGGCCTCGCGAAAGCACTCCTCGGCGCGAGCGTAGTTACGCTGCTGAAAGGCGATGGTCCCGATATTATTCCACGCCGGAGCGAATTGTGGCGCGCGGTCCACGGCGTCTTCCAGATGCTTCAGCGCACCGTCTACATCGTGCTTGTTCAATTCCTTCTGCGCCTCACGATAGTCACGCCAGGCCGGGGCTGGAATGCTGAGTTGCTTTACGGAGACCGTATGCTGGCGTAAGGCGCTCCCGAAAACGAAATCCGCATTCTTCAAATCCAGATCGAACGAAACCCGGCGATGGCGGTCGGCCGTGCCCGGCCCCACTTCAACCGTCTTCCGCGCTTCGCCCCGGCTGCGCATGAAGACCACCACGGTGTAAGCGCCCGGCGGCAGTTTCCGGAAGTGGAATTGGCTGCCCGGGAATACGAACGTGTTTGCCGAGTACGGGCTGCTGGTTCCGTAGAGAGACACGAAGGCGCGCGACTTGGGAAGAACGCGGCCCGAGAGTTCGTAGACCGGCGCCGCCGCGAACGCCGTGGAAGCCGCCAGCGCAAGCAAGAGGAACCGAAGCATAGGCCGTCTTGATTTTAACGCGGGCCGCACGCTCTCGCCGTCCCGGGGGTAAGCTAAATCTAATGAAGCCTTCCGCACTCGTCCTGCTGCTTTCCGCGTGCGCGTTTCCGGCGGCGCAAGACCGGCCGCTCGCATCGCTGCCCTATACGCCGAGCCTCGAGCCCGCGTTCATGGACCGCTCCGCGAACCCCTGCGTCGACTTTTATAAATACGCGTGCGGCAACTGGATCAAGCAGAACCCTATCCCCGCCGACCAGCCGCGATGGGACGTGTACGCGAAGCTCACCATGGAAAACCAGCGGTATCTATGGGGCATTCTCGAAGAAGCCGCCAAGCCCGTGGCCGGACGCTCTCCGAACCAGCAGAAGATTGGAGATTTCTTCAGCGCGTGCATGGATGAAGCGGCGGTGGAGAAAGCGGGAGCCGCGCCCCTGCGGACGGACCTGGATGCCATTCAAAGACTTCAACGCATCTCCGACCTGCCGCCGTTATTGGCCAAGCTGCATCTGACATCCGGGTACATCAGTCCGCTGTTCGGCTTCAGCTCCAGCCAGGACTTCGCCGACTCCAGCCGCGTCATCGCGTTCGCTAACGCCAGCGGTCTGGGCCTACCCGACCGCGACTATTACACGAAGACCGATGCGAAGTCGCAGGAGACGCGCGCGAAGTATGTGGACCACCTTGCGCGAGTGTTCGGATTGCTGGGTGATAAGGACGCAACAGCCAAGGCCGAGGCCCAGACAGTGATGGCAATCGAGACCGCCCTGGCCCAAGCATCGCTCACCCGCGTCGAGAAGCGCGAACCCCATAACCTTTTCCACAAGATGAGCGCCGCGCAGCTGGCGCAGCTCACGCCGTCGTTTAACTGGCCGGCTTACTGGACGGCTTCCGGACTCCCGGCTCAAACCGAAATCAACGTCACGGAACCGAAATTCTTCCAGGAAGTGGAAACCTTGCTCAAGAGCCGCGGCATCGCGGACTGGAAAACCTATCTGCGCTGGCATCTGGCGCGCGAGAAGTCCCCGTATCTTTCCTCCGCCTTCGTTCGCGCCGATTTCGATTTTTACCGCAAGTATCTGCGCGGC
>CAZKQQ010000083.1:0-26567 GCA_964554945.1 uncultured Solibacteraceae bacterium | reverse complement strand
CTGATCACCAAAATCGCTTCGGATGCTAGTTTGACCCGGAACCAGGCAGCGCGGGCATTGGATGCGTTTCTGGAGGGAATTCGAACAGGGTTGAGTCGCGGCGACCGCGTCACCATTTCGGGTTTCGGCAGCTTCGGCGTGCTGCACCGGAAGGCGCGGCGGGTGCGTAATCCCACCAACGGAAAGGCGATCGAAGTTGCGGCGCGACGGGTGCCGCGTTTCGCTCCCGGCAATGAATTGAAGTCTGCAATTCAACAATCATCCCGCGATGGACTTCCAGTATCGGTCAAAATGGAATGAGTGGCGAACCAGGATAATCACAAGCCGATCCCCGGCAGCGTCGTAACGTTCAAACTGTTCGGCGTTCCGGTCCGCCTGCATTTCACGTTCGTTCTGCTCCTGGTTTTTCTGCTCTTTATTGGTGTGGGGCAGCGGCAATCCGGCTGGATGACGGTGCTCTATGTCCTGGCGCTGTTCGCTTCCGTGTTGTTGCACGAACTAGGTCACACGCTTGTGGCGCGACGGTACGGGATTCGCACCACCGAGATCGTGATGTTCCCAATCGGCGGCGTGTCGCGGCCGGAGCGCGCGCCCAAGGCCCGGGAAGAACTGTGGGTCGCCCTCAGCGGGCCTTTGGTGAACCTGCTGATCGCGGCGGGCCTGCTGGCCTGGGTTGGAGTGCAGCAAGGGTTCGTGTCGCTGGCGCAGTTGCGCGAGCCCACTGACGCCAACCTTGCCGAACGCATCGCGCTCGGAAACCTGCTGCTGTTTTTGTTCAACCTGCTTCCTGCGTACCCGATGGACGGCGGCCGCATTTTGCGGTCGTTTCTGGCGCTGCGCATGCCGGAGGAGGAAGCGACGCGCATCGCCTCCGGCGCCGGGCAGGCTCTCGCCATCCTGATGGGGCTGGTTGGTCTGTTGTGGGGGAATTTCATGCTGATGTTCGTGGCCTTGTTTGTATACCTCGGTGCCGCGCACGAACACTCAGCAGTGCGCGGACGCATGCTGACCACGGGTTTTCCCGTCAGCGCCGCCATGATCACCGATTTTCGGACGCTGCAGCACGGGGATACGATTCGCGATGCCGGACAAATGCTGCTTGCCACCTCACAGCACGATTTTCCGGTGATGCACGGCGATTCCGCCGTGGGGCTTTTGACTCGCTCGGCACTGGTCCGCGCGATGCTGACCGAAGGGCCGGAAGGCTATGTCGCCGGCGCCATGGATCGCGAATTCCCGCGAGTCGCCCCCGATCAACCGCTGCAAGAAGTTCTTCCGCAAATGTCCGCGCCGGGGGCCTGCGTTCTCGTGATGAATGCCGAAGGCCGGCTGGTAGGTTTGCTTACTTCCGAGAATGTGTCGGAATTCTTACTGCTGCGCCAGGTGAGTCTGGCGCAGGCGAAGGGCCATCCAGCACAGTAGCGCAATAGATTTGCGCCGCATTCGTTCGTGGACGTGCTATGGATAAGGCATGAAGCCTCGTGTTGTTCTTCTGATTTCGTTCTTGTGCCTGGCTTCGTGTCAGACCAAGCTTACGTCCACAAATGCGGGCTCCGCGCCCCGTGAACTGCCGGCGGGCACGGTCAAATCCGCGGGGCCGATCCTCTCCTACGCCGATGTAGTGGATCGAGTCGCGCCCGCCGTGGTCACGGTGCGATCGTCGCGCCGCGCGCGCCCTTCGCAACAGTTTCCGTTTTCCGACGAGCCGTTCTTCCGCCGGTTTTTCGGCGGCGGGTTTCCTTCCACACCGCAAGTGCAGCAGGCGCTCGGTTCCGGTGTGATCGTTCGCACCGACGGCCACATCCTCACCAACCATCACGTGATCGATGGCGCCGAAGAAATCAAGGTTGACCTGAGCACGCGGCGCACTTATTCGGCGAGAGTGGTCGGTTCGGACGCTCCCAGCGATATCGCGGTGCTGAAAATCAGCGCCAGCGATCTGCCAGTTCTGCAACTCGCCGATTCCGATCAGGTTCGCGTGGGTGATGTGTCCCTGGCGGTCGGCAATCCGCTCGGGATTGGCGAAACAGTAACTGCGGGAATCATCAGCGCGAAAGGCCGTGCCACCGGGACCGGCGACGGCAGCTTTCAAGACTTCCTGCAGACGGATGCCCCGATCAATCAGGGCAACTCAGGCGGCGCGCTCGTCAACACGCGCGGAGAGTTGGTCGGCATCAATTCACAGATTCTATCGCCGAACGGCGGCAACATCGGAATCGGTTTCGCAATTCCCTCCAACATGGCCAAGACCGTGATGAACCAGTTGATCGGCAAGGGGAAGGTCCAGCGCGGAATGTTGGGCGTGGGGATTCAGCCGGTGACGAGCGATCTGGCGGCGAGTCTCGGTCTGAAGGAAGCGCGCGGCATTCTCATCAGCTCGGTGACCCCCGGCGGGCCGGCAGACAAAGCCGGCCTGAAAATGGGCGATGTGATTCTCAAGCTCAACGGCAAAGACGTGAACGACTCCAACGAGCTTCGTAATACCGTGGCGGCGATGCCGCCTGGAACGGAAGTCACGCTGACAATTTCGCGCGATGGCAAGCAGCAGGACGTGCGGGTGCGCCTGGGCGAGTTGACGCCGGAGACGGCGCGAGGCCAGCAGCAGGGCGGGGGAGGAGACACGGGCGCGCGGCTCGGCATCTCGGTTGTGCCTCTCACGCCGGATCTTGCCGCGCAACTGGGTCTGCGGCGCGGTACTCAGGGGCTGGTGATTCAGGATGTCGATCCGTCGGGTCCCGCCGCGCAGGCAGGGCTGCAGATGGGCGACGTGATCGAACAGGTGAACCGGCAGCCGGTCCGAAGTCCGGATGACATGCGCAAGGCTCTGCAGAGTTCCAATGGGCGGCCGCCATTGCTGTTAGTCAATCGCGGGGGACAAACAATTTTTGTTCCTGTGCCGCTGCAGTAACCGGACAGTCTCGGGCGCGCTACATGCTACTCTCGTGATCTGAGAGCCCGACATGTCCTTTTTGTCCATACGAGATCTCGATCTGAACGGAAAGCGTGTATTTATCCGCGTCGACTTCAACGTGCCGCTCGAGAAGAACGCTCAGGGCGAGATGACGATCACCAGCGACAAGCGGATCAAAGCTTCCCTACCGACAATTCAATACGCGTTGGAGCACGGGGCCGGCGTAATTCTGGCGTCGCACTTGGGGCGGCCCAAGGGAAAAGTGAATCCCGAAATGAGCCTGAAGCCGGTGGCGAAGCGGCTGCAGGAGTTGCTCAAACGCCCGGTCCAGATGGCTCCGGATTGCATCGGTCCGGCTGTGGAAGCCATGAAGCCGGCGCCCGGCCAGGTGCTGCTGTTGGAGAATCTTCGTTTCCATCCGGAAGAGGAAAAGAACGATCTGGAGTTTGCCAGGAAGCTGGCGGCGCTCTGTGATGTCTACGTGAATGACGCGTTCGGATCAGCGCACCGCGCCCACGCTTCCACCGAGGGCATGATCCGCTTCGTGCCCAAGGCGGCCGCAGGATTGTTGATGGAACAGGAGCTGAAATATCTCGGCATGGCGACGCGCAATCCCGCGCGGCCGTGTATCGCGATTCTGGGAGGGGCTAAAGTTTCCGACAAGATCGAAGTGATCGAGAACCTCGGGAAGATCGTCGACCGGCTGCTGATCGGTGGCGCGATGGCTTACACGTTTCTCAAGGCGCAGGGGAAGCCGACGGGCGGGTCGCTGGTGGAGAATGACAAGGTCGAACTTGCCAAGAGCTTGCTTGAGCACCTGGGCGGCAAGTTGATGCTGCCCGTCGATCATGTGGTGGTCAGTGAAATTCGCGCGGATGCGCCGAACGAGGCGGTTGAGACAATTCCCGACGGCGAGATCGGCGTCGATATCGGCCCAAAAACAATGGAGGCTTACGCGCGCGCCATCTCCGGTGCGAAGACGATTATATGGAACGGGCCGATGGGGATTTTCGAGAAGCCGCCGTTTGATAAAGGCACGGTGGCGGTGGCTCGGGCCGTCGCACAATCCGGGGCGACTTCGGTCGTAGGCGGCGGCGATTCCGAAAAGGCCGTAAAGGCGGCGGGAGTGGCGGACAAGATTTCGCACGTCTCCACCGGCGGCGGCGCCTCCCTCGAATTCCTGGCGGGAATCGAGTTGCCGGGAGTAGCGGCGCTGCAGAAGCGCTAACCTACTTCTTTTTCACGGTGAGACTTTTGTATATGGACTCGATAAAATTATCCGAGCTGCCGATCCCGGTCTTGGTGTCGTAGCGGGCGTCGTAGTCCTTTGTCAGATGCGCGGCTTTTATCTGCTCTACATTCTGACCTTTTTTGATGGCGGCTTGCACGCGGTCGCGCACAATCGTCACCATGTCGCGGTATTCGACTACGTCGAACTCGTCGCAGATGCGTCCGTGGCCGGGAACAATGTACGTGCCCCCTTCTTCCTCATGCTTGGGGACGGCTAGATCAATGATTCGGTTCAAGCCATCCAATTCGCCCTGAATACTGCCGCCGTGCTCCACATCAATGAATGGAAAACTCGTGGTCACAAAGATGTCACCCGTGCTGATGACATCGGAGTGGCGGAAGAAGACGAGACTGTCACCGTCGGTGTGGGCGGCCGGCTGATACATCACCAGCACCGGTTCATCATTGAAGAAAATTTCCTTCTGCCCGGTGACAAAGGTCTCCGTAGGCCAGGCATCCGGTGGAGTGGGCGACTGCTTGCCGGTCGGCGCGCTCATGCGATCCAGCACCTTCTCATGCGCGATGATCTGTGCTCCCGTACGCGCGTCGGTCAGATTCCCGGTGACGTTGGCGCCGGTGATGGTGACGCCGGCTTGACGCACCGCGATGTTGCCGCCGGTGTGATCGGCGTGAAAGTGCGTGTTGACAATGTACTGCAGCGGCTTATTTGACAGTTTGCGGATGGCGGCGATGACCTTGTCGCTCATTGGACCCAACCCGGTGTCGACCACGAGAACACCCATGTCGCCGATCTGCACCGTGATGTTACCGCCGGCGCCGGCGATCATATAGACATTGGCCTGCACCCGCAGGATATCGAGATCGGTTTGCGGCTGCGCGGAAACAAACGGGAGCACCGCGGCGAGCAGCAGAAAACGAGCACACATCAGCGGCCTCCGTCCTTGGTTCCCGGCATCTTTTGCAATTTCATCCGGTACTCGGGATACATTGTTTCAGCGCCTCCCAAGGCCGCCTCTACGGGGATGTGATGCTTGTCCGCGTACTCGTGAATGAAGGGGTTTTGCCCCGGCAGGTAGTTCGGAACTTCGCCCTTCGGCCGGCCCGAGACTTCTTCGACATACTCACACGGGTACAACCAGTTCTGTCCTTCCTGCAGGTTGAGTAGAAAATCCTGAGTCTTAATCAGAGGCTCGGTCAGATAGTCGGGGTCGGTGACGATGCTGACGTGCGTCAGGTGATTATCGTGGCGGATGAAATGTTCAACGAGCGTGGCGCGGTCGCCCTCAGGCAGTCCGTCGCGGCGAATCCATCCCTGCTTAATATGAGTGGTGTATACGGTCAGGATGTTGCCATCCCACTTGCCCGTTGAGAAACCCATCCAGGTGTGGACGGCGTTGGGCGAAGGATGGGGACGGCCATCCATCCAGATGGTCCGGTTCTGCTCATACGTGCTGATGTACTGCTTGATCGCGATAACTTGCTGCGACTGGGGATCTTTTTCGGCCCAAATGCGCAGGTTGAGTGGGCCGCGATAGATATAAGGCGCGACGTGCACCTGGCATTGATGCTCGGGCAGCGTGAGGCGCGACGCGTCCCAACTCTCGGCCCAGAGGCGGGCGCCGTCCGTGATGGGAAGACCCGAGTAGTTGACCAGTTCGGGGCCGGGAATGCGCTCGGGCTGGTCTTCCATGAAGACGGGCGCCCAATTGCCGGAAAGATCGAGAGCGCCGACCGCGTTGATGGATCCGGCGAACTGCGCGAATGACGGCAGCGCCAACAGACCGATCAAAACGGGGAAACGGCTTACGTTTCGCATTACAGACTCCTGAATGGTAACTAACAGGATACCTGATGCGGAGCCGCGATCAGAGCAAAAGCAGCTCGCGCTGAATTTCGCCGGTGACACGGGCTTCGTGGTCCCCCACGAACAGATTCACTTCCGAGCGGATTCCGAATTCGGGTAAATAGACGCCCGGCTCGATCGAAAAACACGTCCACGGGCTGACGCGGCGTTCGTCGTGGGTTTCGAGATTGTCCATATTAGCGCCGTTGCCGTGCACTTCCTGGCCGATGGAATGACCGGTGCGATGCGTGAAATATGGGCCGAGACCGCGGCTGTCGATGAAACTGCGTGCCGCGTCATCCACTTCAAAGCCACGGAGCGGCCGGCCGGCCGCGACCGCTTCGGTGACGCGCTGGATGGCGGCATCACGGGCGCCGGTCACGACACCGAATACATTGCGCATGGAATCGCTGGGCTGATCGCCGCAGTAGCCGGTCCAGGTGATGTCGTAATAGACGGCGCCCGGCTTATCGAGCTTGGCCCACATATCGAGCAGCACGAAATCGCGGGGCCGGATGGGAGACGTCGTTTCTTCGCCCGGTTCGTAATGCGGGTTCGAGGCGTTGGCGTTCACGCCAACAATGGGTCCGTGATCCGTAATCATACCGGCTTTGGCGAAGCCGTCGAGAACGAAATGCTTGACGTCGAGTTCCTGCAGCGGGGCATCGTTGCGGGTCCGTTCACGGATAAGGTCGAAGGCGGCGGCGCGGACGCGATCCACACGCCGGCCCGCTTCCAGGTGTGATTCGAGCGCTTCGGCGCTCCACCGGGCTTCGAACGCCTGGATCAGCTCGGCGGAGCTGACGACGTCGACGCCGGCGCCGCGTACCAGTTCGACGGTTCCCGCGTCCACCATGGAGACGTAGGGAATCGCGCACTGCGGAGAATACTGCATGGCGACGCGGTGCATTCCCGAGAGCAATTTTCCGAGGCCGGCGATTTGCTCAGTCCAACTCGAGTACGGCGTCTTCTCGCCCGGCAAGGATGCGAGCATACCGCGCTCGATACGATGCTCCAGGCCGGCGGGATCGCCCTGCGCCGGAATGAAGTAATACCAGCGGCGAGTGGCCATCCGGGCCGGCAGGCCGAGCACCCGGTAGGCCAGTGGGTCGCGCTGGTGGTGGTCAAAGAAGAGCCACCCGTCGAGGTTTTGCGCGCGCAGTTCGTGCTGAATCTTGGCGATATCCATAAATCTAGTCTGAGTGTATCGCGAGCCAGGGTCGCGGTTAGATGCGCGGTGCGGGAATATAGAGTAGGTAGCTTCATGGATCGACAGAATAAGAGGGACCGGGCAGCGTGGCTGCATGGACCTTCGGCGGCATGCTCGATGCCGGACGAAACCGAATCGCCCTGGCGGCTGGTGCTGTTGGGCGCCCCGGGAGTGGGCAAGGGTACACAGGCCTTGCTCTTGAGCCAGCGTCTGGGCGCTTGCCATCTTTCGACCGGCGACGTCTTCCGCGCGGCCGGAGGGCATCCCGACTGCAATCAGACGCCGGCAATGACTGCGGCGCTGCAGCACATGCGGCGCGGTGAACTGGTGCCGGACTCCACCGTGTGGGATATGGTGCAGGAGCGGGGCGGTTGCCTGCGCTGCCGGGGCGGGTTCATCCTCGACGGATTTCCGCGCACACTGGGTCAAGCCACCGCGCTCAGGCAGCACATGGATAGTGAAAAACTTTCGCTCCACGCGGTGGTGAATTACGAGCTGCCGCTTGACGAGATCGTCTCGCGTCTGAGCGGGCGGCGCACGTGCCGGCAATGCAAAGCGATCTTCCACGTCGGCACGAAACCTCCCCGGAGCGAGGGCATGTGCGATCACTGCGGCGGCGCGCTGTATCAGCGCGAGGACGACCGTCCGGAATCCGTCGCGGTCCGCATGCAGGCTTACGAACGCAGCACCAAGCCGCTGATCGAGTTCTACTCGCGCCTCGGACTGCTGCTGGCGGTTGAGGCCAGCGGATCTCCCGAGACAATTTGTGCGCGCACCATGGCGGCACTGCAGGGGCGGAGCTAGGGATTCAGCCGCTACCGCATCAGTTGCCGTTCTTCTCTTCCGCCCGGGCGCCGGAGAGAATTCCAGCCAATCCGTAATTTCCTTCGTGGCAGGCGTGCTCGAAAATCGGACCCTTCTCCGCGATCATCGGGATCTCGCCTTTCCAGGGTTTCGTGAACGCCGTGGGATCGTCCACCGCGAATTCGTAGAGAAGGCGATCGGGACCTTTCCTGGTGAAGCGCTCAGTCAGATGTAGATTTTCGTCGGCACCCCGGAATTGGCTTTTGCCAGTGAAATTGGTGCTGTCCACCACGAGCGTATTGCCCTCCCATCGGCCGCGCGGATCGCCCATCCATTGACGGACATTCGGTGGAAGATGCGGACGGTTGTCCAAGGGAATGATGCGCACATCGTGGTTCACCTCCACGAGGATCGTCACATACCCGGGTGTTTGTGCGAACTGATAATTCACCGTGAGCGGGCCATATTGATGATTGTCGTAAAAGCTGGGTAGCATCGGCGGGCCGGTCATGGGGAAAAGCAGGCAGCGCTCCATGAGCGGGCGGTCTTCCGGACCGTCGGCCGGATGTTCCCGGGCATAGGCGCGGTCGGCATCGGCGCGGCGCTGGGCGGCCGGGGTGAGCGGCGGAACTCTGCCATCTGGGGGATCGAGGATGAGAGACGTATGGAAGTTCGGCGCGCGCCTCGAATCCGCGTCCCACCAAAAGTTATTGTAAGTGCCCACCTGCCCGGCGGCCTGCGGCCGTTCGCGAGAGCTTCGCTGGAATATCTTGGCCTCATACGCCTCCATTTCCCGCGGAGCAAAGATTTGCTTGCCCTCCAGTTCCTTCGGCCGTTCCAACGGAATAATCGACGCATTGCTCCAGATGCCCTGGATGTCGGGGTCACCGTTGGGCGTGCGCGGTGGAGTCCATCCCGTCTTTGGCGGCTCGGTTTTCCGGGCGGCCGATCGATTCTGGGCAGCGGCCGGCCACGCCATCAATAGAATCGGGATCACCACGACCAAAACGAGATTGGAGAGGGCCATCGGGCTTAGTATACAGCGGGCCACTGACGGCGTTGCGACCTGTTTACCGCCTAGGCGGCGCCGGTCAGAATTCCAGCGGCCATTACTCAATCCTGGCGGGGTTTCACCGCGCCGGCAGAAGGATCGTAACGCGCGATGCTCGTCGATCACCGCAAGACAGGTGGCGGCCCGCGGATGGCCAGCAAGTACTCTGGTCAACTGTCCCCACCGCGGTCACCCTGACGCGAAGGGCCCATTTCGCTCCTTTGACGGATCTGCTCTGAAAGCGATTCCTCGCAGTAAGTTACTTCGCGCGCTGCGGGATCAGCCCGTCGGTGGGGAGATGCGGAGGGCCGGAATAGTGGCCCAGGTCCTGATTGTTCTCCTGGCAGATGTATTCCATCAGCTCATCATGCGGCATGAGTTGAGCGCGGCCGACGGTCGTAAACGGCTTCGTGTAGGCCACGGGGTCGTCAATGGTTACTTCGATCCGCATGGCGCCGAGGTCGGTTCTCGTGTAGCGCTCGGTGGTGTGCAGTTTCTCGGAATGCGGGTGGCCCAGGTAGTCGAACCAGAACTTGTCGTTGAAACCGACGGTGTCGATTACCAGGGTTTCGCCTTCCCAATGGCCGATCGAATGGCCGTACCAAGTCGGGTCCAGATCATCGGGGTGCTTGCGGCCGTCCATGAAGATCTGGCGATAGCTGTGAATGTTGCCCTCGTAAAGAATGAAGTAATGCGTCGGCGTCTGCACGATGCGCCAGGGATAAGGGGCGCCACGCGGAATGCCGAACGGCAGGCAATTGGCCTCGGGGTCGTCCTTCGCTTCGCGGGATTTGAAGATCTTCTCGGCCCACGGAGTCATTGACACCGTGTCACCGGACTTCAAGCCTTTGGTGATGTCGCCGGAATTGCTGCCGCCACCCATCCAGACGCCGGACAGGTCCGGCGTCCCATCCTTCAGGTGAGGAGCGGGGCCGGACACCTTCGGTATAGACGCGAAAACTCCGGCGCCTTCCGGCGCCTGCGCCGGCAGGCAAGCCGCCACCGCTATGGCGATGGTTGCAATGACAATGATCTGCTGCGTCACGCTTTCCCCCCCGCAGCGGATTGTGTCATACAGGCCTTGGCCGGCGCAAATCGGAACTCTTAACGGGCGCTGCGATCGGCGCTCGCCGCTTGACCTTTTTGCTCGAGTGGTATGACTGTTACCTTGTTCGCCTCGATCGTTACCTTCTGATGGATCTGACCGAACTTCTGGGAATCGACCGACAGGTCGTATGTGCCTGGATTCACCAGCAGGCCGCCCCCTGCATTATTCAGCTCATCCACGTATCCAACGAAGCGGTCGTTCAGGTAGATAGGGCCGGTGTCTCCCGCGGCCACGGAAATGAAGGAATCCGCTTCTCCGCCGCCGAGCCGCAGCCGGCCAAACGGCCCTTTCGGTTCCGGCAGCTTCTTCATTGCGTACTTGACCTTCGTCGTTTTGTGCGGTTTTACGGTCACCTTCGTGGAGTATTCCTCGTAACGAGGCTCTCTGAAAGTGACTTCCACATCTCCGGCCGGCGCGGCGTATTTCTCGGAAAGCGTGAAGCGGTGACTCGGACCAATGTACTTACCGTTTACCCAGACACCAGCATCACCGGGCGCGCCGTACGCTTTGATGTAGCCGCTGTCTTGAGCGGCTGCCGGGATTGTGAGAATCGCCGTAGCCAATGCCAGGGCACTGAGTGGGATCGTGCGACTTGGTTTCATGTGTGTCCTCGAACTCCTCGGAGCCAGCACTGATGCAATTCGGTCGCCATCTTGGGGCGTTTTCGCACCCCGAAAATAAACGATGTAATGGCATATCTGCGGCGAATCGGAGGGACGGAACAGCCTACTGTACATGTACGGACTGCAACAATTGCACGGAGCGCTGGCGTTTTGCAGGCGCTCGAAGTAGCATAGACGGGAAGGAGTTGGCACTTGAAAATCCGAATCTCCCCGCTGTGTTGCGTGCCGCTGGCTGCGACCTTAACGGTTGTGGCGCCGGCGCAGACGAATTCTTGCGAGAGCCTCTCTTCGCTCGCTTTGCCGAACGCCTCCGTTACCATGGCCCAGGCGGTGCCCGCGGGTGAAATGCAATTGGGCGGCCGTGGCGGGAGGGGAGGACCCGGCTTGAATTTGCCGGCCTTCTGCCGGGTGGCCGCGACACTGAAGCCATCGAACGACTCGGAAATCAAGATGGAGATCTGGCTGCCATCCTCCGGCTGGAACGGCAACCTGGAAGCCAACGGCAACGGCGGCTGGACGGGCTCGATCGCGCCCGCCACGCTCGCCGCCGGAGTACAGCGCGGCTATGCAGCCGCCATGAGCGATCTGGGCCACGAGGGCGGCAGCGCCAGCTTTGCGCTCGGCCATCCGGAGAAGCTCGTTGATTTTGGCTATCGCGCGGCTCACGAAATGACGCTCGCGTCGAAGGCAATCGTCACCAGGTTCTATGGGCGCGCGCCCAAGCTCTCCTATTGGAACGGCTGCTCGGCTGGCGGCCGCTCGGCACTGATGGAAGCCCAGCGGTATCCGAACGATTTCGACGGTATCGTGGCCGGCTCGCCGGGTCTTAACTGGACCGGGCGCGCGACACAGGCCGTGTGGATCGCGCAGGCCACCCACAAAAACGAGGCGGCGTTCATACCGGCCAGCAAGTTCGCGCTCATCCACAATGCGGTAGTGCAGGCATGCGACGCGCGCGACGGCGCCAAGGACGGCATCCTGGAAGATCCCACGCGCTGTAATTTCGATCCCAAGGAACTCGAGTGCAAAGACGCCGATGGGCCGGCGTGCCTGACCAGGGCCCAGGTGGAAACGGCGCGCACCATTTACACCGCCTATCCCAATCAAGCCGATAAGCGCAACATCTTTCCCGGCTTTGAGCGCGGCAGCGAACTGGGTTGGAATACTATGGCAGGGCCGAACCCGTTTGTGCTTGGCACCGATCTTTTTAAATTCGTTGTGTTCCAGGATCCTAACTGGGATTACAAGACGTTCAACTTCGCCACGGACGTAGCGCGCACTGAGAAAGCCGACCAGGGAATCATGAATGCCATGAATCCGGACCTCACGGCGTTTCTGGGTCACGGCGGAAAGATGATTCAATATCACGGCTGGGCGGACCCGCAGATCGCGCCCGGCAGCAGCGTGAATTATTACAAAGATGTGCTGGAGACGATGGGCGGAGCAGGCAAAGTCCAGGGATTTTACCGGTTGTACATGGTGCCGGGAATGGCGCACTGCGGAGGCGGGGAAGGGACTTCGAATTTTGACATGCTCACATCTCTGGAGCAATGGGTGGAGAAGGGCAAGGCGCCCGATCAGATTCCTGCGTCTCGCGTGAAGGAGGGACAGGTGGATCGAACGCGCCCGTTGTGCCCGTATCCGCAAGTGGCACAGTACAAGGGAAGCGGCAGCATCGACGACGCGGCGAACTTTTCGTGCAAGATGCCGTAAGGGGCCTTAGCCCCCATTTCGGATCCCGTTTTCGAACCGGTTTTCGGCCCGGACCCGCCTGTTATTATGGCTAAATGAAGTTGATCCACAGTATCCTGCTCCTGGCGCCTGCGGTCTGTCTGCTCGCTCAGGAATCGCCAAAGCAGCCGTCCGGACTACCAGCGGCCGCCCCAGACAAAGTCATCATTTCGGTCGGCGACTCGAAGATAACCGCCGCTCAATTTAATGCGCTGATCGAGATGCTCCCCGATCAGAACCGCGCCGCTATCAAATCCGCAGCCGGCCGCCGGCAGTTTGCCGATGAAATAGTTCGCGTGCTGATCCTGGCCGATGAGGGTAAGCGCCGCAAACTGGACCAGACTGCCGATTACAAAGCCCAAACCCAGTTTCAGGCGGAGAATTTGCTAGCCGGCAAAGCCTTTGCCGTTATCGGAAGAGCCAGTGATACCGAGTTGCGCAAATATTTCGAGGAGCACAAAGCCGAGTTCGAGCAGGTCCGGGCGCGGCACATTCTGATTCGGGCCACCGGTTCGCCGGTGCCACTCGATCCCGGGAAGAAGGAGTTGTCGGACGCCGAAGCCCTCGCTAAAGCCCAGGAACTGCGCAAGAAGATCATGGGGGGAGCGGACTTCGCTCAAGTGGCCACGGAAGAATCCGACGATGGCTCCAAGACCGCCGGCGGCGATCTCAATTTCTTCCGCCGGGGCCAGCTAGTGCCCCCGTTTGAGCAGGCCGCCTTCGGGCTTAAGGTTGGTGAAGTCAGCCAGCCGGTGAAGACTCCGTTTGGCTACCATCTGATCAAAGTCGAAGACCGGAAGGAAGCAAACTTCGAAGACGCCAAGCCGGAGATCGAAAAGCGCCTGCTGTCTGACAAATCGAAGGGCGTCGTGGAAGACCTGGTCAAGAAAGCCACCGTGAACCTCGATACCGAATTCTTTGGGGAGCCCGACACCCCGCCTCCGGCCAAGAAGTAGGTGCAAACCTCCAGGCTGAGCATGGCGTGCCCGGTTTGCGGGTCCGCGGACGTTTATTACACCTGTACGCCCAATTGCTGCTTTAATCACGTCTGCGCGAACTGCAGCACTACTTTCGAACCGGTAACACGGGCCACTGGTGAAATGGTTACCGGCGTCGCGGCGCCCGATCCCTTGCCAGAGGCGGCCGATCCGACCGTCGCCTGCGCGAAGTGCGATGCAATCACCGTTTATCGTGCGGCGGGCAATTCCCTTGTCTGCGCCCGCTGTGGCGCGGCCCTGGTTTTGGAATTTACGGAAATTGTTCCCGGGTGATTGTCGCTTTGATGGAACAGTGCTATTCTTTGACTAGACGTGGATTGATTTAGGGCCGCTGTGGCCCAGCTAATTGCAACCACGAAAAAAAGTGCTAAAGGCGAGTCGGTCCGTTCGAAGACATTTTCGACCCTGGCGCCTAAAGCTCCAGGGTTTTTGTTTTCGGGCCTACCCCCTTCGCCGGATGCTGGAGGATTGTTATGAGCGTCTGGCCCCAAGCCCCGGCCGCCCTCTCGGGCAGTTTCGGAGCGCTGATTTCGATTTCTATCGACGTAGATGCCCGCGATCTCGAGTCGCTGCTCGAGACCCTGGCGCGGCTCTCGTTCCCCGTCAACCCGCAGATCTATCATGAAGCGGTGATGGTCTATATTTACCCCGATGGCCACCGCGAGACGGAAGCCGCCACCCTTGTGGAGTTTCCCGCCTATGAGAGCCAGTTGGATGAAGTCCGGGAAGCGCTGGACGTCTCGGGTTTCGACCCCGCGCGGCTGCAGGTGACCGATATGTTATCGGAAATCCACTCCGAACCGCCGCTCGAACCGCCGCCGGCGGGAGCCAAGTACACCGGCCGTTTCCGGCGCAAGTTCCGGCCGGCGATCGCCGCCGGTTAGTACCCGTACCGCTGCTCGGTCCACGGATCGCCCCGCATATGGTATCCGTTCGCCTCCCAGAAGCCGGGATGGTCCTCTTCCGTGAGCTTTACACCGGCGATCCACTTGGCGCTTTTCCATGCATAAAGACGCGGCACGATCAGCCTAGCGGGCCCTCCATGCTCGGGTGAAATTGCCTCGCCGTCGTGCAGGATTGCCACGAGTGCATCTTCGGCAAGAAAATCTTTCAGGGGTAGATTGGTGGTCCAGCCGCGGTCGTACCCCTCGGCCAGGACGAAATGTGCTTCGGGCCGCAGTCCGCCGGCGCGGCGGATCAACTCGCCGGTGGATACCCCTTCCCATAAGTTGCCTAACCGCGACCACCGGGTAACGCAATGGAAATCGCTGAACACCCTGACCCGGGGTAATGTGCGGAATTCCTCCCATGTCCATTCGGTGGACTGCTCCACCAGCCCGCTGATGCGAAAACGCCATTGTTCGAGGTCGATTGAAGGCGGACCGCTCGCATCAAGAATGGGCCATTTTCGCGTGCGCGACTGCCCTGGCGGCACTCGATCGGCCCGCCGTGTGTCGGGACTGATTACCACGTCGGCCGGCATACCTTCAGGTACCGGTATCGCCTCTCCCTGGGTCTTGCTCTGGTCCATTTCGAATGTGCCCGGCATCTCTTCGCTCCATTCTAACGGTTCGTTGAATCCGGTTTGGCCGCTCCAGTACTCCATTACTAAAACGCGGTAGAATTTTTCTACGTTGCTTGGCGCGGAAATTGCATCATAATTGAGCAAGTCACTCCGGTTTATTTCGCTAGACCGGAAACCCGAGGTAGCGGCGGAATGCGGATTTCGTCTGATGCAGGGCGTGGCGGCTGGCGCAGCCTCCACCTTGTCGGTGTGCTTCTGGCCATGTCGAGCGGTTTGTCGGCGCAGGGGCTGGTTCCCGGCGGCCTCTCCCGCTTGTTCACGTCCGACGCCGCCATTCTGGAGTCCGACGAAATCCGGAAAGATCTGCCCTGTTCGGTCACTTCTGTAAAGCCCACTCTCGGTTTTGACCTGAAATTCCACTCCGGGTACGAAGTCAGCGTTCCTCTAAAAGAATTGTCGGGCGAAGGCAACCTGCTCACCATGGTGTTCCGCGTGATTCCGGAAGCGAACCCCGATGACGCCATCTATCTTTCCCAGCGGATGTCCGTCCCCTCCATTGAGGACGATTCCAAAGGCGACGCTTACCTGCGCGGCAACTTCGATCTTGGTGAAGGCAAATACCATGTCGACTGGCTGATGCGCGACCGGAGCGAACGCTTCTGCTCATCGAGCTGGGATATTGAAGCCGCTTTGCCCGCCAAAGATAAGGACATGACGCTCGATATAGCATCCAGCCGGATCGAGCCGGTAGATACCGAGCCGTTCAAGGAAGAGCCGCCGGTGGAGCGCCAGCTGAACGAGACTCCTTTGAATGTAAAGGTGATGGTGAATTTCGCGCCCCAGAATTCGCTCTCGGCCACACTGCAGCCGCTCGACACCAATGCTCTGGTATCCATTCTCCGCAACATCGCGCGCGACCCCCGGATCGGGAGGTTTTCCATTGTTGCTTTTAATATGCAGGAACAGCGGGTTATCTACCGCCAGGAGTCCGCTTCCCAAATCGATTTTCCGGGACTGGGCGAGGCGCTGCGCTCGTTGAACCTCGGCACGGTGGATCTCAAGAAACTGGAGCAGAAGCACGGAGACACTGACTTTCTGGCCGGTCTGATGAAGGGCGAGATGAAGAGCGATAAGGACCAGCCCGACGCGGTGATCATCGCGGGCCCCAAAGTCATGCTGGATGATTCGGTGCCCCAAGATGCCCTGCGGGATATCGGAGAACCGAAATTCCCGGTATTTTACATGAATTACAACCTGAATCCGCAGGCTAATCCCTGGCGCGACGCGATCGGTTCGGCGGTTAAGTATCTGAAGGGAGCCGAGTTCACCATCAGCCGTCCGCGCGATTTGTTTTTCGCGTGGAGCGAAATCATGGGCCGTATTGTAAAATTAAAGTTCGGAAGGGCGTCTCTGGTTCCTTCCGTGCCTTAATACATGCAAGCCTTCGCCATCGCGCTCGCCGCTGTTTTCGTAACCTCTCCCGCGTATTCCCAGCAGTTTGGCGGCGCGGAAAACCTGGCCCCTTACATTCCGACTCCCCAAGGCATTGTGGAAAGGATGCTGGAAGCCGCCCGCGTCAAGCCGGGCGACTTGGTTTACGATCTCGGCAGTGGCGACGGACGTGTGGTGATCACGGCCGCGCAGAAGTTCGGGGCCCGCGCCGTTGGCGTAGAGCTGCGGGCAGACCTCTGCCGGATCGCCAGCGACCGCATTAAAGCATTAGGCCTTGACGACCGGGTTCGCATGATCCAAGGCAGCGCCCTCCGGGTAGATCTGAGTTCCGCCGACGTAGTGACAATGTTCCTTCTCACCAGCTCAAACGAGCGCATGCGGCCCAAACTTGAAATGGATCTCAAGCCGGGATCCCGCGTCGTTTCAAACCAATTTCCCATCAAAGGCTGGAAGCCCACCGATGTAGTGAAAGCGCGAGCCGGCTCGATGGAACATACGATTTACGTTTACGAAATAACCCGCCGCCCTTAAAAAGGCTTTCCCTCGCGCTCCGTCAAGGGCCGAAAATCCATTGCTATTCGCTTTTCGTCGCGGCGTCCCAGTGTTCCACCACTTTTCCGTTCCGGATTCGGTAGGCGTCGAAGCCGGTGGTGGTGTACTTCTTGCTCTTATCCTTGGGATCGGGCAGTTCGCGCGGGTACAACACCATTACCATGTCCCCTTCCGCGATTATCGCCGTAATCGGCCGCCTGAGCTTTGGGGAGATCGGCTGGGCGGGCCGGCCTTCGAAGAATTTTTTCAGGGCCGGGAGGCCGTCGGCGGCATTCGGATTGTGCTGAATGAAATCTTCAGCAAGATATTTGTCCGCCAGTTCCATGTGACGCGCCTCGAGGATTTCGCGGAACAGGTTATAGATCAGAGTTTTATTTGCCTCCAATTTTTTGTCGGGACTCTTAAGAAATGTTTCCGGATCAGGAACGCCGGTAACCGGAGTTTGCGCCGTCATCGGCGTGAAGAGCAGAGCGGCTGCCGCTAAAACAGGAAATATCCACGGTTTCATGTGTCCTATAGTCCGGCAGCACGGGACCCGTGTCAAGGAAGCGAGCGTTACTTCGATTTGATGCCTAAACGGTTGGGGGCGGAGCGGGCGCCATTCCTCCGCAGCCTCGTCCGCCCGCGATGCGCTACTGAACCGCCACCGTCACGGTATTACTGGCGACACCGTTCTCGACAATCTGCAGCGGTTGTGCGCCGGAGGGCGTGCCCGCAGGAATTTGTGCGTTCACCTGGTAAAGCCCGGGGAACCCCGGCGCGACCCCGGCATACAGCGGCTGCACCGCGACTCCCCCGATCGATACCTGGACGGGCGCCGCTGCTTGCGGTGGGGGAACCGGCGGCGCCGCGCCTGTCTGCGCCGAAGGATTCACCGCGCCCAGCCCCGTGCAGTAGATCGAAATGATTTCGCCCGCCGCCGCTGGATTGCTGTCCGTGACAACCTGGTACGTGATGCCATGCTGAATGGCTCCGGCGCCCGTACCCTGCTGGTTGAGCGTGAAAATCGCCGGCGCCACCGCGGCGACTTGCACGGTCATGGTAGCTGTACCGGCGCTGGATGTCACTTGCACCTGCGCGCTCCCGGCCTGCGTCTCGAACGGAATCTGCCCGTTGACTTGCCCCCACGATGCGTACACCAGGGGCGCCGCCACGCCATTCACCGATACGTGGGCGTCCTGCAATTGAGTGGGCAGCGGTAACTGTGTCGCGGCGGCGGGTGCCGCGGACAGGCTTGCTCCGAAGAGGCTCACCAGTTCCCCGGGAGCCAACGTGGTGGTGTAACTGGCCGCATTCGTCAAACCGCTCACGCTCACCTGGGCCGGGAGTTTCGCCGCAAAGTTGGCCGCCGTGCTGCTGAAAGAGCTCTGCCACGCGTTTTTGAGCGGGAAATCGTGAGAAAAAGTCTGGCCTGCCACGAACGCGTTTCCAGCGGCGTCGACTGCGATGCCGCGCGCGAACTCGTCAGCCGCTCCGCCTAAGTACGTGGCGTACTGCACGGCCCCGGTCTGGCCATTGAACTCCGCCACGTAGACATCGGCGCCGCCGCCGAGCGTGGGTTGCACGGCATTGACCGTGGGCAGGTCTTTCGAGGTTGTCGTACCGGTGATGTACGTATTACCTGCCGCATCCGTCGTCACACCGCTGGCGTCTTCGAAAGCCGTGCCCCCCAGGTGCGCAGAGTAAATCAGTGCCGATCCGTCGCCTTTGATCTTGGCGATGAATGCATCGGCGGTGGCGCCGGCGGCCGAGGTGTCCGCGGAGTCGCCGAGACTCGCCAGGAAAGGGTAGGTGGGCGAAACCGTGCCGGCCACATGCACATTCCCGGCCGCGTCGAGTGCGATGGCCGATGCGCCTTCCGCGCCGCTGCCCCCCAGGTACGTGGACCACACAAGGTGCGAGCCGCTCGGATCGAGTACAGTCACAAAAATGTCGCTGTTGCCTCCGAAAGCCGATTGCAGCGGACTGGCGAGGGGGAAGTCCGGCGAATCGGTCTCGCCGGCGATGTACGCACGTCCCGCTGCATCCACGGCAATCCCGCCGGGAACATCGCGGCCCAGCCCGCCCACGTAGGTGGAGTACAAGAGGTTTGAACCAGTGGCGTCCAGTTTCATGGCGAACGCGTCGCCGAGTCCATACCCGCCTTCGGCATAAACCGCCCCGTCGGCCGCCCCCGCCATAGAACCCACGCCTACATGCGGTAGGGGTGTCCGGCTCCATGTGGCTCCCGAATCCAGGCTGATAAAAACTCCGGTACTGGCGCCCGCCCAAACGCGCGAATGAAGTTCCGGGTCCACCAGCAGAAAGTTCACCGCGGCAGCTTGCTCCGGCCATTGGCCCTGCGTCCAGTGGGCGCCGCCGTCGGAGCTCCTATAAACACCTGTATAAGACTGCGGGCCGAAGGCGGCTGGCGATGTCCCGGCATACAGGGTTTGCGGGTTGGCTGAATCCATAGCCAGGCCCAGAACAGCCACGTTCGCGGCAAACCCGTTGTTCATCGCGCTCCAGGTGGCGCCGCCATCGATGCTCTTCATCACTCCCTCCACAGTGGCGGCGTACACCGTGGCCGGGTTCGCCGGATCGACCGCGATCTGGCCGACCCCGCCCACCGGTGGCGGCGACGTGATCACCAGGCCCGTCGCTTTCCAGGTGGTCGCTCCGTCGGTACTCTTGAAGAGTCCTCCCGGGGTAGCCGCGTATAGGACCGAGGAGTTTGTCGGGTCCATTGTCAGGGAGCGCACAACAGTGGATCCGGAACTTACGATGCCGCTGCCGGATGCCACCCATGTCATTCCACCGTCGGTACTCTTGTAAACTCCAGGAACCTGACTGGCCCCGGTGGATATGCTCACATAAAGGGTCTGCGGAGAATGAGGATCAATCACCATCGAAGTCGGAAGCCTGGTGATCCCGTTTGCGATGGAAGTCCAGCTCGCCCCGCCATCCCTGGTTATGAAGAGACCAGGACCGCCGGTCGACACTCCCGCATATAGCACTGGCGGGTTGGTTGGGTCAGCGGCGACAAACGTGAAGGGGCGGCTCTGCGGAAACCCGTTCGTGAGCGTCTGCCAGTGACTACCGTGATCGGTCGTTTTGAACAATCCGCCATCGTCCGATGTCTGCTGGAACGCGTTTACCGTAGGCACTCCGTCCAGAGTGAATCCTGTCAAGTAAACTGCACCCGTCGCATCCACGGCTAATGCTGTCGCCGTGATCGGGGTCAACGTGACCGGGGCCACAGGCAACACAGTGGCAAACACGAGTGAGGAGCCGTCGCCGCTCAGCGCGGCCACGTACACTCGGCTTCCTGGCGCTTGGCCGGGCAACAGCGTCAAATTGGGGATCCAATTGTAGTCGTACGTTGCGGTGAAGTAGAGCTTCCCCCCGGGACCCAGGGCAATCGCCTTCACCAAATCGTCTCCGGGACCGCCCAGATAAGTGGCATAGAGCAGTGTCTTTCCGTCTCCGCTGAGCTTCGCCACGAAAATGTCGTTGCATGGGAATGATCCGCCAAAAGGTGGGGCGCAATTGCCGCCGCCCGCCGTCGGTTGAAATGCACTGGCGGTCACTGGAAAATCCAATGCCCTGGTGTTGCCGGCGACATACACATTGCCGGCGGGGTCAAGCGCAGTGCCTACCGGCGAACCGCTTCCGAGAAAGGTCGAGAAACTCAAAACGGGGTCGATGGTCAGAGGCCGCGCGCGATCGTACCTGCCGAGCCGGAATCGCACCCTGGAGCCGTTCACTTCGTAACGGCACTCCACTTCTCGATCCTCCTGGTACGCCCGCGGTTTGCGGAAGCGCAGCGCGCCGGCCATCAGATCGCCATCCGCAGTCAGACGGAGTGCCGCGCCAGCAAAGACCAGTTGAATCCGCCGCGGATCGGCGCCCGGCGCAACCCGGAAGTCGTGCTCGATCTCGTCGCCGCGCGCGTGCCACGTCATGTCGATGCCGGGATAGGCTTGCGAATAAGTGACTCGCCCGTAATTCGCAATCCCGGTTCTCCACGCAGCCCGATCGCCGCCCAGCAGATAGTTGGTCTTGGCAGCCAGAAGGTCCGTGCCCACCGGCGTCGTCCTAGAGTTTGCCAGGTTGAAACGGACAGCCTGGCCGTCGTTCAGAGTAACGACTGCCCCCTGGCGTGTCAGGAACACGCGATAGCCGCCAGCCCGCGAGAGAAATACGACCTCCGGCGGAGCCTGCCCGCGATTTTCTTCAAACGTAATTGGTAGCCCGGCGAAAGCCGTACCAATCGCAGAAATCAGCGCGAGGATAAAGGTACACACCCGACTCATTGGCCTGCGAAACTGTTGAGTAGGTCCACGCAGCACGGTTCTCCTCACTCAGGCACGTTCTGCAGGCGATGTTCCACAGCGCGGTGTTGCAGCGACAAAAGCGAAAAAGGAATTTCGGCTCCCGCGATGTGTCGATTTGACCCAGACGTTTTCGCTTGTGCCCCTTTGAGGGCATGAGGGGAATGCCCGTCGTGCACCTGTGGCGCAAATCGTCTCGGGGTAGCGAACGAAAAGTGCGGTTACCCGAAACTGAGTTACTTGCGACTTGGCGTATCGCGCCCTCTGCGCCGAAGTCCCTCCGTGCCCATTCCCGCCCGATCCGGTCCAAGCTTTTCTAAAACTTTAATTGCTAATCCTACAGGCACTTAGCTTGTCCGCGCACCCGCTCTGGACCATCTCGTCAATTACTCTATGGTCGGAATCACTTATGTCTACGCTCCGACAGGTCGAGGCGAATCGTCGGAATTCGCAGCTTTCTACCGGCCCCCGCTCTTCCGAGGGGAAGGCCGTCTCTCGCTTCAACGCCCTCAAATCCGGCATTAACGCCCAAGCTCAAGTCATTCCCGGCGAAGATCCGGCCGAACTTGCGGCTATGACCGCCGGCTATCACCGCGATTGGGCTCCCCTCACGTATCTCGAGCGTTTCCTCGTCGATTCGCTCGTGCGCGCCGACTGGCTCCTCCAGCGCCTCTCCCGCATGGAAGCCGAGCTGTGGGCCCATGAAATGGAAAACGCCCGCAAGTCCGCGTTCTCCAAATTGGATGAAAACGCCCCCCTCGGCGATATCTACGGCCGCAATTGCGATCGCTTCACCCGCTTGCAGCGCCGCATCGATTCCACGGAGCGCTCTTATTATCGGGCGCTCACCCAATTGCAGCGCCTCCGCCGTGAGGCCGATTCCCAAGACGGTGGCGAACCCGCGCCCGAGTTCCTGCCTGCGGGGGCCTCGCCGGAGCCACCGCCGGACGCTCCGCCATTGGCCGAAGAGCCCGCCGCCGCTCCCCTGTCCGGCGGAACGAACCCAATTCCGCCTGCTCTCGTGCCGCATCCCGAAGCACTTCCGGGCGCCGGAATGGCCGGAGCGATGCTAGCCCGGGCTAGGCCGGCGGTCCGAGCGGGGGGTCCCAATCAGTGATTCGGTCAATTGGCGGCGCGAGCGTTACTTCGATTTGCCGGCAGAGTCCGTGACGCTCAGGGCCAGGTAGTTTTCGATCTTGGCCGTATTGCGCTGCACTTCGTAGTAGGCGGCCTTCAGTAGGCTGTCTTTGCGGTTCATGAGCGTTTCGCGAATGCTCTGCTGCACGCGCGGATCGTTCAACTCGCGCTGACCGGCCGGCTCCTTCGAGATCACCTTGAGGATGCGATAGCCTTCCTGCGAATGAATAGGGCCGGAGACAGCGCCGGGCGGCAATGAGACCACCATTTTGCGAAGATCGGGATTCGCGCGTTCGAGAGCGGACTCCGGAACGAATCCCATGTCGCCGCCATTGGGGGCGGTGTTGGAATCTTCCGAGTAGTTCTGCGCCAGCATGGTGAAATCGTCGCCGCGCTTGAGGCGGGCTTCAATGTCGAGGATTTTGGTTCGCGCTTCGGTGTCGTTCTGGGCCTTGCTGTTTTTCAGATTGCGGACGTTGGCGTCGGGTACCGGGGTCACCAGGATCTGCGCCATGTGAACCTGGGGCTCCGCAAGGTTGAAACTGGCCTTGTTGGTGTTATAGAAGTTAGCGACGTCGGCATCCGTGATCGTGATGTGAGACGTGATCTCCTTATTGATCAGCTTGTCGATAGTCAACTGGCGGCGGAGCTGCGACTTGAGGTCGTCGACCGTCATTTTGCGGGCGGCGAGCTGGCGTTCGAATTCTTCCTTCGTATACGGCGCCTTCATCTTGTTGAATTCGGTTTCAACGTCGGCGTCGACGGCGATGAGTCCGAGCTTTTCCGCCCGCTGCATCAGCAGCTCGCTGTTGACCAGGCTGGTGAGCACATCGAGCTTCTGCATCATCACCTGGTCTTCGCTTGAGCCTTCGACCGGCTGGGGATATTGGGATTGGTAGGTCTTATCGAGCTCCGCGTAAGTGATGGCGTGGCTATTGACGACGGCGGCGACATTCGGGGGCGGGGCTTTCTTGCAGGAGGACAGACACAACACGACCAGGATGGCGGTTGCCGGAAGGATGTAGCGCTTCATTGTGAAATTTCATTGTAGCTCGTGCGCCGCACCTTAACGGCCGCTATGCTGTTCGGGCGGTTCGACGAGCGAGAGGATGGTAAGCGGGGCGTTGCCTTCCAGCCGGTTGTTGACGAACAAGAAGAGCATGCGTTTGTCTTCCCGGGCGCGGCCGATCAGGATGCGCATGGATTCGCGTGCTTCGGGATTTGGGTCCTTCAATTCGCGATAGGGCGTAAAGAGAGTAACGGCATCCTCGTAATTTCGGCTCCGGCGCAATAACGCGCGGGAGACCAGAAAATCCGCGGTCACGGAATCGGGAATCGCCATTTGGTGGCGCAGTTCGGGCATCTTCGACCAGGCGTTGTAGACGTGCGCGATGCGATGGCGGCGCAGGCAGGCGAAGTAATCCTTTTCAAGGAACTCGGGATTGCGAATCTCCACCGCGTAGCGGAATTCCGGGGGAAGAGCGGCGAGGAACGGGTCGAGGCGGTCGAGAAATTCGGGCAACTCCGCGAAACTGCGACGGCCGAACGCGCCGAATTCGAAAATCAACAGCGCGGTCTTTTCGCGATAGGGAAGAAGGGGTCGGAGAAACATCTCCGTCAGTACAGCATTGTCCAGGAATGTCTCGTTGGGCTTGCCGGCTTGCGCCCCATATCGCGGATGCGATGGAAATACTTTGCATGTAATCTGCTCGGGCACCTTGAAAGCGAAGCGGAAGGCCGGGGACACCTCCTGGAAAAGTTTGCGCCAGAATTCTTCGGACGGGAACTGATAAAAGGCGAAATCGCCGCAGACGGTGGGGAAGGTTTCGGCGTATTCGCGAAGGCAGTCGGCTTCAAAGCGCTGGCGGGAGAAGCGGCCGCGCGACAGATAGCGGTCGCGTGAGTAGATCTGACCGATCCAGCCTTCGTATTTCCAGGAACTGCCGCCAATGTAAATGTTCTCGGCGGCGAGCGAGTGAAGCCGCGCGGCGAGGCCGGCGCGATCGAAGGCGCCCGGATCCTCGAAGAGCGGACCTACCACGCGCGGGCGGCCCGGTAATAGAACGGATCCGAACCGGCCTCGATCATGCCGTCGGGATTCAGGCGCACGATACCCGGAGCGGCGCCGCTGTTGTACCGCGAACGCATTTCGACTTTGTGATTGCGGCGGCCCAACTCGGTGACCACGGAGGGAGCCGTGCGTTCATCGAGCAGAAGGCTGCCGGGGCTCATGGCGTGATTATCGAAGCTGGAAACCAGGTGTTCGGTCTGGAAGCGCGGCGCCTCCACGGCGTTTTCTGTGTTCATCCCGAACTCCATGGCGTTGAACATGACCTGCATGAGCGATTGCTCCTGGTTGTCGCCGCCGGGAGTGGAGAGGGCCACTATGGTGTGATCGGGGCGGACTACGAGCGTCGGGCTGAGAGTGACGCGGGGGCGCTTACCTCCCGCCAGCTCATTGGGATGGCCCGGGACCAGAAGGAAACTCTGGGCGCGCTCGGTGAGGGGAATACCGGTATCGCCCGCGATTACGGACGGCAGCCACGCGCCGGACGGCGTCACCGAGAAAGCCACGCCATCTTTATCGATGGCGTCGACGCAGGTAGTGTCCTTGGCAAGAAGTGCGTCATCCAGCGGGTAGCGCGCGATCTCGGTCTGTGACGGATGCTTGGGCGGATGCGGCCCGATTTGCCCGGGCCGGAAATCGAGCGAAGCCATGTTGCCGATCTGCTTGCGGCGCTCGGCCGCATATTCCTTCGAGAGAAGCCGCTCTTCGGGGATGTGATTGAACTTAGGATCGCCGTAATACGTGTCGCGGTCGGCATAGGCGAGCTTTAATGCTTCGACCATCGTGTGGATGTATTCGGCCGAATTGTGTCGCATCGCGGTCAGATCGTACGTGTCGAGAATATTCAGGGCCTCGATCATGGTCGGACCCTGGCTCCAGAATCCGGGTTTGTAGACGGTGTAGCCGTGGAAGGTTGTGGATACCGGAGCTTCGGGCTCAAGGCGGAAGGCGGCCATGTCTTCATAGCGGATCAGACCGTTGTTCTGTTTGGAAAACTCGTCGATCTTGCGGGCAATTTCGCCGCGATAGAAATAATCACGGATCGCATCGATGGCTTTGGCGCGGCTAGCACCCGAGGCAAGAGCTTTCTTCTCGACCTCGACCATGGAGCGCAGAGTGTGGGCCAGTTCGGGTTGGTGGAAAATTTCCCCGATTCGCGGCGGACGGCCGTTGGGGAGGAAAACGCGACGGGACGAAGGCCATTTATCCAGATACTTGACAGTGCGCTGGATAGTGGAGGCGCGCAGTTCGTCGATAGGGAAAGCGTCGGCCAGTTCGATGGCGGGCTCGATCACTTCGGAGAAACTCTTGGTGCCAAATTCGCGCAATGCGACCAGCGCCGCTTCGGGCATTCCGGGGACGAGCGCGGGCAGGATGCCTGCGACCGGGACCCAATCCTTGAGGCCGTGCTCATCGGGGGGAGAGGTCATCTCGTCGGGCTCGAGCTTATGGTTACGGAAGAAATCGGCCGTCGCGAGTTTGGGCATTGTACCGATGCCTGCAATGGAGTGGACCTTGCCGTCTTTGGTGCGGATCAGGATGGGAGCTTCGCCGCCGAACCCGAAATGCGAGAATTCGGTGACCGAGGCGGCGAGCATGGCGGCGATGCCGGCGTCCACGGCGTTGCCCCCTCGATAATACATGCGCATTCCTGCATCGGTCGCGAAATCGGCGCCGGCGGCGATGGCGCCGCGCGTGCCGCGTGTGTCGAGCCGCACCGCGCGTTCCTGCCTTTGTGGCTGTCCCCAGCCCGTTGTCACCAACAGTACCAGCACCACCCCAGTGAGTTTCATAAGCTTGCTTCCTATTGTAGGAAATTGGCGCGCTGGGTGCAGGGTTGCCGCTTCGTAAGGGAGCGGCATTGGCGCGCTATAATCGGGGCAATCGTGAAGGAAACCGATGCCGAGGTAACGGCCGCGGGGAAACGGGACGAAGAAGAACCGATGCTGTATTGTCCGGTGTGTTCGACGCGCCTCACGCCCCGAAAATG
>CAZKQQ010000082.1:0-26568 GCA_964554945.1 uncultured Solibacteraceae bacterium | reverse complement strand
AAAGGGGACACTTCTAACGAGCTAAGGAAGGGGACATTTCTAAAGAGGCTTGACAGTTGCACATCAAGCTCCTTGACCCAGTCTCCCCTCTGGGATACACTGGCCCGCAGCTTTGTATTGCTTTATCCAGGAGGGGTGAATGCGTTTGTCGAACATCGGGGTGTGTCTGCTGGTGTGCGTGACGGTGGTTCTTGCTCAAACCGACCGGGGCACGATCACTGGAACCGTAGCGGATCCGGCCGGAGCGGTGGTTGCTAATGCCACGGTCGAAGCTAGGAACGCCGAAGGCGGTACCGCCTACCAGGCAGCGACAACTGGAACCGGGAATTTTACGCTCGCCCAGTTGCCCGCGGGCACCTATGAACTGACCGTGACCGTGCCGGGGTTCAAAAAATCGGTTCGCCCCGGAGTCATCGTTAGCGTCGCCACCACGATCCGCGTCGATTTCTCGCTTGAAGTCGGAGCCGCCACCGAGTCCGTCACCGTTCAGGCCGAAGCCCCGCTCCTGAAAACCGAAAGCGGCGAGTTGAGCCACAACGTCGACTACAACCGCGTCGACAGCATCCCTCTGCTCACGCTCGGCAATGCCGGTACCCTTGGTAATGTACGCAACCCCCTGCAGGTCACGACACTGTTGCCAGGCGCTTCCTTTGCCAACGAAAACACGCTGCGCATCAACGGTATGCCGTCCAGCTCGCAAGCCATCCGCATCGAAGGCCAGGACGCCACCAATGGCATGTGGCGCCAGCTCAACCAGAGTGTCCAGGCGGGCGTTGATGCGATTCAGGAAGTTGCCATCCAAACCAGCAATTTCTCAGCCGAATACGGACAAGCGGGTGGCGGCTATTTCAATTACACCATGAAGTCCGGCACCAACCAGTTCCATGGTTCGGCGTACGATTACTTCGACAACGAGGCGCTCAACGCGGGAACGCCATTTACCGACGCCGGGGCCTCTAATTCTTTGAAAACCGGTCAGCACATCCGCAACGTCGTGCGTCGCAACGATTATGGGTTCACGCTCGGCGGGCCGGTTTGGATTCCGAAAATTTACAACGGCCGCGACAAAACATTCTTCTTCTTCAATTTTGAGCAATTCCGCGAAGGGCAAGTGGTGCGCACCGGAGTCGCCACCGTTCCAACGCTGGACTATCGAAACGGGAATTTCAGCGGAGCGCAATTAGGCGCGCTGACAGTTGCCGGACAGCCGCTGATCGACTCCGCCGGGCAGCAACTCTTTCAATATGAGGTTTTTGATCCCACTTCGACCCGCCCCGGCGCAGACGGCTCGGCGGTGCGGAGTCCGTTTACAAATAATACAGTTCCAATCGCGCGCATGGATCCGGTAGCCTTAAAGATCCAATCGACGTTGCCGCTGCCGCTGGGACCCTTGGCTAATCAGTTCGTCAATAATTACGCTGTTCCTGCCTATTCCAATTTCCGGCACACCACCATTCCCTCGGTGAAACTCGATCACTCACTCAGCTCCACCATCAAAATCTCGGGTTATTGGCAGCAGACACATACGGTCTCCCCGAGCGCCAACGGCTACTCCCCGAGTCAGTATCCCTGGTCGGTAGTGGAACCGACGGATACGATTAACAATACGGCTCGCATCAATTTTGATCAGACGCTACGCCCGACCTTGCTGCTTCACTTGGGCATCGGGTTGTTTTATACCGTCCAGCCTGCCGTCCCGCCGTCGTTCACACAGAGTTCGCTGGGCAGCACGTTCGCACCGTTCTACATAAACCAATATCCGAATCTGACGGGCTTGGTCGATTCCACCTTCGCGCCGGTTAAGGGCGGAACCTCACTCGGCATTGGACCCGGTTTCGCGGTACAGGCGTTAAAGGATGTCAAACCAACCGCGAATGTGAACCTTACTTGGGTCAAAGGCAATCACACCTTTAAGTTCGGCGGTGAGATGATTGTCGAAGGATTTCCGCAGGTCAATTACACACGCGCCAATGGCGCATTCGGCTTCGGCCAAAATCAGACCGGCGATCCGTGGGAGTTCAACCGCGGCGCATTCGCGAGCACCGGCTTCAGCTACGCCAGCTTCTTGATGGGCGTGACCAACAGTCTCACGGTTTCGCAAGTGACCGATTCGCGCATCGGCAATCATTCCCTCGGATTCTACGCCCAGGACACCTGGAAGGTCACGCGCAAGTTCACCCTGGACTACGGCCTGCGGTACGACTATGTGACGCTGTTGCGGGAAGAGCATGGCCGCATGCAGAACGCGTCCTTCTCCTCGCCGAATCCGCTCGCCGGTAATCGGCCGGGCAATGTCGTCTACGAAGCCACCTGCAAATGCTCGTTCAATAACAATTATCCTTACGCGCTCGGCCCGCGCCTGGGAGCGGCCTATCAGATCACGCCGAAGACCGTGTTCCGCGCCGGCGCCGGCTTGGCCTATGGATCGGCTCCCAACAATGCGTTCCTTTCCTATAGCGTGCCCGACTTCTACACGTTTACCGCTCCGGCCGGGTCGTATCTCAGCGTCAGCCCGCTGCAGGGCGGAAATCCATTCGCTTCTGGCAATCCCTACGGCAATGCGCCCATCGTATGGCCTGATTTCACGCCGCACTATCCGGTTTCATTCGGCGGTGCGACGCCGCCACAATCTCCCTTTATTTCGATTGATCGCAATGCCGGCCGGCCGCCGCGCATCTTCCAATGGAGTATTGGGCTGCAGCGTGAGGTCGCGCGCAACCTGGTGGTAGAGGCTGCCTATGTCGGCAATCGCGGAGTCTGGTGGACCGCGCCCTTGCTCGCCACCACGAACTATAATGCTCTCCGCCCCGAAGGCTTGAAATCGCAATGGGGCTTGGACATCACCAACCCTACCGACCGCACACTGCTCAGCCTTCCGTTGAGCGATCCCAGAGTCATCGCCCGCTTCCCGCAATTTGCAAATCCGAACAACGTCTACCCCGGCTTCCCGGCTTCGCAGCCTCTGAATCAGGCAATCCGGCCGTTCCCGCAGTGGTTTGGAGTTCCGCCGTTCCTGGGGCCGCCGCTGGGCGATACCTGGTATGACTCCCTCCAGGCGAAAGTGACCAAGCGCTACTCCCATGGCCTGGATGTGCAAGGCGCCTTTACGTGGCAGAAAGAACTTACCAACGGCGCCAATTCCGATACTTCGTACCTCACACCGAATCCGCCGCTGATCAACGATGTCTTTAACTATGCACAGAACAAGCAGGTTTCCGGCTTCAGCCGGCCGTTCATGCTGGTGATCTCAATGAACTACACGACGCCGAAGTTCAACGCGGACAGCACCGGGCTAAAGGCCTTCTCGTGGCTTGCCCGCGACTGGGTCCTGGGCTCGGTGCTCCGCTATCAGAGCGGTGTAGTGATTCGTTCCGCCGGATCTAATAATGCCTTGCTGTCTCAAATGGATCGCGGTCTCAGCAACAACCCTGCCTTGTGGGGAGGCGGCGCGACCATGCAGAACCGCGTCTCAGGCCAGCCCATTCTCTCGACCGATCCCAACTGCCATTGCATCGATCCGTTCAGCACCCTTACCTTGAATCCGAACGCCTGGATTGATGCGCCCGCCGGCCAATTCGGCACTGCGGCGCCCTACTACAACGACGTTCGGTGGCAGCGCCAGCCGGCCGAATCAGTTAGCCTCGGCCGCACCTTCCGGTTCAAAGAGCGTGCCAGTCTGAACGTTCGGGCGGAGTTCTATAACGTCTTTAATCGCGTGTTTTTGACCCCTCCCGCGGCAACCAACCCGCAGGCGCTCACGACCAGGAATAACTTCGGCCAGCTCACCGGCGGCTACGGATTCGTCAACATGGTTCCTGGCGCGACGGGTTATGTCGAAACGCCGCGAAGCGGCCAGATCGTCGCCCGCTTCCAGTTCTAGCTCACGACACCTGCCTTGGGCCCCCCGGGATTCATCCGGCGGGGCCCTTTTTGTTTCTCGGCGAAAGCATTAGGTAACATCTCGAACAATTTGACCGCGTTTTGACCGGCCCCCGCCTTGACCCCTCCGGGAATCACGGGATAGACTGTACGCAAACCTTTGAAATCTGAGTCATTTACAAGTCTTGCTTGAGGAGGGAAATATGCGTTTGTTGAAGTGTGCCGTTGCGCTGATCGCGTCTGCCTTGGCCGTTTTGGCCCAGACCGATCGCGGCACCATTACCGGCACTGTCGCCGATCCGGCCGGAGCAGTGGTCGCAAATGCGGTCGTAGAAGCCAAGAACACGGACACCGGCACCGTGTACCAAGCCGGAAGTTCGGCAACTGGAAATTACACGCTCGCCCAAATGCCGGCGGGCACTTACGAATTAAGCGTCACCGTACCAGGATTTAAAAAGTCAGTCCGCCCTGGAATTATCGTCAACGTGGCAACCACCGTGCGTGTCGATTTCGCGCTCGAAGTGGGTGCTGCTACGGAATCGGTAACGGTCCAGGCGGAAGCCCCGCTTCTGAAGACTGAGAGCGGTGAGTTAAGCCATACGGTCGATACCACCCGGCTCGACAACCTTCCCTTGCTTACGCTCAACGGAACCGGGACTGGTCCGGGCAACATCAGGAACCCGCTGGCTTCCATCAGCCTCCTCCCGGGCACGCTTTTTGCCACGGACAATACCTTGCGCGTCAATGGCATGCCCTCCAGCACCGGGGCCATCCGCATTGAAGGCCAGGACGCCACCAACGGAATGTGGAAGCAACTCACCCAGGCAACGCAAGCCAGCGTAGACGCGATTCAGGAAGTCGCGGTCCAGACCAGCAATTTCGCCGCGGAGTACGGGCAGGTCGGCGGCGGGTACATGAACTTCACCATGAAGTCCGGCACCAATCAGCTCCATGGCAGCGCTTACGATTACTTCGATAACGAGGCTTTGAATGCCGGCCTGCCGTTCACCAACGACGGGCAGGGCCATCTGATCCGGAATTCCGTCCGGCGCAATGACTACGGATTCACGCTGGGCGGCCCGGTGATTCTGCCCCACTACAACGGCCGGGACAAGACCTTCTTCTTTTTCAACTTCGAACAGTTCCGCGAGACCCAGGTCGTGCGCAACGGGCTGGGCACGGTCCCCACGGACCAGGAACGCGCCGGCAACTTCACCCAGGCGATTTTTCCCTTCGTTAGCACTGCTCCTGACCCGGCAGGCCGTAGTTTTCCCGCGTTTACCGTGATGGACCCGACCAGCACCTTTACGGGGCCGGGCGGCGTGCAGCTAAGGAACCCGTATAGCGGCAACCAGATTCCTCCAAGCCAGTTCGATAAAGTTGCCCTCCAGTTCCAGGCGTTGGTTCCGCATGCCAACATTCCCGGAGCGCTGATCAGCAACTACGCTGTTCCGGCTTACAGCAATTTCCGGCACACCACCATTCCTTCCATCAAGATCGATCAGGCTCTGAGCTCGACGATGAAGGTGTCGGGGTATATGCAGGTGACACGCACCGAGTCGCCCAACACGAATGGATACGCTGTAACTACGTTGCCAAATGCGCCCACCGATGACACCGTCTATACCACGCGCATTAACTTCGACGATACGTTGCGGCCCACCGTGCTCCTGCACGTCGGCATCGGGCTCCAGTATTACAATCGTCCGCTGTTCACTGTCACCTCCTCCCAGGACGCGTACTGGCCGAAGAACGCCCAGTTTGCGGCCAACAACTATATGCCGTCCATCGGGGGGGCTTTGAATTTCATTACCGGCGGCATGTCGCTCGGCGGCGGTCTTTTCGGCGGCAGCGGGCCCGGCGGCGGCACTTTCAACAACTACCAGCTGAAGGATATTAAACCCACAGCGAACGTCAGCCTGACTTGGGTGAAGGGCAATCACACCTATAAAGCGGGCGGCGAAATGATCGTGGAAGGATTCCCGCAGCAGAGCGCCGTGCGTGCCAATGGCGGATTCAACTGGAGCAATCTCGAGACCGCCAACCCTTGGGAAGTGGGCCAAGCCTCGTTTCCGTTTCAGACCGGCTTTCCCTACGCCAGCTTCCTGCTCGGCGCGGTCGACAGCCTGAATTATTCCGCTCTCACGGATTCGCGGCTGGGCAATCATACCATCGGCTTGTTCGTGCAGGACACCTGGAAGGTGACGCGGAAACTGACGCTCGATTACGGATTACGGTGGGATTACGTTACGCTGCTGCGAGAACAGTATGGCCGCATGCAGAGCACCGATTTTAACGCAATTAATCCCATTGTCGGCCGCGCGGGCACAGTGATTTACGAAGCCACTTGCCATTGCAGTTTCAATAGCAATTACCCGTATGCGCTGGGACCGCGTCTGGGCTTGGCCTACCAGATCACACCCAAGACGGTCTTCCGCGCGGGGGGCGCTTTGGCGTACGGAACATCGCCCAACAACGCCTTCCTTTCCCCCAGCGTTCCCGATTTTTATACGCTGGTTTCCCCGGGGCCGGGACTGGCGGCGACACAACTCGCGTTGGGCGATCCGTATGCTCCGGGCAATCCCTACGGAAACCCGGTTACGGTCTACCCGAACTTCACGCCGCAGTATCCGAGCCGGGCTGCTTCCGGCCTGGTGCCGCCGCAATCGCCATTCATTTCCATCGCGCAGAACGCCGGCAGGCCGGCGCGCATTCTCCAGTGGAGCATCGGCCTTCAGCGTGAAGTCGCCCGCAATGTGGTGGTCGAAGCCGAATACGTGGGCAACCGCGGTGTGTGGTGGACAGCGCCGGTGATGGCGTCCCAGAACTATAACGCTTTGACCCCTGAGGGTCTGAAATCCCAGTGGGGATTGGATATGAGCAACGCCAATGATCGAGCACTACTGACGCTGCCGGTCAGTGCCCCCGCCGTGCAGGCACGCTTCCCGCAATTCCGCGTGGTCAACGGGGCGGTTCCCGCTGTGTACCCCGGCTTCCCGGCGACTCAGGCGCTCAACCAGGCGATACGTCCGTATCCGCAATGGAACACGGGCGCGCCGCCGTTCCTGGGGCCGCCGCTGGGCGACACCTGGTACGATTCGCTGCAAGCGAAGGTGACGAAACGCTACTCCCATGGGCTGGACGTCCAGGGAGCCTTCACTTGGCAGAAAGAGCTGACGCTTGGCGCAAATTCGGATACGTCGTATTTCACGCCGGGGTCGCTGATCATCAACGATGTATTCAACCGCAATCAAAACAAGCAGATCTCCAGCCTGAGCCGGCCGTTCGCGCTGGTCATCTCGTTCAACTACACCACGCCCAAGATCAAGGCCGACACCAGCGGCTTCAAGGTGCTGTCGATGGTCGCTCGCGACTGGGTTTTCGGCGGCGTCTTGCGGTATCAGAGCGGGGTAGTGATCCCGACACCGTCCTCCAACAACAATCTGCTCAACCAGCTGATGCGTGGAAGCAATCCCTTCCAAAACCCGGCTATCTTTGGCGGCGGCGCCACCACGGAGAACCGTGTTGCCGGGGCATCCTTGCTGAGCGTGGATCCGAACTGTCATTGCTTCAACCCGCAAACCACGCAGGTGCTGAATCCGGCAGCCTGGACCGATGCACCAGTAGGCCAGTTCGGGACTGCCGCAGGCTACTATAATGACTACCGGTGGCAGCGGCAGCCGGCCGAGTCTCTCAGCATGGGCCGCGCCTTCCACATCAGGGAAAGAATGACCTTCAATATCCGGGCGGAGTTCCAGAACATCTTCAACCGGACGTTCCTGTCGGTGCCGACCAGGGGTAACTCGACGACTCCCCTCGCCTTCACCAACGGAGTGCTGACCGGCGGCTACGGCTATGTCGCCACGCTCGCGGGTGCTGGCACGCAACCGCGAAGCGGGCAGATCGTCGCCAAATTCGAGTTCTAAGGTAACGACGCTTCTTCCGGGCCTCGCCGAGTCTACTCGGCGAGGCCCTTTTTCTTTTGGCCGTGTGAAAATGGGTAGTTCAGTGCCCAAACGACCCCTTAAGACCCGGCGCGAGCCTGTCGAGCCCGTCGCCGCGGAAGTGCTTCAGGTCGAGAGTCCGGAATTTTCGCAAGGTTCCCTTCCCTGGCTGCTGATCCTGCTGGCCGGCAGCGGCTGCGCCGCGCTCATTTACGAGATCGTCTGGTTCCAGCTGCTGCAACTGGTGATCGGCGCGTCGGCGGTTTCCTTGGGATTGCTGCTGGCGGCGTACATGGGCGGGCTGTGTCTGGGGAGCGCGGCGTTGCCGCGATTTGTTTCGGCGCGGCAGCATCCCCTGCGAGTCTATGCCTTTCTGGAACTCGGGATCGGCGCGTTCGGGATCATCGCGCTATTCGGCGTTCCTCTGGTTGGCCGCCTGTACGTTGCTGGCGCAACAGCCGGGCCGCTGGGTCTGGTCCTGCGCGGTCTGGTGGCGGCGCTCTGCCTGCTGCCGCCAACCATCTTGATGGGCGGCTCGCTTCCTGCTATCACCCGCTGGGTGGAAACCACGCCCCAGGGAATTTCGTGGATGGGACTGCTCTACAGCGCAAACATCGCCGGCGCGGTTTTTGGATGTCTGCTCGCGGGCTTCTATCTGTTGCGTGTCTTCGACATGGCGATCGCCACGTACGTAGCAGCGGCGGCGAACGTCTGGGTCGCCCTGCTGGCGCTCACACTGGCCTCACGCTACGCGCACCGGGCGGTCCCCGAAACCGAACAGGAACCGGCGCCGCGCGCCCGGGGCGCGGCATTCATATACGCGGCCATCGCGATCTCTGGTTTGACCGCCCTCGGCGCCGAAGTCGTCTGGACGCGGCTCCTCTCGCTGCTGATGGGCGCGACGGTCTACACGTTCTCCATCATTCTCGCGGTTTTTTTGATTGGACTGTGGGCGGGCAGCGCCGCGGGATCATGGATCGCCGGGCGGGTCGCGGACGCGCGATGGGCGCTGGCAATTTGCCAGATCCTGCTGGCCGCAGCCATCGCCTGGACCGCGTTTTCCCTAGTCTATTCCCTGCCCTACTGGCCGGTGGATCCGTGGCTCGCGACCAGTCCGCTCTTTAATTTTGATCTCGACATGACGCGCTGCGTGCGTACCATTCTCCCGGCGACGCTGCTCTGGGGCGCCAGTTTCCCCTTGGCGTTGGCCGCCGCCGCGCGCCGCGGCGAAGATCCCGCGCGGCTCACCGGCGAAGTTTACGCGGCCAATACCGCGGGCTCCATCGCCGGCGCGCTGCTGTTCAGCCTCGTGCTGATCCCCGCGCTCGGAACGCAAGTCTCGCAACAATTGCTCATCGCCCTCACCGTTGTAGCCGCAATCCTTGCGGTGGCTCCGCTCGCGCTCGAGTCGCGCGTGACGAGGAAGTATGGTGCCGCGTTCGCAGGCGCAATCGCGCTGGCGGCAGTACTCGCATTGACCGTCGGCGCCGTTCCCTGGCAAGCGATCATGTATGGCCGGCGCATCGCCCCGATTTTGCGCGGCTTGAATTTAACGGCTGAAGCCCGGCCTCTGTTCGTCGGCGAAGGAATCAATTCTTCGGTAGTCATTACCGACCGCGGCGACCAGCGTTTTTTCTACGTGAGCGGAAAATCGGAGGCATCCACCGCGATTCTCGACATGCGGCTGCAGAGGATGATGGGGCATCTGCCGGCGCTGTTTCATCCCGCGCCGCACTCGGTCCTGGTGGTCGGTTTCGGCGCCGGCGTCACCGCCGGATCCTTCGTTCCCTATCCCGAGGTGCAGGGCATTGCGATCTGCGAGCTCGAGCCGATCATTCCCCCCGCTTCCGACGAGTACTTCGGCAAGGAGAACAATCACGTTCTGCGCGACGGCCGCACCCACATCGTGTATGATGACGCGCGCCACTACATCCTCACCACCCCGGAGAAGTTCGACGTGATCACCACCGATCCCATTCATCCCTGGGTGAAGGGCACGTCAAGCCTGTACTCCAAGGAATACTACGAGCTGGTCAAGCAGCACCTGAACCCGGGCGGTGTGGTGGCGCAATGGCTGCCGCTGTATGAGAGCGACCTGGACACGGTCAGAACCGAGCTCGCCACGTTCTTCGACGTTTTTCCGAATGGAACGGTATGGAGTAATTACCTGAACGGCGATGGCTACGACCTGGTGCTGATCGGGCGGCCGGGGGGCGCCCCGATCAATATCGATGAACTGCAGCGGCGGCTCGCTCAGAAGTCATACGCGGGTGTGACCGCATCCCTCACCGCCGTGCAATTCAATTCCGTGGTCGATCTGCTGGCAAGCTACGCGGGCCGGGCCTCGGATTTGCAGACGATGACTGCCGGCGCGCAGATCAATGACGATCTGAATATGCGGTTGCAATATCTGGCGGGGCTGGGACTGAACTCGGTAACGGCGCCGCAGATGTATGCGGAAATTCTGTCGTATCGCAAATTTCCAGAGGGGTTGCTGACCGGCGCCGGCGAGGCGTTCGCGCGGCTGCAGGAATTAATCGGCCGTCGGCACCGCACCTTCTAGACGAAATGGCGTACCGCGTCGGCATCATCGGAACCGGAGCGGTGGCCCACAAGCACGCGCAGGCATATCGCAATATCGGATATGAAGTGACGGCGTGCGCCGCGCGCGACCCGGCGCATAGCAAGCCGTTTGCCGATCGATACGGCTGTGAGAATTGCGCTGGATGGCAGCAGGTCTGCCGGCACCCGCGAGTGGATTTCGTCGATGTCTGCACACTTCCCGATTTCCGGCTGGAACCGGTACAACTATGCGCAGAGATTGGGAAACCCGTGCTGGTCGAGAAGCCGATCGCCGCAGACCTGCAAACTGCCGGGCGCATGCTCGATACAGGGATTTTGCTCGGCGTGATCAGTCAGCACCGTTTCGATGATTCGAGCCAGTTTCTCAAGGGCGCAATTAATGCGGGCAGGCTCGGCACGATTTTGCAAGCTGATGCGTATGTGAAGTGGCACCGTCCGGCCGAGTATTATGCGCGGCCGGGTAAAGGCCGATGGGCCGTGGAGGGCGGAGGCGCGCTCATCACGCAGGCGATTCATCAAGCCGATCTGCTGTTGTGGCTGGCAGGACCGGTGCGGCATGTGTATGGGGAATGGCAGCTGGGCGCGACCCACGAGATGGAATCGGAAGACATCATTAACGCACTCATGCGCTACCGATCGGGAGCAACCGGGATGATTCAGGCTGCGACGTCGTTTCAACCGGGCCAGCCGGAACGGGTGGAAATTCACGGAACCTGCGGCATGGCGGTCATTGCGGGCGACCGGCTGACCACGTGGGAAGTAACGGGTGATGGCAGCGAACCGCCGCCGCCCATCGCTCCGGGTGCGGCGTCGGGGGCGTCGGACCCGATGGCAATCTCGCTCGCGCCGTTCGAGCGGCAGTTCATGGATTTTGGAGAGGCCATCCGGAGCGGGCGGGCGCCGCTGGTTTCCGGCGAGGAGGGGTACCGGGCCCTGGAGCTGGTGGATGCGATCTACCGGTCGTGCCGGGAAGAGCGGCGGATTGCTATCTAGACTGGAACAAAACCGGTATCATTTGCGTATTCCCCACATCGAGGACAGCTATGCGCACGAAAGTATTCGTTTCGGTTCTGGCCGCCGGCCTGCTCGGGCTCACTGGCTGCTATATCGACGAGTTTGGGGGATTCGGGCGATTTCCGAAGGATTTCCATTACAGCTATCCCTTGAAAGCCACCGGCCGGCTCAATGTCGAGGGCTTCAATGGCACTATAGATCTCTCGGGTTGGGATCAGGAGACGGTCGATATCAGCGGGACGAAATTCGGACCGACTGCGCAGGCGGCGGATTCCCTGAAAATCGAGATCGACAATAGCCCGGACTCGGTTTCGGTCCGCGCGGTGCGGCCATCGGAGCTGCGCGGTGGCTGGGGCGCGCGATTCACTGTGAAGATGCCGCGGCGTGCGGTGTTGGAAATGATCACGACATCCAACGGCCAGATCCGGGTGACGGACGGGTCCGGCCCGGCCCGCCTGCGCACCTCCAATGGATCCATCCACGTGCAAGCCTTCCAGGGCAGACTCGACGCGACCACCTCCAACGGCGCCGTGGAATTGACGGACGTGACCGGTGAGACCATGGTGCGCACCTCCAACGGGCACATCCACGTGGACAATCTCAAAGGCTCGCTGCAAGCGAACACATCGAACGGGGCCATCACTGCCAATCTGGCGGCGGCGGGAGACCGGCCGCTGCGGCTGGAAACCTCCAATGGCGCGGTCGACCTCACGCTGTCTCCCAAGTTCGACAACGATGTGCGTGTCGGCAGCAGCAACGGGCATATCACGCTGCATCTGCCCGCGGAGGTGAATGCGCGCGTGCAGGCGCGCACCAACAACGCCTCGGTAACTTCAGATTTCGAGGTGCGGGCACAGAGCGAGTTCCACCGCAACAAGAACCGGCTGGACGGCGTAATCGGCAACGGCGGGCCGCTACTCGACCTCAGTACGTCCAACGCGAGCATCCGGCTGATGAAGATGTGATCAGGGCTTGGGCGCGCGGATGGCGTCCGCAATCTCCGCGGCCCGCTCCTGCGCGGTGTGCATGAAGCTTTCGTTCTTCGTGACGCGGTCGAGCATGGGCAGGTATTGCTCGGCGCCGACCAGGCGCTTCTTGTCCTGGGCTATTTGCAAGTCAATCAGCGCTTTGACCACTCCCAACTTGTCGTACTTGACCGCGCGCTCCAGCTGGATATTGCGCTGCGCGGATTCGGCCATGCGCTCGAACCAGTCGAGCAAGGCCTGCGCGGACGGGTCCTGCGAGTAGTTGAACTTGACCTCGCTTTTTTCGGGGCCGTTTTCCCAGCGAAAGGTCTTCGTGCCCATGAACGCCACTTTCACCGGCGCTTCCACGGGGTGGTTGAAGTGACCGAGCTTGTCAGCCAGCGAGTAGACTTCTTCCACTTCCGAATCCTTGAGGTGAAACCTAACCGGGTTGTCTTCGCCGGGGGCTTCCCGGTATTCCACGGCGCCGGATTTGTCCAGTGTGATTTCGACGTAAGCGGGGATGCTGTTGGGGAAAGATTTGGAGTAGAACAGACGCGGGCCATCGGCGGCCAACAAGGGCGCGGCCAGGAGAACCAGCAGCGCGTACTTCATACCGTGACTCGCAAGCGGTAGTGGGTGGCGTGGCAGATTGCGACTGCTAAAGCATCGCTGGCATCCTCGGAAGCGATCTCTTCGCGCAGGCGAAGCAGAGACCGGACCATCAGCTGCACCTGGCTCTTTTCGGCGCGGCCGTAACCGACAACGCTTGTCTTCACTTCCAAAGGCGAGTAGTCTCCCAGCTCCACGCCCGCCTCCGCGATGGCCAGGAGCGCGACGCCCCGAACCTGCGCCAATTTGAGCGCGGTCTTCACGTTGGCGGAAAAGAATACCTCTTCGACGGCGGCCGCGTCGGGCGCATGCTCGCGAATCAGACCGCGCAGGCCCGTGGCGATGGCCAGTAAACGTTGCTCAAATGGGGCTTTGGTATCGGTCCGAATCACACCGGCGGCCACCAGTCGATGATCGACGCCATCGGTCTCGATTACACCATAGCCGGTGCGCTCGGAGCCGCAATCGATGCCGAGGACGCGCACGGGCTAGGCCATCGCCTCCAACTCCTTCTCGTCGATATCGAAGTTCGAATAGACGTTCTGCACGTCGTCATGCTCCTCGAGCGCTTCGTTGAGCCTGAGCATGCCGCTGGCGTTCTTGCCTTCGAGCTTAACAAGGTTCTTAGGAACGAAAGCGATGGTGGCGTCTTCGTGGGGGAGGTTGTGGGAATCGAGAGCCTTGATAACGGACTCGTGAGCTTCTGGCGGGGAGAGGACCTCCCAATGATCGCCGTCGTTGCGGAGGTCATCGGCGCCCGCGTCAAGGACAATGCCCATGAGCTGGTCTTCACCGGCCTTGTCGGAGGGGACGAAGATCTGGCTCTTGCGCTCGAACATCCAGGCGACGCTGCCCTGCTCGCCCATGTTGCCGCCATTCTTGGAGAAGACGTGGCGGATCTCGCTGACCGTGCGGTTGCGGTTGTCGGTAGCGACATTCACCAGGACGGCGGCGCCGCCGGGGCCGTAGCCTTCGAACATCACCTCTTCGATCTGGCCGCCTTCGAGTTCACCGGTGCCGCGCATGACCGCCTTCTTAATGTTGTCGGAAGGCATGCTGACGTTCTTGGCGGCGAGGATGGCGGTGCGCAGGCGCGGGTTGCTGTCCGGATCGCCCCCGGATCGGGCGGCGATGGTGATTTCCTTGATAATGCGCGTGAACGCTTTTCCACGCTTGGCGTCCGTGGCCGCCTTTTTGTGCTTAATGGTGGCCCATTTGGAATGGCCTGACATAATAAACCTCTCGAGGTGAGCCTGGCCTCAGCGGCCAGAAATGAATGACCTTATGAAATCAACGCCTTGAGCATAGCAGAGTGAGGGACTTGGCTCAAGCTGAGAGGTGGAGGACCGGACCCCGGATTTTTCGGGAACATATCGTATTTTGCTTCGTCTAAGAACGGCATGGACGGATTTCTGAAGGATCTGAAGCACTCGGTGCGCATGTTTCTGCAGACGCCGGGTTTCACCATCGTGGTGATCGCCGCCCTGGCGCTGGGGATCGGCGCCAATACGGCCATTTTCTCGGTGGTCAATACGGTCCTCCTCAAACCATTGGCGTTTCCCGATCCGGAAAAGATCGTGCTGTTTCAGAACCTTTTTAAACAGGGAGGGCGGAGCGGCGGAGCGTCGCCGAACGAATACAACTTCTGGCGGCAACAGACGCAGTCGTTTCAGGACGTGTCGGCTTACGCGTTCAACGTCGCAAATCTGACGGGGGAAAGCGAGCCGGAACAGATCCAGACGACGCGCGCGAGCGCGAATTTCTTCCGGCTGTGCGGAGCCGATGTGGTCCGCGGGCGCACCTACACGGCGGAAGAAGATCAGCCGCATGCGCCGAAGACGGCGGTGCTGGCCTACGGGTTTTGGCGGCGGCGGTTCGGCGGCGATCCACAGGTGATGGGGAAGCGGATGATGCTGAGCGGCGAGAGCTACGAAATCATCGGCATCGTGGGGCCGAATCTCAAAATCGAAATCGATGAGCCGCCGGATGTCTACATTCCGTTTCAGCTGGATCCGGACCGGGACGATAACGGGCACTACTTTAGCGTGATCGGACGGCTGAAGCCGGGGGTTACGGTGGCGGCGGCAAACGCTCAGTTGCAGGCGGCTTACTCGGACTACAAGGTCAGGCATCCGGTGCCGTTCGATTTTCCGCAGATCGGGTTTGGCGCGCAGCCGCTCCAAGACGCGCTTACCGGCGGGGTGCGGAACTCGCTGCTGATTCTGGTGGGCGCGGTGGGGTTCGTGCTATTGATCGCGTGCGCGAATGTCGCCAACCTGCTGCTGGCGCGGGCAACGGGGCGGAGGCGCGAGATCGCGATTCGGGCGGCGGTCGGTGCGGGCCGCGGACGAATCGTGCGGCAGCTGCTGACGGAGAGCGTGATGCTGTCGCTGGCCGGCGGCACGGCCGGCCTGCTGGCGGGATACGCCGGGATTCGCGCGATTCTGAGCGTGAGCCCGGGGAATATTCCGCGCATCGGTCTGCACGGCGCTGGAGTCGGGCTCGACTGGCGCGTTGTGGCATTCACGTTGGCGCTCTCGATTGTCACTGGTATCTTGTTTGGCATGGTGCCCGCGCTGCAATCGTCGCGCGCGGATTTGAACAGCACGTTGAAGGAAAGCAGCAGCCGCAGCGGGACCGGGCTGCGGCATAACCGCACGCGCGCGCTTCTGGTGACCACGGAGATGGCGCTGGCCCTGGTTCTGCTGGTGGGAGCGGCGCTGCTGATTCGCACGTTCATTGCGATCCGGCAAGTGAATCCCGGCTTCGATGTGCGCAATATTTTGACGATGCGGATGTCGCTGACCGGACCGCAGTTTGCCAAGCCCGCGGGCGTGACACAGCTGGTTCACGAAGGCGTGCGGCGGATCCAGGCGCTCCCGGGCGTGGAAGTGGCGGGAAGCAGTTGCTGCGTACCTTTAACGGGCGGCTTCGGGCTCCCGTTCCAGATTCCCGGCCGCCCGGAAGGACCCACCTCCAAAGGCGGGGCAGGATGGACGATGGTGTCCGCCGGCTATTTCGAAACTTTCAAAATTCCGTTGCGGCGCGGACGCACCTACCGGGAACAGGATGACAGCGGCCCCCCGGTGGTGATTATCAATGAGGAACTGGCGAAGAAGTTCTGGCCGAAGGGGGATCCGCTGAGCGACCGGATGATCATCGGCCACGGGGTCGGGCCGGCCTTCAAAGATGAACCGCCGCGCCAGATTATCGGCGTCGTGGGCAACGTGCGCGACGGCGGTCTCAACCGCGACCCACAACCGATTATGTACGTGCTGTCGGCGCAGCTCACCGATGGCGAAAACGCGTTGGTTTCGCAGATTGCGCCAATGGCGTGGGTGGTCCGGACGCGGGTACCGCCGCTGTCCCTGAGCGCCGCAATTCAGAAGGAACTGCGCGAGGCGAGCGGACTGCCCGTGGCGAACGTCCGCACGATGGAAGAAACCTTATCGCGATCGACGGCTACCCAGAATTTCAACATGCTGGTGCTGACGATTTTCGGGTGCGCCGCGCTGCTGCTGGCGGCGATCGGAATTTACGGCCTGATGGCATACTCGGTAGCCCAGCGGACGCAGGAGATCGGCATCCGGTTGGCCCTGGGCGCCGGCGCGGGCAACGTGCGAAATATGGTGGTGCTGCAGGGACTGCGGCTGGCGGCCGTGGGAATCGCAGTGGGGCTGGCGGCGGCACTCGGGCTGACGCGGCTGATTGCGAGCCTGCTGTTCGGGGTGAAGGCCTGGGATCCGATGGTGTTTTCCGCGGTGCCGCTGGTGCTGATCGGCGTAGCGCTGACGGCGGTCTGGCTGCCGGCGTTACGCGCCAGCCGGGTGGATCCGATCAACGCGCTGCGATATCAATAACTGAGAGCGGCTACGGCCAGTTCCGTTTAAGTTTGGATGTAGATCCGGATTGGGCTCTTGAGTATAATTTAGAGCTAAGTCCGCGATTCACCCGGGACCGAGCTTCAAACGGAAATCCGATTAATGAACAAGTATTGCACTGGCCGGGCGGCAATGGCCTTGGCTCTGCTGGCGGCGCCGGCAGCGGTTTGGGCACAGACAGACGAGATCCAGGTTTACGACGCCGAGGTCGCGGACAAGGGCGTGTGGAATCTCATGATCCACACCAACTTTATCGCAGTCGGGCAAAAGACTCCGGCTTTTCCCGGCGGCCTCATTCCTAATCATTCGGTCAACGGTGCGGCGGAATGGGCGTACGGTGTCACCGACTGGTTCGAACAGGGAATTTATCTCCCGGTATGGAGTCCGTACTCGGAGGGGCGCGGCGGGTCACTCAACGGATTCAAACTGCGCGAGCTGTTCGTGCGGCCGCATGCGCCCGACCACACTTTCTTTTACGGCGTCAATTTCGAGTTCAGCGTCAATTACAAGTATTGGGAATCCCGGCGGATTACCTCCGAGGTACGGCCCATTGTCGGTCTGCACCTGAAACCGGTGGACATCGTCTTCAATCCAATTGTGGACACCGACTACCACGGTGGTTTCGGTAACCTGGAATTCGTGCCTGCAACGCGCGTCGCGTATAACCTGAATAAGGACTGGGCCGTTGCTCTCGAGGAGTATGCCGATACGGGACAACTTCGCCGTTTCGACGCGTTGAACAACCAGTCCCATGAGGTATGGGCGGTTGCCAACCACTCTGGCAAAAGTCTGAGTTTCGAATTCGGGGTGGGAGTCGGCGTGACTTCCAGCGCGGACCGATTGACTTTCAAATTAATGGTATCGCGCGATCTGAACGCGTCCAAAAGTGAAAACAAACCGTCGCTGAACCACTAATTCCGTCGAAGACGCAGGGGAACTGAGGATTGCGGCTGCGCCTGAGCGACGGATCGCCGGGCCGCCTTTGGTTCGTTTTGCGGTATCGTTGGAATCGTGCCGAACCCACCGAGCTTTCCCGGCGTTCTCATTGAGGAACTTCCGAACAGGCCGCGACCGATTGACGGTGCGCCGACATCGATTGCGGCGTTCGTGGGCAGAGCTGCGCGAGGGCCGGTGAACGAGCCGGTCCGCGTCACGAGCTTCCGGGAATTTGAGGACGCGTTCGGCGGGCTATGGCTGGACAGCACGCTCGGATACGCGATGCGTGATTTCTTCGCAAACGGCGGGACGGAAGCAGTCGTGGTACGGCTGTTTAACGGAGATGGCGTACCGCTCACGGAAGCCGATTTCACCGGCCCGGGAAAGGAGACGGCGCGACAGGGGCTCTATTCGCTGGAGAAAAGCGGCGGATTCAACCTGTTGTGCCTCCCGCCGCATCGGGACGGGCAAGGCCTGGAGTCCGGGCTGGTAAGCGCGGCAGCGCAGTATTGCGAGACCAGGCGCGCGTTCCTGGTGCTCGACCCACCCATCAGCTGGACGGACGCGAGTTCCGCCCAGTCGGGTATCGCGCAAGGAGTGGGGACAACCAGCGCGAATGCGGCGATCTACTTTCCACGACTGATGCAACCCGATCCGTTGCGCGGCAACCGTATGGGATCGTTCGCGCCCTCTGGCGCGGTTGCCGGCGTAATCGCGCGAACGGACGCGCGGCGCGGCGTCTGGAAAGCTCCCGCCGGCATGGAGGCAACGCTGCAAGGCGTAACGCGGCTCTCGGTCGCGTTAACGGACTCGCAAGCTGGCGCTTTGAACACGGCGGGTGTGAATTGTCTGCGCACAATATTGCCGGCGGGGCCTGTAGTGTGGGGCGCGCGCACTCTCCAAGCCCGTCAGAACCCGGAATGGAAGTACGTTAATGTGCGGCGACTGGCGCTCTTCGTCGAGGAGAGCATCGAGCGCGGCACACAATGGGCCGTGTTTGAACCGAACGGCGCTCCGCTGTGGGAGAAACTCCGGGCGGGCGCGGAAGCATTCCTGTTCACGCTGTGGCAGCAAGGCGCGTTGCAAGGAGCCAAAGCCGTCGAGGCCTATTTCGTCAAATGCGACCGGGACACCATGACGCAGAGCGATATCGACAACGGCCGGATCAACATGGAGGTGGGGATCGCGCCTGTGCGGCCGTCTGAGTTCGTGATCCTCCGGATCCACCAGACGACCGAAGCTTAATCCTGCTGTTTTACAAATTGTGGGGCGGCCAATCTTGGCCGCAGCCGCCTTTCAGGCGGCTTGTTGCGCTCGACCAAAGATATTCCTGGGCTGCGACGGCCAACCCCGCAGCCACTGGGTTTTCCTCTATATAGGTTTGAATGCGGTCGAACTCCGCCGCAGATCGTACCAGATGATCGTAGCTCTCGTCCTGCCAGAAGGGTTGGCCGTGACTACCGAGCAAATCATTCGCCAGGTAAGCGGTGAATCCTTTCAACGGCCCCAACCATTGGCCGGCCAGGACCTTCGGTGTAACCAGAAGGTGAACATGATTGGGCATCACAACGAACGCATGCAACTGATATCGTTGAAACTTGCGCTGCCCATCCTCCAGGGCCCCCACCACCAGTTCGGCGATTTCCCTGCGGCGCAGATACAACGGACCGTTCGCGCCGCGATCCAGGAGCCGATCCATCGCCAGGAATGCCTTTCCCGACACAGCCAAACCCTGGGGAGGGAACACGCGTTGCGCCGGAAGACTTCCGTGCAAGCGGAAAGTGACGAACAGGGGCTGATCGACTCGATCCCAGTGCGGGAGCCGCCTTTCGTAGTGCCGCATTAAGAGTTTGTGTCTGCTCGGGGGAAGAACTTCTCAGAAATCTGCGGACGGGCCGCCTGAAAGGCGGCCAATCTTGGCCGCCCCACAGTTTTGGGCACTCCCTGAGACTTCGGACTCACCGCACGGGAACCCTACTTCTTCCCGGCGGCATCCTTGAGGGCCTTCAGGCGCGGGAGGTCGCGATCTTCTTCGTGACACGCCGCTTCCGTCAACTCGAACTTCTCGCGGTTGAAAGAAAGCGTAATCGTCCACGGGCGGGTGTATACCACCGGATCCGTGATGGTTGCCTCATAGTTGACGGTATCCGGACCGGCCGGGGTGAAGCGCTCCACCACGTACTCGGCATAGCTGACGATTTCGCCCGCTTCGTTCAGCCAGGTCTTGCCATTCAGGTTGGTGGTATCGACCACCAGCGTGTCCCCTTCCCAGTGACCCACCGAATCGCCCTGCCACAAACGAATGGTGTCGGGCAGGTGCGCGCGGCCGTCCAGCGGGATGATGCGCCAGGACATGCGCTCGTGCAGAAAGACGAGGTAATCGGCGGTTTGAATCACCTGAAACGCGGTCGGGACATACATCGATCGAGGAACACCCGCCGGAAAACAGTGCGCCGTCGGATCGTCGTAACCGCGTTCGGTGCGCTGGCGGTCGGCGAGTTCCTGCACGGCCCAGGGCTGCATGGGAAGTTTGCCGTCTGGCGGATCCGCGATCACGCCGCGACCGGGCGGAGTGAGTGCGTCGGCAGTCGCAACGCGCTTTCCGAGGCCGTAGTTCGCGCCTCCGGCGTCGGGTTCGTAAAATCCCTGAAGATCGGGCTTAGCGTCAGGCTTTCGTCGAATGTTTGTCACCCTGCGAGGCGCTGCGGGCCGGGCGGGGACAGCGGGCGTCACCAGAGGAGGCGGCGTACCGTCGCCGGGGTACCAGGTCCGCTGCTCGCGGGTGAACGCGCCATTCGCCTCTTCAGCTTCCGCCTGGCAGACGTACTCGAAAAGTCTGTCTCGATCGGTTCGCCGGCGTAAGGCGAGATTGATAGTCCAAGGCTTCGTGAAAACCTTCGGATCCTCGATGGTCGCCTGATACTCAATGGTGTCGGAATCGATCATGTGGTATCGCTCGACGACGTGGAGCGCGTCGCTGTGAAAATCGCCGGCCATGTCGAACCAGGTCTTGTCATTGCTGTTGCTGACGTCCACAACCAGCGTGTCCCCGTCCCACCGGGCCCGCGAATCGCCCATCCAGGAATCGATGTCCTTAGCGTGCGCGCTGCCATCGGTGTAGATGAGGCGATAATCCAGCGACCACTCGAAGGTTATCGCGATGGCTTGGGGAGTCTGGAAGATCTGGAATGGAAAATCGAGATACATGATGCGAGGGACGCCGGGGATGTAGCACTGCGCCAGGGGATCGGCCTTCGCGCGATTCTCAAAGTTCTCGGCTTTCTTCGCCGCGGCCCACTGCTGATACGGAATCACGCCACCGGCGACCACCGAGCGGCCCGCCGGCATATTGAATCTCGCGGCGTGATCTTGCAGGTCGGCGGCCTCGCTGCCGGATGCCTGCCAGATACCTTCGAAGTTGGGCTTGCCTTCGGCCGTGCGGGGCACAGACTGCTGGGAAGCCGGAGCGGCAATCAGGATGTTGGTGAGCACAACCGCCGCCATCGCGGCGCGATAGTAAGTGTACATGTGAGGACGATTGTTGGTCTGGGCTTCGCGTACAACCACTATCAGAACACACATTTTCACCGGCAGAATCGCAATGCCGATTACGCTTCACAACCACGGTGCGTAACATTGCTCGCGGAGTCCGCCGGTGCGAGGAAACGGTTGAGCCGGGCCCCCCGTAGGCAGTAGCATGAAGCTACTATTTTTGTGCATTCTGGGTGCGATCACGGCGTTCGCTGAGCCGTTTTCGATTGGCGTCAAAGGGGGAATCCCCATCAACGATTTTGTGAATGGAACCAATACGGCAAACGGTGTGCTTCGTAGCACTGTGAACCGGTACATTGTCGGTCCGGAGGCGGAGTTGAATCTGCCTTGGGGATTCGGTGTGGAGTTTGACGCGATGTACCGCCATTACAATTTCCAGGGTTTCGGAGTCTCCGGTACGAATACCTTCACGACCAGCACTGGAGCGTGGGAGTTTCCGCTGCTGGCCAAATGGCGGGTTCCCATTCCAGTGGTACACCCGTTTATTGCCGGAGGCGTGTCATGGGATCATCTGACCGGAACGGGCGTCACGGCGTCCAGCGTTTTTCCCGGGCAGCTCTCCGGTCCCGGAGTCGATAACAACACTGTCTTCGGATATGTCGGGGGCGCCGGCGTGGAGTTTCAGGCGAAGTGGCTTCGCATTGAACCTGAAATCCGATACACGCGCTGGGGATCGCAGCACTTTATCTCACCGAGCGGCATTTCGACCAACGGCGTGACTTCGCGTAGCGCGTTTTCCAGTAATCAGAACCAGCTGGAGCTGCTGGTTGGGTTCACTTTTGGAGGAGGCGGCCGCTAGTCTGCCGATTCAAACTCGCTTGACGAATCCGCTCTGTGACCGTCGCGGTTCTGTGTCCCGCATGGAACCGCGCGCGGCAAACGGGTGTCAATATCGGGTCAAGAGACTTCGGGAATCGCCATACGAGTGATCACCGGGCCTGCCGGCTCGGCTGGTGCGCGGCATCCTGTTCGCCTTCGAGGCAGTAGTGCTCGGCTAAATCGGTGTCCGGCAGGAGCCCCTCGACGAAGCTGATCGTGATGGGTTGAGTGAAGGTCTTCGGATCGGTGACGGTCAACGTGACTTCGAGGTGGCCGTAATCGCGGCGGTGGAAACGCTCTTCGACATGCATCTCTTCGCTGTGGCCGTGGCCGCGGGCGTCAAGCCAACTCTTATCGTTGAATCCGATGGTGTCGATCACCAGCGTGTCGCCATCCCATTTGCCGACCGAATAACCCATCCAGGAGGGCGAGGGATCGGTTAGCTGCTTACGCCCGTCGGTGAAAATCTGGCGGAAGGTGGTTTCCACTTCGTAGAGCATCACGATCTCGCCGGGCGTCTGGATGATCTTAAATGGTTCCGGCAGCAGATCGGCGTGCGGGGTACCGTCGGGCAGACAGTTCAGCGTGGGATTAAATGCTCCTGGCTGGCTGTTCCGGCGCAGGATCTCCGCGCCCGCCGGTGTCAGCGGTTCTTCGGTAGGTTTGAAATCGGCCAGGATGTTCCGAAAGTATTTCGAGTTCGGAGACTCGCCTAAGCCATAGAGTCCGGGACCGCGCGGCTCGGCCTCGGCCTGCCAGATTCCCGAAAGGTCTGGCTTGCCATTGACGCGAGGCACCGGTCCGGTCAGATTGACCTTGCCATCGGCCGTGCGGGGAGCCCCGGCAATTGGCTGGTTCAACCACTGGGCTTGCGCGCACCAGCAAGCTCCTAGAAACACCATTCCCATCCAGGCGCGATTACACATGTTCTCTATTAGACTACAAGCGCCCGGGGCAGGACGCGGCAGCGCCGCGGGCATTGTTACTTTTGCGCTTCGTGTTCTCGAGGAACGCACCGCCGGTGACAGACCGGAGGAATATTCGGATCCATTGCAGAATCAGCGGCTTACCATCCAAACCATGCTCCCCGCAACGCGTTGCGTCACACCTCGCGCGCGATAATGAGGTGTGAGACAAGGTCGATGCCACACCGAAATGGGGATGGCCTTCAAAGTGGACTGGCGGGCTCCCCTTCGTACCAAGCGGAGCCCACACGCTAACCTGTTTTCGTTGCAACACATGTTCTTCGAATTCCGCAACGATCGTTGCGGAAAAGCGCGGTTGACGGCCTTGTCCGCTACACTCAACCCATGTTGGTCTGCCCGGTCCGCAGTTGCCATCTGCCCCTGGTCCGCGAAGAACGGCGCGCCGTCTGCCCGCGCGGGCATTCCTTCGACATCGCGCGCAGCGGATACATTAACCTGCTTCAGCCGCAGGACCGGCGCTCCCGGAATCCTGGCGATACCGAAGCCGCTGTCTCCGGCCGGCGCCGTTTGCACGATCGCGGTGTGACTAAGCCTCTGCTCGATGGCGTCGCGGAAATGATCGCTGGATCGCCCCGCGACACTGTTCTGGATGCAGGGTGCGGCAATGGCGACCTTGTCGGGAGTCTCGCCGGATTGTGCGGGTTCGCGGCGCATGGCGTCGACATCTCGGTTGCAGCCATAGATGCGGCGGCGCGCCGTTACCCCGGCCACCAGTGGATTGTGGCCAATGCGGACCGATTCATTCCTTACGAGAACGGCTCGTTTTCCATCGTTCTGTCGATCACGGCGCGAATGAATCCCCTGGAATTCCGGCGGGTGCTGCGCGACGATGGGCAACTCCTGGTGGCGATACCCGCCCCGGACGATCTCGTGGAACTTCGCGGACCGGGCCGGGACCGCGTAGCCAGAACCGTTGGTACTTTCGCGCCTGCTTTCCAACTTACTGAGCAGCGGAGAGTTACAACCACTGCCGACCTCGATGCCGCCGCCGTTGAGGACGTTCTGCATTCCATCTATCGGCCCTTGGGCCAGCAGGCTTCTGGCGCAATGCGTGTTACTTTCAGCCTGGATTTACTTTTTTTCCGAAAGGTCTAACAATCCCCCTTATCCTGATCGAGTTTATGTAGTATGCTGTATTCGATGCCGTTTGTCGTCGGGTTCTTCATCGCGCTCGCGGTCGGGTTGACCGGAGTCGGGGCCGGATCCATTACTGCGCCGATTTTGATCCTGGTTTTCGCGATCTCTCCGGCCGAAAGCGTCGGGACCTCGTTGATTTTCGGCGCCATTATCAAGCTGGTCGTAGCGCCGATGTATCTCATGCGAAAGCAGGTGAACCGGCGCGTGATGACACTTCTCTGCGCGGGCGGATTGCCGGGTGTGGTTTTGGGAGTTTATCTGATCGGCGCGCTGAACTCGCTACATTACGAGCGCGTGCTGTTTGTTCTACTCGGCACAACCATCGCCGCCACGGCTCTTTACAGTTTCTATCGAACACTGCAGAAGGGGAAAGCGGCTACCGGCGCCGACCGGCACGGCTGGCTGCCCCTGATTGCCGCGGCGATCGGAACCGAGGTTGGCTTCTCTTCAGCGGGTGCCGGGGCCCTAGGCTCGCTCGCGCTGTTGAATCTCACTTCGCTGAGTCCGGGAGAGGTGGTTGGCACCGACATGCTCTTCGGCCTCGTGGTTTCCGTGATTGGCGGCGGCTTCAATTTAACGGCCGGGCATTACGATTCGGTGCTGCTGTGGAAGCTGACGGCAGGCGGGATTGCCGGAGTGCTGATCGGCGCTAACCTGACAGCCGTGCTGCCTGCGCGCCCCCTGCGCGTCGGACTTTCGGTTTGGTTGTCGCTCATCGGCGCGCAGCTTGCCTGGAAAGGTCTCTTCTAGCTGAGCAAACGCCTGAGCGTCCGGCTCAGCGCAGGTAGCGACCACGGTTTCGGGATAACAGCGTCGAAACCATAGCGACGGAAATCCGACATCACGGGCGCGTCCGAATAACCGCTGGAGACGATCAGCCGGGCGGACCGGTCGAGTTCGCGAAGACGCTTGGCCGTCGCTACACCGCCCATGCCGCCGGGAATCGTGAGATCCAGTAGGACCGCTCGAAAGGGCCGATGGGCCGCTTCTGCTTTCGAAAACAAATCCAAAGCCTCGGATCCGTTCCGGGCGCATTCGGGCTCGTAGCCCAGGCGCTCCAGCATCTGCAACAGCAGATGTCGCAGCGTGTCATTATCATCCATGACCAGGATTCGGCCGGTACCGTGGTGAACGGTTTCGTCCTCGGGCAACTCCTCCAGTTCCAATGCCGAAGAGGCCGGCAGGTCGACCGTGAATTGGGTTTTAACGCCCGGCGCTGACTCCACCGAAATGTAGCCCCCGTGGCGCGAAATGATGGCATAGGCAGTGGCGAGCCCGAGACCGGTGCCTGCCGATTTCGTCGTGAAATAGGGATCAAAGATTTTCGGAAGGATCTCCGGCCGGATGCCGTGGCCGTCATCTTCAATCGAAATTCGCACGTACTTCCCGGCTCGGCGCGTGCCGGAATCCTGCGCAATCACCAGGTTTTCAGCATGAATCTCGATCTTGCCGCCATCGGACACGGCCTCGCGGGCGTTCAGGAGGATGTTGTGGAGGGCTTGGCGAATCTGCTCCGGATCGATGTCGGCCGGCCAAAGATCCTCGGCCAGGGAGAGGATTAAGGCAGCCGTGGAACCGGCGCTCACGAGGCCCACGGCAGCTTTCAGAATTGCGGATATCGAGACCACGCGCCGCATGGGCGCGCCGCCTTTCGCAAAAGCCAGAAGTTGATTGGATAGAGACGTCGCGCGCTGACAAGCGTCGTGGGCTTGGTCGAGCACGTCGTGCGCCGGATTCCCGGCAGGAAGATGAATTCTCGCGAGCGCAATATTGCCTTGCACCACGGTCAGGAAGTTATTGAAGTCATGCGCAATACCACCAGCCAACATGCCCAGCGATTCCAGTTGCCTGGCGCGCAGCAGTTCGTCTTCGATCTGCCGGCGCTGGCCGATTTCGAACCGCAGCCTTTCGTTGGCCTGTTGCAGTTCCTGGGTGCGGTCGGAAACGCGCGCGGCAAGTTCATCGTGAGCCTTCAAGAGGGCTTTCTTGGCTTCGGTCAGCTCGTGTTCGGCGCGTACCCGGCGGGTCACATCGAGAGCGTGACCGAGCACGAGGGGCGGAAGGTCCGGCCGCTCGTAACGCGTGTTGCGATAAAACCAGATTCGCTCTGTTCCATCTTTCGCCATCAGACGCATGAGGCCGCTCACTATGTAGTGAGCCTGGAGGCGGTGCAGATAATCGTCGAATAAGTGGCGCACCGAGGGGGCCAGGAAGTCCCGGAGGTTGCGCCCGATGCCTTCGTCTGCGGCGTACCCGAGCG
>CAZKQQ010000081.1:0-27088 GCA_964554945.1 uncultured Solibacteraceae bacterium | reverse complement strand
CCAACGGTTCCAGTTCCATGGCGACTGTGTGCGGCGCGACCCTCGCCCTCATGGAAGCGGGTGTCCCGTTCGCCACTCCTATTGCCGGCATCGCAATGGGTCTCGTGAAGGAAGGCGACGCCTACGCGATTTTGACCGACATCGCCGGCGCCGAGGACCACTACGGCGACATGGATTTCAAGGTGGCCGGCTCGGAAACCGGTATCACGGGACTGCAGATGGACATCAAGGTCCCCAACGTCACCACCAAGATCATGCGTGAAGCGCTGGAGCAGGCCCGCCGCGCGCGCCTCTTCATCCTTGGCAAGATGAACGCCGTGCTTGCAACACCGCGCGCTGAAATGTCACAGCACGCCCCGCGCATTTACACCCTCACCATCCCAACCGACAAGATCCGCGAACTGATCGGGCCCGGCGGGAAGATGATCCGCAGCATCGTCGAGGAAACGGGCGTCAAAATCGACGTCGAGGACGATGGAACCGTTAACATCTTCGCTGCCGACGGCGAATCGGCCAAGAAAGCCATCCAGCGCGTCACCGATATCGCCGCCGTCGCCGAGGTGGGCAAAACATATCTTGGCAAAGTCGTCCGCCTCGCCGATTTCGGCGCTTTCGTCGAGATCTTCCCCGGAACCGACGGCCTCCTTCACATCAGCGAAATCTCGGAGAACCGTATCAAGAACGTCCGCGACGAGTTGAAGGAAGGCGACCAGATCCTGGTAAAGGTGCTGGCGCTGGAAGGCAACAAAATCAAGCTCAGCCGTAAAGCGGTGCTCAAAGAGCAGCGCGAGAAGCTCAAACAAACGGCGCAATAAAACCGCCGCTCCTGCAGGTCGCGGTTCCGTGTGAGGTTTCCGGCACAGAACCGCGACCGCAAGGGAGCAGCCGGCTTGACCCATCAGTAAAAAGACCGGGGCGTTCGTGTCATATTAGATAGCTATGACCGCACAAACCGAGTACGTCACCCTGTCTGTGAGCGATGGCACATCCATGCGCGCCTACGTCGCGCGCCCCTCTGGAAAACCGCGCGCAGGACTCATTGTGTTTCAGGAGGCTTTCGGCGTGAACGCGCATATCCGCGATGTCACCGAGCGCTTCGCGGGCGAGGGCTATCTCGCCATCGCTCCCGAGTTGTTTCATCGCACGGCCCCCGGTTTCGAGGGCAGCTATACGGATTTCCCCGCCGTGATGCCGCACATGAAGGCGCTCACGGACAACGGTATGACCGCGGATGCCCGGGCTGCGCTCGACTGGTTACAAAACCAGGCGAGAGGCCTTCCGAATGGCGCAATCGGCTACTGCATGGGCGGGCGGACCGCGTGCCTGGCAGCGATCACCACTCCGCTCGCCTGCGCAGTTTCCTACTACGGAGGCGGCATTGCGCCCAGCCCCATGTTCCCCAACCTACTCGACCGGCTGAAAGACGCCAAATCCCCCGTGCTGTTCTTCTGGGGCGGCAAGGATGCGCACATCGGCCCCGATGCCGTCGATGCCGTCACAAACGCGATGCGGGCCGCCGGCAAGCCGTACGTCAACGTGGTCTTCTCCGAAGCCGATCACGGTTTTTTTTGCGATGCGCGCGCCAGCTATAATCCGGAAGCCGCCGCGCAGGCATGGCCGCTGACCCTCGCGTTCCTGGAAACGCACCTGGCATCGGCTTCCCAAAGAGCCGGGGCGTAGGACTAGGGCTGCGCGTCTCCGAACTCGACCGTTGATTTCGAGCCGAAGAATCTCTTGTCCCCGGGTCCGGCGTCGAATAGCGTGAGTACGGCGGCTCCGGGGGCCGAAGATTCGGTGATAAAGAATCTTCGGTGTGGCTTACGTACCTGCACACCGATCAATTGCCTGGGCCCCACGGGCACACGGATGGCGGTAGTTTGTTTTTTCTTGCAGACACCCGGCTGCGGCTGGTCGGCGGCGCAGAACGTCACCACAGTGGCCTGTTCGGCGGCATTCAAAAAATATAGGTATTTCCCCGTCACCGCTGAGGTCAAGGTGACCCACCGGGCGCGATCGGTAAGCTCGTGAGCCGCGCGCGGGAAGTCCTCGAGCGCATCGCCTTTCAGAATTTCGACGATTCCGCGCGCCTCCACATCGTCACCTAACGCCACACGGGCCCAGCAGACCTCATCTCTTCCGGTCTTGCCGTCGATGCGGATATCTCTGGTGGCGCCCGGCTCGATATCGAACATCGGTCCGAGGGGCAAGCGCATTCCGTCTTCCTGATAGACCTCCACGCGCGCGGATGCCGGCGCAGTACCAGTATTGGTGAGCCGGATAATGGACCACACGTTGGGTCCGAACGCCAAGGCAGGAATGTAGCGAGTTCGGTCCGGCTGTCCCCACAAAACGGTCGTGAGAAGGGCGGTTGTCACAAGCCACCATGTGGCGCGCACCAGTCCACATTACCGCGTTCGCCGAGGACAAAGAAAGTCCTGTATGGCCCATGATCTACAGAGTAGGGAGGGAAGCGCCGATGTGTAAGGTGTGAGTCGATTTGTGCTCGTGGCGGGCCTCCTGCTATTCCAGGCCGCGCCCGGTTTCCCCCAGGGGCGAACGCCCCCTCTCCCCGCATCGCCGGATCTGGCATCGCTGACTGTCGAAGACCTCATGGAAATCCAGGTTGAGGGTGCCGCCCTACACGCGCAGACGTTGCAAGAGGCCCCAGCCAGCGTCACTATTCTCACAGCCGAGGATATCTACAAGTACGGATATCGCACACTGGGGGAAGCTCTCGCCTCCGTGCGCAGTTTCTACACCACCAATGACCGGATCTATCGTACCGTCGGCGTGCGCGGTTTTGGCCTGCCCGGCGACTACGCAAGCCGGATCCTGGTGATGGTCAATGGCCACAACATGGCCGACAACGTGTTCGATTCCATGCTCTGGTTCGGCGTCGATTTCCCGATCGACATGAGCCTCATGAAGCGAATCGAAATCATTCGCGGGCCGTCTTCGGCGCTGTATGGCAGCAACGGGATCTTCGCGACCGTCAATATCATCACCAAGTCGCCCGACGAGGTGGGGCCGCCTCGGATGATCGTCGACGTCGGCAGTTTCGGCGAGAAAAAGACTCAAATCCTGGCCTCCGCGCCTATCGGGAAGAACGCTAAGGCGCTGTTTTCCGGATCCGTGTTCTCCAACGCCGGAGAAAGCCCCCTGTTCTTCCCTCAGTTCAACACTCCCGAAACGAACTATGGGCGGGCCCTCCATATGGACGGCGAAAACGGCTATCACTTCTTCTCCAGCCTGGTGTGGCGAAACTGGAGCCTCACGGCCGTGGCATCCAAGCGCATCAAGGTTCAGCCCCTTTCCTGGGGCCCGACGGTCTTCAACGATCCCGGCAGCAAAGTGATCGAGCCCAGTAACTACGTGGAAGCGGTCTACACGCGGGAGCGGGCCAATCGGGTGTTTCGGTGGCGCACATATTACAGCCAAACTCATCTCCGCGGGCGTTTCGACTATCCTCTGGATGGGGGAGTTGAGGATAACCGCACCTGTTCATGCGGCGATTGGATCGGCTCGGAGCTCACCTATCGTTTCGACGTGGGCCGTTTCGGCGCCCTTACGGCCGGCGCCGCCACCAAGATTGACCTGAAGGTTCTGCAATCCTCGCGCGACGTCTCTCCGGAGCCATACGAGTTCGTGTACATCAACCGCCGCGACAAATCGCTTGCCCTGTTCGCGCAGGATGAGCTGACGCTGTCTCCACGCTGGAAACTGGACCTGGGCATACGAGTGGACACCTCGGCCTATCGCCCGAGCTTCGTCTCCCCCCGGGCGGCGCTGATCCATCAGCCATCTGCCGCGTGGACCTACAAGCTTCTCTACGGCCGCGCCTTCCGCAATCCAAACGCCTTCGACTTGTTTTTTGAAGACGGGATGGCGGCGGTCGCGAATCCCAACTTGCGCCCCGAAAACGTCGATACGGTCGAGGTCAATGTCGAGCGGCGGTTCGGCAAGCGTTGGAGCATGCTTGGCGCAGCCTACGGATACTGGTTACGCGATTTTCAAACAAGTGTCTACACCGACCGGGGGGTGATCCAGTTCCAGAACCAAGGCGGAGTCCACGCCGCCGGCCTGGAATGGGAGATTAACGGCCAGCCGCTGGAATGGCTGGAAACGACTGCGAGCTACGCAATCCAACGCGCGACTGACAGCCTAAGCGGAGTCCCGCTCCCGAATTCGGCCAGTCAGCAGGCTAAGCTCAGGTTCGCCGTGCCCATCGGCCGCAAGCTCTATGCCAGCAGCAGCTTGCGCGCCGATAGCGCCCGTAAGACGCTGGCTGGAGATTCCCTGGATCCGCTCGTTCTGGCGGATTTCACCTTCAGCACTCGCGGCCTTCTACGCAATTTCGACCTTCAGTTCGGTATCCGCAACGCGTTTGACCGCCATTACTCGGATCCGATTGCACTCAACTCCCGAGTGGACGCGATGCAGCAGCCCGGGCGCGCAGTCTTTGTCGAGCTGATTGCGCATGTCGCCCGATAGGGGCTTTCGCGTGAGAGCACCATGGCAGCTTCGGCTCGAATTTGCGCCGCGCTCGGTCTCCTGATGTTTGGGCCGACGCTGGCTCGCTCGGACACCCGCTCGGAGTATCAGATCAAGGCTGCCTTTCTGATCAATTTCGGGAGCTTCGTGGAATGGCCCGATTACGCCAACGCCACGCCGGACCGGTTTACTTTGTGCGTATTCGGCCGGGATCCGTTCGGCGCCATCCTGGACGATGCCGCCGCCGGCAAGACGATTAGTGGCCGCACCCTCGCCACGCGCCGTGTCACCGCTCTGTCGGAGTTGCGCTTCTGCCAGACGGTGTTTCTTCCGGCTTCCGACATGTATAGGTTCGACCAGATCACGGCATCGCTGAAGGGCCTGCCGGTGCTCACGGTCGGCGAAGCCAAGGGATTCGCTGTACGCGGCGGACACATTAATTTCATCATGCAAGAGGATCGCGTCCGTTTTGAGATCAGCCCATCCGCGGCGGCGCGCGCGCACCTCCGAATCAGTTCCCGTCTTCTGGGCCTCGCGATCATCGTGGGCGGCGAATCGACAGGCGCGCGGGTTCATCGAGCGCGTTATGGTAATCTTCTGGCTTGAAAGTACGCATTCACAATCAGACCCGCGATACCGTCCTGGCTACGGCAGCCGACGTGGCCGATACCAGCGCGAAGCGGCGCACCGGGCTGCTCAAGCACAAGCGCCTCGATCCGGGTGATGGGCTCTGGATCACTCCGTGCGAATCGGTTCACACATTCTTCATGAAGTTCGCCATCGATCTGGTCTATTTGAACCGGCAGAAGCAGGTACGGAAAGTTCGGCACGCCGTGCCGCCGTGGCGGCTGTCGGCCTGCCTGACCGCGCACTCGATCGTGGAGTTACCGGCGGGAACCGCGAAACAAACCGGCACTCAAACCGGCGATCAGCTGTCGATCGAGCCGATCCCTTAGTGGCAGGCCGGCTGCCCGGTTAAAATCGAATCTAGCGCATGCGCACCTTCTTCCATGTCGACATGGATGCTTTCTTTGTCTCCGTGGAAGAGCTCTTCGACTCCTCTCTGAAAGGCAAGCCGGTGGTGGTCGGTGGCCGCCCCAACGAACGCGGCGTAGTTTCGGCCGCTTCTTATGAGGCCCGCAAATTCGGCGTTCATTCCGCCATGCCGCTCCGCACCGCCTACAAGCTCTGCCCGACGGCCGTGTTCGTCGACGGCCATCCAGACCGGTATCGGGAATGCTCCCGCCAGGTTTATGAGGTGCTGCACTCGTTCTCGCCGCTGGTCGAAATGGCTTCGATCGATGAAGCCTACGTCGATATGACTGGCACGGAACGTCTATACGGTCCGCCGCTAAAAGCCGCGCACCGCCTGCACGAGCGGATGAAGGCCGCGACCCGGCTCAACTGCTCCATTGGCATCGCGGCTTCCCGGTTGGTGGCGAAGATCAGTTCCGACCAGGCCAAGCCCAATGGCGTGCTTTGGGTGATGCCCGGGCAGGAAGCCGCCTTTCTGGCGCCGCTCGACGTGCGCAAGGTCCCCGGCGTCGGCAAAGTCACCGAGAAGAACCTGCACGCCCTTGGAATTCGCAAGGTGGGCGATCTCGCGCGTCTCGACGAAGCTTTCCTCGAAGAGCGCTTCGGGAAATGGGGTTTGGCGATGGCGGGCAAATCGCGCGGCCAGGATGCCGGCGGCTGGTACGATACCGAAATCGGAGAGGATAACGGCCCGAAGTCCGTCAGCCACGAACACACATTTGGACAGGACACCGCCGACGTGGCGCAGCTCGAATCCACCTTGGCCCGCCTCTCGGAAATGGTCGGCCGCCGCTTGCGCGAGCACGGATTGCATGCCCGCACCATCCAGCTCAAGCTTCGCTATTCTGATTTCTCTACAATTACGCGCGCCCACTCGGTGGTTCGCCCCACGCAGCTCGACACCGAATTATTCGCCGAAATCCGCGAACTGTTTCATGCCAACTGGAAGCCCGGCGCCGCGGTGCGTCTCTTGGGCGTGAACGCCTCATCGTTTGAGGAGAGCGCGGAACAGATGGACTTGCTCGGCGAAGAAAGCCACGAGCGCTGGACTCGCGCTCTGGCCGCCGCCGACCGCCTGCGGGACAGATTCGGAGAGTCTGCCGTTTCACTGGCCGCCAGCATGCGAGGCAAATTCCGCGAACGCACTCATGAGAACCCGGCCGGCCTGCCGGGGAAGAAGCCCACTCCCTGACGCGTCATTTCAGAGAGTGGCGCAGGCCATCGTTTCTTGCGGCCTGCGTTAGCCGGCAGACCACAAAAACGACGGTCTGCCCCACGTTCACACACTCGTCATCGAGCGCTCGCGCTCTTCCACATCAAGAAACCGATCATCGTCTTGGCGTCTTCGATCTTCCTGTCTCGAATCATCTCGCCGACCTCTCGACTAGTGAACCAGCGCGCCTCGATCCGCTCATCATCCATCGGCGTCGCCTTGCCTTCAGTGAGATTAGTAGCCAGGAAGATAGTCATTTTCTCCTGTACATATCCGGGACTGACCCAAAATGAGCTCAAATTCTTCCACGTTCGCGCTTTATAGCCGGTTTCCTCAGCCAGTTCGCGCTTGGCCGCCTGCAAAGGCTTCTCTCCCGGATCGAGCTTTCCCGCGGGAAGCTCCCACAGGTACTTTTCCGCCGGCAGCCGGTATTGCCGCACCAGCAGAATCCGTTTCCGGTCATCAACCGCCATCATTACGGCCGAACCAGCGTGCCGCACCACCGAACGCCTGATCTTGAAACCGGTCTTGGCATCGACTGCCTCATCCTCGGTGACACGAAATAAACTGCATTTGTAGACTTCCTGCGAAGAAGTGATTTTCATGATTTTTTCCGGAGCGCCTCCGCGAACTGGTCCGCCGGCAGCGTATTCACGATATTGGACGGCCCGAGCCACCCGCGCCGGGCAGTGATCACGCCGTAGCGCATCGAATCGAGATGCTGCGGCCGGTGCGCGTCGGTGGAGATGGTAAATCGGGCACCCTTTGATTTCGCGGTCCGAATCATGGCGCTCCCCAGATCCAGGCGCTCCGGACTGGCGTTAATCTCCAGCCAGACGCCCCGGCGTACCGCCTCCGTTACCACTCGCTCGAAATCGAACGGAAACGGATCGCGATGCAGCAGAATACGCCCGGTCGGATGTCCCAGGATCCGCAGGTGCGGACATTCGAGCGCCCGCAGGAGCCGATCGGTCATTTCTGCCGGCTCGAGGCTCATGTGGCTGTGAACGCTGCCGATGACCAGATCGAGCTCCGCCAGCGCATTGTGCGCCAGATCGAGCGTGCCGTCGCGCAGAATGTCGCACTCGAGTCCGGAGAAAACCCGGATGCCGAGGCCGTTCCGATTGATCTCGCGCACCTGCTTCGCGAATGCCACGGCGCGCGCTTCATCGAGCCCGTTCGCCATGGCGAGCGCTTTAGAGTGGTCGGTGATCGCGATGTACTCGTAGCCTTTGGCTCGGGCGGCTTCGGCCATTTCCTCGAGCGTGGCCCGGCCATCGGTCTCGGTCGTATGCATGTGCAAGTCGCCGCGAATATGCTTCAGTTCGACCAGCTCGGGCAATTTGCCTTCCGCCGCCGCTTCGATTTCACCACAGTTTTCGCGCAGTTCCGGCGGAATCCAGCATAGGCCGAGTGCCTCGTAGACTTCGGCTTCAGTCCCGCCGGCGATGCGCGAGTCATCCTCAATCCGGAACAGCCCGTATTCGCTGAGCTTCAGCCCCATCTTGACGGCGCGCGTTCGGATGGTGACGTTATGATCCTTACTTCCCGTGAAATACTGCATGGCCGCGCCGAAGCTTTCAGGTGGCAGCGCGCGCACGTCGACTTGCAGTCCTTCCCGGCCCACGCGGGCGCTCGCTTTGTTCTCGCCGCGTCCGAGCACCTCGTCGACGCGAGGGTACGCCATAAACCGTTCCAGCACCGGCGCCGGGTCGGGCCCCGTTACCAGCAGGTCGAGGTCGCCTACTGTTTCGCGCCCGCGCCGAAGGCTGCCGGCCGGCGTCACCGCCGCCACGCCCGGCACCTGGAGAAACACCTCTGTCAGCTCTGAGGCGACTCTGTCCGCATAGCTCAGCAGGTACCGCCCGGTGCGCTGTCGGTACTGCGCGATGGACCGCAGCACCTTCTCTTCCAGCTTCGCCCCCATGCGCGGCAGCACTCGTAGCTTCTGCTCCACGCACAGGCGCTCCAACTCATCCATCGTGCTGACCCGGTAGTGCTCGAAAATCAGCGCGATCCCTTTCGGCCCCAACCCCTGAATTTTTAAGAATTCGAGCGCCGCCGGCGGAAATTTCTGAAGCAGCGCTTCGCGTCGTTCGCAGGAGCGGGTAGCGACGATCTCGCTCAGCACATGCGCGAGCCCTTTCCCGATACCCGGAATGTCCGTCACCTTGCGTTCCGGATCGCGCAAGATCTCTTCGATGCGCTCGGGACAGCCTTCCACCGCCGTCGCGCCGTTGCGGTAACTGCGGATGCGAAACGAATCTTCGCCCGCGATCTCCATCAGATCAGCTGTCTCCCACAAGATGCGCGCGATTTCGCGGTTCTCCACACTTGTCCTCGCTTCAATTGTAAGCGACGCCGTTGGTTATGCTGGAGATTCCAATGCCCGAGGGATCGTACCTATACTGCGACGTGAGCCTCCCGGTGCCGCTCGATCAGCCGTTCACGTATGAGCTGCCCGAGACGCTCCGCCATCGCGTGCGTCCGGGAAGCCGTGTCCTGGTTCCATTCGGCGCCCGCAAGCTCACCGGCGTCATCCTGAGCTGTCATGACGAGCGGCCGGAAGTCACCACCCGCCACGCGCTGCGGCTGCTCGACGCCGACCCCGTGCTCGATTCCGAACTGCTCGCCCTCGGCCGCTGGATCGCCGGTTATTATTGCGCGCCTCTCGGTGAGGTGCTGCGCGGTATGCTTCCTCTCTCGGCCGAGATCCGCCGCGGGAAGGTCTGGTCGCTCACCGATTCCGGCCGCGACGCCGCCCGCCAGCTTCTGCTCGATGCGTCTCCCGACGATCCCGCCATGCAGGTGCTGCGCCTTCTCGAGAGGCGGCCGCTTTCCGCAGCTTATCTCTCCCGAACCTTGCCGCTTGCTGACAAGGTCATCCGCTCTCTCGAGCGCCGCGGTTTTCTGGTGGCCGAAGAAGTTCAGACCGAGCGCGACCCCCTGCGCGCCCCCTCTGAGCGCTTGCGCGTGGAATTGGCCGCGCCGGCCTCGAACGGAAAACTAAACAAGTCTGAGCGCGAGTTGCGCGCGTTTCTCGAATTGCATCCCGGATCTCACAATTTGAAAGATTTGGAAGGCACGGTCAAGCACTCCAGCCTGGCGGCGCGCTCGCTGGCTCGCAAAGGGCTGGTCACGTTGAAATCTGAGCCGGCGGCCATGCGAGCCGCACCCATTCGCGCACGGCACATGCTCAACACGGCGCAGCAGTTCGCCTTTACGCAGATTCGTTCAGCCCTCGAAGCCCGGAAGTTCCAGGCGTTTTTGCTGCACGGCGTTACCGGGTCTGGAAAGACCGAAGTCTATCTTAGCTGCATTGAAGCCGTTCTGGCGCAGGATCGCGGCGCGCTGCTGCTGGTTCCCGAAATCGCCTTGACGCCCGCTATGGCTGGGCAGTTCTTCTCCCGCTTTTCGGGCCGCGTCGCCATCCTGCACAGCGCGTTCTCCGACGTGGAGCGCCTCGAGCAGTGGCGGCGGATCCGTTCCGGTGCGGCCTCGGTTGTGGTGGGCACGCGCTCGGGTGTGTTCGCTCCGGTGCGCGATCTCGGCCTGATCGTCGTGGATGAAGAGCACGACGGCAGCTACAAACAGGAGGAGACCCCGCGCTATAACGGCCGCGACGTCGCCGTGGTCCGCGCGCAGGCCGCTGGAGCATGCGTCGTGCTGGGCTCCGCCACCCCCAGCCTGGAGAGCCGCCATAATGCGCAATGCGGAAAATACAGATTGTTGGAGTTGCCGGCCCGCATCGAAGAGCGCCCCATGCCCGCGGTTGAACTCATCGACATGCGGCAGGAATTCCTGGAAACGCGCCAGCAGGCTACCTTTTCTCGAAAGCTCCTCGATGCCCTCGGCGCCCGTCTGGAAAGCGGCGAGCAGGCGATCGTTCTGCTGAACCGGCGTGGATTTTCCAGTTTCGTCGCCTGCCGGGCCTGCGGTGAGCGTGTCCAGTGCATCAATTGTTCGGTCACCTTAACCTTCCATAAGCGCGACCGGCGCCTGCTCTGCCACTACTGCGGTTACGCACAAAAGCCGCCGAGCGTGTGCCCGCGCTGCGGGAGCGATCACATTTACTTCCTCGGCCTCGGCTCGGAGCGCGTGGAAGAGGAGTTGCACCGCGCTCTTCCCAAAGCACGGATTGCGCGCCTCGATCGCGACACCGTAACCGGCAAACGCCAGTTTGAAACCATCCTTCACGGATTTCGCGAACACGATTACGACATTTTGGTAGGCACCCAGATGATCGCCAAAGGCCACGACATTCCGAACGTAACCCTGGTCGGCGTCATCTCCGCTGATATTGGTCTCGGCATGCCCGATTTCCGCGCAGCCGAGCGCAGCTTTCAACTGCTCACCCAAGTGGCCGGACGCGCGGGACGCGGCACGGCGCCCGGAACCGTGCTCATCCAGACGATCAACCCGGATCATTATGCCATCCGGCTCGCGGCTGCGCACGATTACGCCGCGTTCTATGAAAAAGAGCTGAACTTTCGCCGCGCCATGCATTACCCGCCCTTCAGCGCCATGGCCAATGTGCTGGTACGCAGCGAACGTAAAGAGATGGCCTTGCGAATGAGCACGGAACTGGGACGGCTTATGACGCCTCCGCTCGAAAAACTGCGCGTGCTCGGACCAGCCGAAGCGCCCGTGCCGCGCTTGCATAATGAGTACCGGTATCAGTTTCTGATCAAGGCGGCCAGCCGGAAAGCGTTAAATTCCCTGCTGCGGCGGATTCGCTGCTTCGCACTGGATAACAAGTGGGGCGCCACGGCTCTGACCATTGATGTGGATCCGCTGAATCTGATGTGACGATGCCCGCTTAATCTCCCAGATACTGGCGCACTGCGCCGAGAGCGTCTTCAGCATCCATGCCAGCGGCCCGTTCTACGATCTCAACTTCGACTTTCAGCGAAGGCCGCACAGTTTTACCATCCTTGAGGCAGACATAGCTCCCGGACAGATGGTCCTGAATCCAAGCGGCTGTCTTGATCGCCTGGGACCTGTCCGCCGAGCCGATCGCGATGAACTGCTCGGCGCCCCAGCGCCCGCACACGGCATCCGCGTTCACACAATTGCGAAGGCGGCGCGTGAAGGCCCCCGTCAATTCTAAAGAAACCTCGCGGCTGAACTCGGCTTCGGCGCGCCGGATTCCATTGACCCGCATCAACAGGAGGAACGCCCCGTGCCCCTCGGCCCGAATACGTTTTTCCATCTCCGCGCGGTTGAATAACCGGGTCAGTTCGTCCAGCGCCGCTGCGTTCTCCAGGCTATCGATGCGCTGGTGTAGCGCCCGGATCTCGACTAGAAACTGCGAGACCGTCAGTTGATGCTGTTTATGAAAATTCTCGATACTTTCCTCAATCCCTGCCGCCGCTCCCGCTAGCGCGGAACGCATGTTCTCAATGTTGTCCGAATCCAGTATCTGATGCAGGATTTTCACGGCTTGGCGAAGCTGGATGCCGCAATCGGCATCGGACTGCGTGAGCGGATCGAAGATCTCCTGCAGCGCCTTGGCCGTGTTCGCCAGTTCTTCCCGCAAGTGGTTCAGATACTGCGACCCTTTGTCCCGGTAGTCGCGCAGCAGGCTTCGCAGTGTGGCGCGGCTCTCCGTGAGAATCTCCGGGGCGCCCCCGGCGACCTCATTTGCCAATGCCTTTAAATGCACGCGATGACTCGGCGTGATCGGATCATCCAGCTCGACGGCATATTGAGCCATCGTCTGGATCGCAAAAATGTAACATTCGAGCGCCTGCTGCCGAAGGGCGTCACCTCCTGTTAACTCATTTAACGGATTTCTTGCTGAAGACATAGAATAAACGTGAGATCGGCCGCGCCTCTGGGAAACTTTACAGCGGCCGGTTCCCCATTCTTAGTCCGGTTGCTCCTTAAGAAACGGTCGGATCGATGCGGCAAACGTGCGCGTATCGATCGGTTTGGTAATATAGCCGTCGCATCCCGCCTCCCGCGCATTCGCCTCGTCGCTTTGCATCGCATACGCGGTGAGAGCGACGATTCCCATCGGTTGCAGTTCCGGCATTTTTCGCAGGCGGCGCGTCAGTTCCAGACCATCCATTCCCGGCAGCTGGATATCCATCAGAATGAGCTCCGGCCGGTAGGTCTCCAGTACTGCCAACGCCTGTTCCGCATCGTCCGCCGTGCGCACCGCGTAGCCCTCGCACTCCAACAGCAGTTGCGTCAGACGCAGATTATCGGGACTGTCATCGACTATCAAAATCCGGGGGTGTTTCATGATCCGCAACCTTCCGCCGGCGCCCGCGGCAGCACCGCGAAGAATGTGCTGCCTTCGCCTAATATGCTCCGCACACCTACCCGCCCCCCTTGCGCCTCCACCACCCGCCGCGTCAAAGCCAGGCCGAGGCCCGTGCCTTGGAACCGCTTGGCCTTCCTGGAGTCGAGTTGATGGAAGTCTGTAAACAGTTCGGCAATGTCCGCTTTGGAAATTCCTAACCCGTTATCCGTGACTTCGATGCGGAATTCCTCACTACCTTCGGGTTTCACCTTCACCATCACTCGCCCTCCATCCGGCGTGAACTTGAGCGCATTCGAGAGGTAGTTGTATAAGATTTGCTTGAGCCGGGCGGGATCCACCACGGCCTCAATCTGCGGATATACCTGGTATTCCATGTGGATTCCCTTCTCGCTCGCGAGGCCCGCCAGGGAATCGCACGCTTCCGCTACCAAGCGCGAAATCAATACGGTCTCGGGTGTAAACGTCAGCTTGCCCGCCTCGATCTTTGCCAGATCGAGGAGATCGTTAATCAGCCGGAGCAGATGGCGCGCGCTGATCAGCATTCGGCCCAGGCATTCTTTTTGTGAGTCGCCGATCGGTCCCAGTCTGCCATCGTGAATCAACTCGCTGAATCCGATGATGCTGTTGAGCGGAGAACGCAGCTCGTGTGACATGTTGGCCAGAAACTCGGTTTTTAACCGGCTGGCGGCCTCCACGCGGCGGTTCTGTTCTTCCAGTTCCTGGTTTCTCTGTCGGAGTTGCTCATCGGAGTGCCGCAGCGCCTCCTCGGCTCGCGCCCGCTCCTCCCGGAGCCGCTTCCCTTCGAGCGCCCGCGCCACGGCGGACGGCAGGCGTATCAGCCGGTCTTTGAGGATGTAGTCCGACACGCCTTCTTGCAGACACTCCACTGCCCTTTCCTCTCCGAGCGATCCGGTTACCAGGATGAAGGGAATCTGCGCGTCCAGCGCCCGCATGACTTCAAAAGCATCCATGCCGGTCGCATGCGGCATCCGGTAATCGGAAAGGATCAAATCGTAACCGCCGCTCCGGATTCGCTTTTCCAGATCCTCGAGCGTCACCACGACATCCGCGCTCACCTCAAATCCCGCCGACCGCAGCGTGTGTAAGGTGATATCTATGTCTTCCTGGTGGTCTTCAAAGATAAGCAGCCGCAACGGGGTTCGAGGCGCGTTATCCGGGTCTTCCATCTTCATCGGGTGTAGCTCCGCGGTGTCGCGCTAAACGCATTTTGGGGCGGCGGCTCATTTACCATCAGCCAGTAGTGGCCGAGTTGCTTGATCGCCGCCCGGAAAAGGTCGAAATCCGCCGGCTTCTGGATATAGCTGTTTGTTCCCAACTGGTATCCGCGCACTAGATCCGATTCCTGACTCGACGACGTCAGTATGACTACCGGAATCGGCCGGGTCCGCGGGTCTTCTTTGATCTGGCGCAGCACTTCCAGTCCGTCCACTTTGGGCAGTTTCAAATCGAGCAGGATCAGACGGGGATGAGCGCCTGGGTTGCGGCCGCTGTAACAACCCCGTCTGTAGAGAAAGTCCAATGCTTCCTCGCCGTCCCGCGCCACCTCGACCCGGGCCCACGGATGCTCGCCCTCGAGCGCGTGCATCGTTAGTTCCAGTTCGCCCGGGTCATCCTCCACCAGCAGGATTTCGATGTCACCCCGGGCGCTGCCGTCGTACGTCATCACCCATCTATCGGCAGTTCTTGGAATTACTTTCGCGTGGGTATTAAAAACGTACGAAGCGGACCGATTCCGCGCAAAATCGATCGGCCATTTCGCGGAGGCACTCCGAGAATGGCGCGTCCGGCCGGTTCCGGACCAACGGCGCGGAGGAATGGTTGGCCGCCAGCAAATCCGCAGCCGCCGGAATCACGGCCACTACCCCGCATCCGAGCCGCCGCGCGAACTCGTCGGCCGGCAGCAATTCCACATGCGGCGTTTTGTTGACGATGGCCAGCCCGAACGCCCCTTCCCGCGCGCCTCCCGCTCGGAGTAACGGCAGTTTCACCGAAGCGGAATCCAAACCCAGCCAGTCCCGTTCCACCACCAGCGTCATAAATGCCGCATGCTGGATCACTTCGGACGTGTATGGGGCGAAATACGACGGTAAGTCGACGAACGTATAGTCAGCGAGCGTCGCTACATTGCGCAATAGAGCGCGGGCATGCTCGGGCGTCACGTCGCAATAATCTTCCAGCCTTTGTGGACCAAATAAGGCGCGAAACCCGCAGTCCAGGTCCGCCAGGCACGATTCCACCTGCTCCCGTGTGATGGCTTCCGCGGCTGTCTTGAGCAGAGTGGAGCTGTTCCAATTCGGCGAGTGGCGGAGGTGTGCCGCAAACGACCCATAGCCCGGAATCAGTTCCATAGCCGTAACTGATTCTCCCGTCTTGGCCAGGGCGGCCGCCAGGTTCAGCACCAGCGTAGTCGTGCCGACCCCGCCCTTGGCACCGATGAATCCAAAAATTCTACCTTTGCGAATCGCTTTGGTCGCGCTTTGCCGGTTCAGCCGCTTCCGCTCAATCGCATAGCGGATCCGCTGCGCCAGAAACCGGTCGCGAATGTCGCTCTTAATCAGATATTCGTCGGCTCCCGAACGAACCGCCTGCAGCGCCAGCGCTTCGTCTTCCTGCGCAGTCAGCACAATCACCGCCTGCTCGGCCGATTGTTGCCGCACCCGAGCAAAGGTTTCAAAACCGCTGCTATCGGGAAGATTCAGGTCCAGTAAAACCGCCTGGAACTGCCGCTCGCCCATTCGCTGTAAACCGCTGCGCAGGTCCGGGGCCCAGTCGACCGCCAGCTTCGGCGCGCTTCCCTTTGACAGAACATATTGGATCAATTTGGCCGCGTCGGGCTCGTCTTCGATCAGCAGTACGGGGCAGTCCGGTTCCTGTGTCATAACACCTCATCAATGGGCGGCATGCGTCTGAATCTGGCTGAGATAGGACTTGGTTTTTCCCAGCAGGAGTTCGACCTCGGGCCCATCCTCCGCTTTGGCGGCGCTCTCCAGTGCGTTGCCGAACTCGGTGAGTTTGGCGAAACCGTAAGCAGCGCCGGTACCCTTCAAGTTGTGACCGGCCTGGCGCAATGCAGGAAAGTCCGACCGGCGCAGCGCCTCCGCCAGAACTCCCAATTCCTGAACTCGATTCTCGAGGTATTGCGTGCGAAGCGCATCCAAGGCCGGTTCCGGTTCGTGCGGCCGTGTCCCCTGGCCTAAACGAAAGAACGACCGTACGCCGCCCGGTGCTTTTGGGCCAGGATCTTCGTCCGGCATTTGGTCGCGGTGCGCTTCCGGCAGCGTAGCCGCAAGGACCCGTTTGATCCGGTTGAGCAAAACGGTCGGGCTCACCGGTTTGACCACGTAGTCGTCAGCCCGCAACTCGGACCCACGGCTCACTTCGGCATCCTCGTCACAGCCGGTCAGGAGAGTAACGGGCAACTGCTCGAGTAAGGGCTCCCTCCGGATTGTCTCCAGCACCTCGAAACCATCCATGCCGGGCATTCTTACGTCAAGCACCAGCAGATCCGGCACGAGTTGTCGCGCAAGCTGCAGCGTCGCCAGGCCATCGCGGGCCGTCCGGCAAGTCAGACCGTGATTGCGCAGCGTAGGTTCAAGCAGCTGGAGCCAGGCGGGATCATCGTCCGCGATCAGGATTAGCGGTTGGCTCCGCGGTTCTGCGGGCGCAATGCCGTTCCGCGCGGGCGCGAGCAGGCGAAACAGCCGGACCAGCAGTTCGGCGTCCGGCCAAGATTCATTGAGAAAATCGCGCGGCCATCCGTAGGCGCCGGCTGTGCCGTTCAGCAGGGATTCGCCCGAACCCGCGACCAGGACGGGCACCGCCGAGGCCGCCGCTTCGCGCAGCGCGCTTGGGCCCACCGCATCGAGCTTGATCACCAAAGCATCGCCCAAACGCACGGAGCCGCCGAGCCATGTTTCTTCAAACCGCGTTCCCACCGCATCCACGCGGCGCAGCACGGCCGCGATGCGCGCCGTCTCCTCCGCATTGAATCCGAACAATCCAAAATGGCGGCCCCTCAGCGTGGCGGTGATCTCCGGTGCCACGCGCGGGGACGCGGCCTGCAGTGTAGTACCCATCTAAGTTGCTTATCGGGCTCCTTTCGAAAGCCTTTATAGCCGTAGATCGGTTCACTCCGCCCGCTACTTTACGCTTGCAATTTCCCCTTTTCTTCGCCCATACTGGCAGTAGGTTTCCCCTATGCCTTTAACTAAGAGACAAAAGCAGGTCCTGGACTTCATCTCCCGCTTCCAGGACGACAACGGCTACTGCCCGAGTTACGAGGAAATCGCTCACGGTCTGGAACTCGCCTCGCTGGCTACCGTGCATAAGCACATCTCGGCGCTGGAAACGAAGGCTTATCTGAAGCGTGGATTCAATCAGAGCCGGTCGCTCGAGCTGGCGCCCAAGTATTTACAAGAGCAGCGGCGCGCCCGGCCGGCCACCGAAGTTCCTCTGCTCGGGCGGATTGCGGCCGGCTCTCCGGTTGAATCGATCGCTCAGCGCGAGACGCTGAACTTTGCCGATTTCACCGCCAACCCGAACACATTCGCGCTCGAGGTCCGCGGCGAATCCATGATCGACGATCACATTTGCGACGGCGATCTCATCCTGCTCGAAAAAGTCGCCCAGGCACACGATGGCGAGATTGTGGTTGCCCTGGTAAGAGGGGAAGAAACCACGCTCAAGCGCTATTACCGCGAACCGGGAGATCAGATCCGGCTGCAGCCGGCGAATTCAGCCTTGAAGCCGATCATTGTGCCCGCGCGAGACGTGCAGATCCAGGGAAAGCTACTGGCCGTCCTGCGGAAATACCGCTAACCTGCCGCGCTGAATCCGGATTTCCGGAGTTCCTCTTCGGCGCGCAGCCAGTCTTCCTCGGGATTGCCGTCCTGGCATCCGCGAGCTTCCCACAAGGCGTACGCCAGACGGGCGATTTCTTCGTGTACCAGCTCCCGGTTCACGGCGACGGTGTCCGCATGAGCTGATTTCTCCTTACCGGCAGTGGGGTTCTCCGGGACGCTTTTCGACGCGACCGGAGTCTCAGCCGCAGGTGCGGAGTGTTGGGTCCGCGCTGCCGTCCCGGCCCGGCGGGAACGCGCCGGTGTCGCGGAAGCGGATGATAACACTACGTCTTTCTCTGGGTTCGTCTTTCTTGTTGCCATACAACTTGTTTCATTTTAGCTGATGGCTGCTCGGACCCTCATCCAAATTTTCTATTCATTCCATTGCCAGGGTATGTTTTAAAACCACACCGTCCGCGTGTTGTTAAGATGAGGTTAGCGTGAGTATCCGTCTGGTCTTCGCTGTCGTGCTTGCGATGATGCTGCAAGCGGCGCGCGCGACCCCGAAGGTGATCGCGGTCGATCTCGACGGGATGGTTCACCCCGTCACCACCGAAATTGTTGCGAGCGCATTGACGGAAGCGAAACAGCAGGGTGCCAGCCTCGTCATTATCCGGCTGAACACCCCGGGCGGCCTGATGGACGCGATGCGCGACACCATCTCCCAAATCATCGCCTCGCCGGTCCCGGTGGTTACATATGTAGAGCCGAGCGGCAGCCGCGCGGCTTCGGCCGGGTTCTTTATTCTGGAGGCCGGAGATCTGGCGGCGATGGCGCCGGGTACGAATACCGGGGCCGCGCATCCGGTTGCCATGGGCGGCGAGATGGACGCGGTCATGAAGGAGAAAGTGGAAAACGACGCCGCCGCCTATTTGCGCAGTATCTGCTCCAAGCGCGGCCGGAACAGCGAACTTGCCGAGACGGCCGTACGGCAAAGCAAGTCCTTCACCGAACGCGAAGCTCTTGATCAGCACCTGATTGATCTGATCGCTCCCAACGAGGTCGAACTGCTGTCCACGCTCGAGGGCCGCACCATCAGCCGCTTCGATGGATCGAAAGTGACCCTACATACCGCTGGTGGCAGCGTCGAAGTCTACCAGCGCACGTTGCGCCAGAAGATCATCGCCGCTGTGGCCGATCCGAATATCGCGCTCGTCCTGCTAGTGCTCGGCGCCCTCGGCATTTACGTCGAGTTCTCCTCTCCCGGCCTCATCGCTCCGGGCATCGTCGGGGCGATCATGGTGCTGCTCGGTCTATCGGCGCTATCGGTCCTCCCCATTAACTGGCTCGGGGCCGCGCTCCTGCTGCTTGCCTTCACGTTATTCGTGCTCGAGGCTAAGTTCACCTCGCACGGCATTCTGGGAATCGGCGGCGCTGTTGCGATGGTTATGGGCGCCGTCATTCTGGTGAACGGCCCGATTCCCGAAATGCGGATCCACTGGAGCACCGCCATTGGCCTGGCCCTGCCGTTTTCCGCCATCACCGTGCTGCTGCTTTCGCTGGTGGTGCGCGCGCGGCATAACAAGGTGCTCACCGGCGCCCAAGCCATGGTCGGGATTGTCGGATCGACCGTCACCGAACTGGCCCCGGAAGGCAAAGTGTTCGTGCGCGGCGAATATTGGGACGCGGTGGCGCCCCGGCCGATCGCGCCGGGAGCGCGCGTTCGGGTCACGGCCATTGAAAATCTCAAGCTCACGGTGGAACCAGTTGCAGATGATTCAGGAGGCCGGCAATGAGTGATGCGAGTCTCATCTTTATCGCGATCGTCGTAGTTTACCTGCTGAGTTCGATCAAGATACTGCGCGAGTATGAGCGCGGTGTGATCTTCCGGCTGGGACGCCTGTTGGCTCAACCCAAAGGCCCGGGGGTAATCCTGGTTTTCGCGCCGATTGACCGCATCGTGCGTGTCTCTCTCCGCATCGATACTCTGGAGGTTCCCGCCCAGGACGTCATCACGCGAGACAACGTCACCGTCAAAGTGAACGCCGTGCTGTATTTCCGCGTGATTGATCCGCGGCTCGCGGTCGTCGAGGTCTCGAACTTTCTGTATGCCACCTCGCAGCTGGCGCAAACCACGCTGCGCAGCGTGCTGGGCGAAGTAGAACTCGACGAATTTCTGAGTCAACGCGATAAGCTCAATCTGCGTCTGCAGGCGGTTCTCGATTCGCAAACCGCCGCCTGGGGCGTCAAGGTGACGCTGGTGGAGGTCAAGCAGGTCGACCTGGCCGAGCAGATGATTCGGGCCATCGCGCGGCAGGCCGAGGCCGAGCGCGAGCGCCGCGCTAAAATCATTCACGCGGAGGGCGAATTCACGGCGGCCGAGAAACTGGGAATGGCCGCCGAGGTGCTTCAGAGGCAGCCTGCCGCCATTCAACTGCGCTATCTGCAGACGCTGGTCGAAATCGGCACGGAAAAAAACACGACCATCGTCTTCCCGCTGCCAATCGATATACTGGCATCAGTAGAGCGCGCGTTAGCCGGGCTGGCACAGAGGAATGAACCGGGCGCGGGCGTTGCCAAACCATGAAGAACAACGAGAGCGGGGAATTTGAGCTGGTGCTCGGCAACCGGCAGTTGCTGAGCGGATTTTTTATAGTGGTGCTGCTGTTCGGCGTGGCTTTTGCGATGGGCTACATCGTCGGGCGCAATTCCACGCCCTCGCCGAAGCTGCAGGCCGAGACTTCCTCGGGATCGCCGGTTCCGGTGCCGAAGGAGTCGCGGCCGGAGCCATCGCCCGCATCTCCCGCACCCGCCGCCAGTCAGGCCCCGGCCGATTCGACGCCGCCTCAGCAGACGCCGCCTGCCGAGACTCCCGCGCAATCCGCCACACCATCGCGTACACAGCCGGCTACGCCGGCGCCTGACCGCGAAACGCCATCCGCGCCGGCGCCCGAAGCTTCGGCCACTACGGAAGCGCCTCCCGGTTCGTATTGGCAGGTGATCGCTACATCCAACCGCACGGCCGCCGAAGCCCTGCAACAGAGTCTCAAAGACAAAGGCTTTCCAGTGACGCTTGGCCCCGGACCGAACAATCTGATTCGCGTGCTGGTCGGTCCGTACTCGGACACGCAGTCGATGGGCCGCGCCAAAACCTTGCTGGAAGCCGCCGGTCTTCACCCCGTTCGGAAGTAGAGTGAGCGAGCCTCTCATCCATATCAATTCCGGCGCAATGCGGCCGCGCCTTCCGGAGTGGGCTCGCAAGCCGCGCACGCATTTCGAATCGCTCAACGCGCTGAAGAGCGACTTGCGCCGCCTCGGCCTCCACACCGTCTGCGAATCGGCGCGTTGTCCCAACATCCACGAATGCTTCCACCGCAAGGCAGCGACGTTCATGATCCTGGGCGATCGCTGTACCCGCGCGTGCGGCTTTTGTTCAGTGCCAAAAGGCCGGCCGCCGCTCGATCCCGCCGAGCCGGCGAATGTGGCGCGCATGGCCGCTGCGATGAATCTCCGCTACGTTGTGATCACGAGCGTGAACCGCGACGATCTTGCCGACGGCGGCTCCCGGCATTTCGCGGAAACCGTGCGAGCCGTGCGCGTTGCGCTTCCCGATGCGCGCGTGGAAGTGCTGACGCCCGATTTTTGCGGCAATCTCGACGCCGTGGCGCGTGTTCTCGATGCGGGCCCCCATGTTTTCAATCACAATGTGGAAACCGTGCCGCGACTCTATCAGCGCGTACGGCCCCAGGCCGATTACGATCAATCGCTCCGTGTCCTCGATTTTGCCCGAACCCATGAGGGCGGTGCGCTCACCAAGTCCGGCTTCATGGTGGGTCTCGGTGAGACGGCCGAGGAAGTCTACGCGCTGCTCCGCGATCTCCGTGCCGTCGGAACCAGCGTCGCCACCATCGGTCAATACCTGCAGCCCACTCGCCGCAACCTGACTGTGGCCGAATACGTGAAGCCCGTACAATTCGAGCAGTATCGCGACTACGGCCTCAGGCTCGGCTTTCGCATGGTGTTTAGCGGACCGCTGGTCCGCAGTTCCTATATGGCCGATGCCGTCGAGGAAGAATCGCGGCGGCCGGGGTGCTGAACCTGCTCCTCGCGCTGCTCTCCGCGGCGCTATTGATCCTGATTTTTCCGCAGTTCAATCTGGTCTGGCTGGCCCCGGTGGCGCTCACTCCGTTGCTCGTTGCGGTGGCGCGCGAGCCCCGTTGGCTGCGCCGCTTCCTGCTGGGGTGGGCCGCCGGCTTTGTCTACTGGTTCGGCGTCTGTTATTGGATCGAGGACGTGCTGGCGCGCTATGCCGGCGTCAATCACGTAGTCGCCTGGCTTCTGTTCACCCTCTTCGCCGTAACCAAGGCTCTGCATATGGCCGTTTTCGCGATGCTCGCCGGAATTCTGATCCGCCGCTGGTGGGCGATTCCATCACTCGCCGCCTGGTGGGTCGCCGTCGAGGTGACGCACGGTCCGCTCGGATTCGCCTGGCTGGCCCTCGGCAATGCCGGCATCGACATGAGCCTTCCCATGCGTCTGGCGCCTGTCACCGGCGTGTACGGCCTCTCGTTCGTTTTCGCCATGATGGCCGCCGCCCTCGCGCTTGCCGTCCTTCGCCGTCCCCGTCTCGAGCTGTTGTGGCTGCTGCTTCTGCCGTTTCTCGCTTTCCTGCCTCCCATGCCGCCCCCCCAGCGCGGTCAGGATGCCGCGCTGCTGGTGCAGCCCAACATTTCCGAAACCGAGGAATGGACCACCGATTCGGTGTACCAGATGGAGCAGGACCTGGCGCAGTTGACTCTGCAAAGTGTCCAGGTGCAGCGCTTCCATCCGCCTTCCATCGCTGTTTGGCCGGAGGTCCCCGCGCCACTCTACTACGAGGACGATGCCCGTTTCCGCAATCTGATGGACAACCTCGCGCGCGCCGCGCACACGTACCTGCTGATCGGCGTGGTGGCGCACACCGGCGACCGCCGTCCGCTCAACTCCGCGCAATTAATTGGTCCGGCCGGCTTCCCGCTCACCCGCTATGACAAGGTGAACCTCGTGCCTTTTGGGGAATTTGTTCCCTGGCCCTTCGGATTACTCGCCAACAAGGTTTCGACGGAAGTCGGCGATTTCGCGCCCGGAACCAAGGCGGTCGTCTCGCCCGTAGCCGGCCACCAGATCGGCACCTTCATCTGTTACGAGTCGGTGTTCCCGAACTTTGTACGCAAGTTCGTCGCGGGCGGCGCCGAAGTCTTGTTCAATATTTCGAATGACGGTTGGTTCGGCAAAAGCGCCGCGCGCGACCAACACCTCCGCATCGTCCGCATGCGCGCCGGCGAGAACCGCCGCTGGATCCTCCGCTCGACCAATGATGGCATCACCGCTACGATCGACTCAGCCGGCCGCCTTCGCGGCATGCTGCCGCTTTACATCCGCGCGACCTCATACACCGGCTTCAGCTACATCTCCGAAAAAACGTTATACACACGATTTGGTGACTGGTTCCCCCTGCTCTGCGCGACGCTTGTGGTGATGTGCCTGCTGGCCGAGCGCGTGCTCTGAGCCGGGCCGTTTCAACCGCCAGCCCCAGCCGGCCTATTTGCCTACAAGATGCTTCTGGTCTTTTTCGTTTTCCAGGCAGATGTAGTCGAGCAGTTCGGTATCGAGCTTCAGAATTTGATGCAGCGTCACCGTCCAGGGCGCCGTATACGCCTTGGTGTCATTTACCGTAATCTCGATATCCAGCTTGCCGTAATTCACCCGCCGGAACCGTTCGGTAATCGTGCCGGTTTCCGTCAGAGGGCTACCTTTGCGGTCCAGCCACGTGCCGTCGCGGAACCCGCCGGTCGTCACTACCAGGCGGTCGCCATCCCACTTGCCTGTGGAATATCCGTTCCAGGTCGGCTGCGGATCGTCCGGCATCGGCCGTCCGTCGGTGAAAATCTGCCGGTACATCGCGTTGCGCTCGTTCAGAATCACGACCAGCCCGGGCGTCTGCACAATCTTCCGGTATAGAGGGTCGGTGTGCAGTTTCAATACGCCGCCTGGCAGGCAGTGTGCCGTCGGATCGTCCTGTCCGCGTCGCTCTCCCCGCTGCTTCACCAGCTCCGCAGCCCACGGCTGATACGGAATGCCTCCTTTGAGCCCCCATCCGATATCCCAAAATTCCTGCGGCGTGAGCATGTCGTCGCAGTTGAACGGCGGGCACGGCCGATTCTCTTCGTCTACCCAGATTCCCGACAGATCCGGCTTGCCGTCCAGGGCCCGTGGCGCTGCCGCATTCAGATTCGGCTTGCCATCTGCGAGCTTCGGCACTCCCGCCGTCGGATAGCCCAGCCACTGAGCGCCCGCCGGCATCAACATCAGAAGGGAGAAGATCAGGACTGCCGCGTTTCTCATATCACGTGATAATACCTGTCCCGCTCCAGAACTTCCACCCGGATTCCAAACAGGTGCGACAGCGTCTCGGAGTGAAATACCTGGTCCTTGGGCCCGTCGCAAAAAATTCGTCCGTTGCGGATCAGCACCACCCGCCCGATTTCCGGAATGATGTCCGGCAAATGATGCGTCACCATGATGAGGCTGATTCCCGCCTGTGCCAGTTTGCGGAAAATCTCGCGCAGCTCATACGTGGCGTGCAGATCCAGGCTCGTGGTCGGCTCGTCCAGTACCAGTGCTTGTGGATCGTGCACCAGCGCGCGGCCGATCAAAATCCGCCGCGCTTCGCCCGATGACAGTTCATTCGTGCTCCGTTCCGCCAGGTGCGAGATCTCGAGCAGCCCCATCACCTCGCGCGCTTTCTTCTCCATCTCCGCCGTCACTTTATGATTCGGCCAGATCCCGACGCTTCCGAAGAATCCCGAGAGCACGATTTCATAGCCCGAGTAATCGCGGTTGCACATCTGCATCCAGTCGTTCGATACCAACCCGAGATGATTCCGCAGTTCGAACAGGTGCCAGCGGTCGCGCCCCAGTATCCGCAGCGACCAGGGCTCCGGCTTCAGCAGCGGATACAACTCCCGCGAAATCACTTTAATCAGCGTTGATTTGCCCGATCCGTTGGGCCCCAGGATAGCGACGTGCTCGCCTTGCGCGATGGACAGGTGGATGCCATCGAGAACGATCCGATCCCCCCGTTGTATCGTGACGTTCTCGAATTGAATCAGCGGAACGGACATGCATTCTATTGTAGTGGGATGTTCGCGCGGTGCTGGTTCCAATCACCAAGGGCATCGCGCCCAGTGGAGGCAGGTCCGGCTATTTCCTTGAAGCGGAGGGATGTCGCCAAAAAAGAAAAACCGCATCGGGCCTTCCCCCATTTGACTTGCGGGAGCTGACTCCGATGCGGCTCGCCCGGGTTGGGCAGGGATCCGGCGTCGGGCCGCCTGGTAATACGAATCGGTCCATTCCTGGGTCGGGTCCGCGTCCTATTCTCCCTTGCCAGAAATGCCAGACAACAACCGCTACCTGTGATCCCGGGAGAGATCGTTAAGAAACCGCCTGAAAAAAGCCCCTCTGCAGCAACCGCCACGGCCAAGAACAGTGAGCTAAAAACTTCTAAACATCGGCTCCCGCAAGCACGCTGTCTTTTCGGCTCACTCTCCTCCTGCCGGAATGTTGCAGCAGAGGGCAGGTTTGAAAGTTACTTCACCAATTCACCACCAAAATTAGCAATCGGACTACCACGTGTCAATCGCTTAAGACCTTGTAAATCAAATATTCTGTGCAAAACTCACCGGTCGTTCCGCGGCCCCTGGGTGGCCTGGTGTGTCGCTATGACACAATGTCTGTGATGGTACGGATGGGCGCCGTGGCGCTGCTCTGGGGAACTTTTTTTTGCGCCTCGTTGGACGCTCAGGGCCAACCCGCTTCCGACCCAGATCCAGTTACCGTTTCCGCCGACCACCCGCGCCTGTTTCTCCGTCCCGCGCGCCTCCGGCTACTCCGTCGCGAGCGCGACCGCACCTCCGTCCGGTGGCAGCAATTTGACAGTTTCATTTCGGCCGATGCGCCCATGCCGGAAACCGCATTCGCCCATGCGCTCTACTTCCAGATTTCGGGAAATCGCGAGGCGGGACGCAAAGCCGTCTCCTGGGCGCTTGGGCCGGGAACCGACTTGCGGCAATTGGCCCTGGTTTTCGATTGGTGCCAGGAACTGCTGAGCGATGCTGAACGCCGCGCCTTAATCACTCGAATTGAGCAGCGGATGGCCCAGACTGCCCCGGACGAATCCATCTCCGCGGTGCGCTCCCTGGCCCTGGCCGCGATCGCTCTTTTTGATCACGCTCCGCAGACCCCCAACCGGGAACTCCAACGCATCACTCGGATTTGGTGGGAGCGTAAAATTGCCCCGGCGCTCAATGCCGGGAAGAACGTCATTTCTCGCGATGACGCATACGCCTTGTGGGAACTCCTGCATGCCGTCCGCGACAGCACCAACCTCGATCTTCGCGAATCCTGCCGGAAGTTCTTCAAGGAATTTCCCATCGAACATCTGATGAGTTACTATCCCGCTCCCTTCCCGGGAGAAGACAATGACTTCCGCATCGGGGTGATGACTCAGTCCGGAGAACCCGATCTTCAGCAGGCTGCGCTTTCGCGCGCCGCGGATCTGGCCGTCGTCGCCTACGACACCAACGCCGAGGAAAGCCAATATCTGCAGGGCTGGCTGATGCATGACCACTTCATGATGCGCGGCGCCTTCGGAGCGCCTTACGAATTCCTCTGGGCCAACCCATATCAGCCGGGGCTAAGCTTTACCCACGTGCCGCTCATCTATCACAGCGCAATTTCCGGCCGTCTTTTTGTTCGATCCGATTGGGAGGACACTGCCGAATGGTTCGGCTATTTCGACGGCGCCGCGCAGTTGTTCCGTGACGGGCGGCGCATTTCGATCAACGTGAAAAATCCCGCCGAGCCGTTATCCCTGGCGAGCGCGGTGATTTCCTGGGGCTCGGCCGCCCCTAACTTACGCGTCAAACTTGGAGAAGATCAGGAGGCCGTAATTCTGGTGGGCCTGACGCCCGCCCGCACCTACCAGGTGGAAGTGGACGACGAAGAAGTTTTCGAACAAATCGCCGATCCCGGAGGCGTACTGGTAGTTGATGTCCCGTCGGGCAAGGAAACCGGCGTCCGCGTTAGGCCAGCCCCGGGCCCCTGACCGCCGCCTCAATACGCCCAGCGCCACAAACTGGCGCCCACTGTATAACCCGCGCCTACCGCCGCGAACACCACCAGATCGCCGCGCTTGAGCTTCGACACCACATCTTCGAAGTCCGCCGGCGAGCGAAT
>CAZKQQ010000080.1:26324-27379 GCA_964554945.1 uncultured Solibacteraceae bacterium | reverse complement strand
GACCGACGAACGGGTGGCCTTGCCGGTCTTCCTCGTCACCAGGCTGCTCGCCGACCAGCACGATTCGGGCGTGTACCGGCCCCTCTCCGAATACGGCCTGCGTCGCGGCGCGGTAAAGGTCACAGCCCCGGCAGTTCTGTACGGCCGCTCGAAGCTCGCGAACAGTCTGGTGCACGGGAAGAAAAGCGGAGGCGCCCTTGGGTTTCGGCGACATGAAATATCCGCTGTCGCGCCTGGATTAGCCGCGATCGAACGTTTTCTGGAACGCTGTCCGGCCCTCTTCGAACGTCTGTCCGACGCTGTCGGTAGTCCGGCGCGCCGCCTGCTTTCCGCGCTCAATGGTGCCTGTGACGACATCGGCGATCTCGCCGCTCTGCTTGCGGATATAGTTCTGCCCGTCTTCGACGGATTCCTTAATTCGCGCGCGAGTCTCGGCGCCTGGCTTGGGCGCCAGCAGCAAGCCCGCACCGACGCCGATACCGAGGCCGCTCAAGAATGCTAAGAAGGGTCTTTCACTCATAGAATATTCCTCCCGGACCGGTAAGCACGCGGCCCCAAGCCGCGCGCTTACATACACGATGGATTAGAAGCGCCCCGATGTGCGGGTTTTGGGCGCCGGTTTGTCGGTTTTTGCATAGTCGGCGCTCGCCTCGCCTGTAGACGAGATATCTTCGGCGCCGGTCGCCTTCATCATGTCTTTGGCTTTCGTCACCCAGTCTGAGTTATCGCAATGGATTGATGCGAGAATGCCGCCGGCCTTGATCATCCCTTCGTAGCGCTTAGCTTCATACTCCGGCAATCCCATGCCGACCAGCGCGCCGATGATTCCGCCAACCGTGCCGCCGACGCCAACTCCGGCCAGCGCAGCCATGATCGGACCAGCCGCAATAAATGGCCCCAGGCCCGGAATGGCCAGTGCTCCGACTCCAGCCAACAGGCCGATTGCGCCGCCGATCGCGCCGCCCGTCGCCGCTCCAGTCGCTGTGCCCTCCGGCGCCTTGGTGTGCTTTTCGTGCGCGAACTCTTTAGTCCCTAGATTGTCGGGAAGGAGCACC
>CAZKQQ010000080.1:10523-26314 GCA_964554945.1 uncultured Solibacteraceae bacterium | reverse complement strand
CGGAACCCGGCTTCCAGCATCTTATCGATAGCGTACGAAACCTGTTCCTCATTCCGATAAATCCCATATACCGCCGTATTCTTTCCTGCCATATTGTGCCTCCCGGCTCGTTTTTATTGGTGTGTATCTTTCGTGTTCGTATCAGCTTTGATCGTGATCTCGTTAGTTACATTCTCCGCGCCCGCTACTGCGGCGGCTTTCGCTTCGATGGACTTACGTTCCTCTTCGGTGTGAACCGGTCCCTTTAACGTTACTTTGCCGTGATCGGCAATCACCTTGACGTTGTGCCCGTAACTTGACAATGATTTGTCACTTACAACATCCTTGCGGATTTTCTGCATGATCTCGCGATCCGACCGGTTGTCCTTGGCTTTATCCGCCGTCGGTGCGCCGGCTTCACGGTCCGCTCGGTTCACTTTCGTGTTATCGGGTTGGGCATTGCCGGTAGGCGGCGGGTTCCGGTCGCTTTGCTGCGCCGGGAGCATCGCCAAAGAACCAGCTATTGCCAAAAGAGGCAGCAATTGCATCAAGGGTTTGTCTCGCATGTCTAACCCGCGAGCAAGAGCAGGGCCAAAGAATACCGCGACGCAACCATGCCTCGTAAGAAAGCAGCCGCCAAATCGATCAGTCCGGCTCAAAAACGGTTCAATACAGGCATTAAGATCACTGGCCTCTCTTAACTGCTGCTCACTTTTTGGTTTGGAATTTCGTTTGCCTCTTAAGAATCTGCACACAGTTAGCGGAAGCTGATTTAAAGACCGCGACCGATGTGCGCTCGCTAACACTCGGAGGAGTCTTTAGCTATGACGATCAAAACAGTGGCAATCGCAGCGGGCGCTTTGCTCGCCGGCTTCGCATTCGGACCAACCCCCGCACGGGCTCAGGGTCCGATGTACGATCGGGTTGATGTCAACCTGCCTTATACCGTGACTCTGGGAGATACTACCCTGCAGCCCGGTGACTATACCATCAAAGAACTGCCAAGCCAGAATAAGGAACGTGTCTTACTTATCTACTCCAACGGCGGACTTAAACACGAAGCGACTGTAATGACCATACCGGCATACGACAATCGCACGCCGGATGACACCAAGGTCATGCTCCATCACTATGGACCTGATTATTACTTCGACAAGATATGGATCGCGGGAAAGAACTATGGGTACGAATTCCCCGTCCCGCAGAACATCAAGGAACGGCAGCGAGAGCGCGAAGGGCCGGTTTCAGTGGCGGCGACCTATCAACCAGCGCCTGCCGAGACAACCACTGCAGCGGCAACTCCGGCACCGGCTGCCGAAACAACCACTGCAGCGGTAACTCCGGCACCGGCTGAGAATACACCGCCCGCGGCATCGACGCCGCCGGTTCCTCCGGCTGCCAGTACACCTCCGCAGCCTCCGGCCAATGAGCAGGTAGCGCAAAACACACCGCCGCCGGAGCAGGCTTCGCCAGTCCAGACTTCGCCGGACAATAGCGCCAACCGGGACGCGAGCGACACGAACAACAATCAACCGAAGAATGAGAAACTTCCGTCCACGTCGGCGGACTGGTTTACATTGTTGCTGGCAGGCGGCACTCTATCGAGTATCGGCTTCGCGTTGCGGAGCAAGCTGTAAGCCCGGATGCCCCTGTGATGAAACCATATCAAATCCGGTTGTCGGTCCCCTATCTGCTGATTGGCGGAGGAATGCTGCTCGCCTTTCAAGGCGCACGAGATATCCTGCAATGGCGATTGGGTCAATATAGTGCGGCGCGCGAATTCGAAAACGTGTCGCTGACCGTAGCTCGCAGTACGGCTACGCCGCAGCGAGCACGGCCGCAACCGGGCGATACCGTGGCAAAGCTGATGATCCCGCGCTTGAACGCGGAGGTCTACGTTGTAGAAGGCACCGATGCGGCGGATTTGCGGCGCGGCCCCGGCCACATGACCGGTACCGCGATGCCCGGCGAGGATGGCAACTGCGTCATCGCCGGGCATCGGGATACTCATTTCCGGATCCTGCAGCAGATTCATCCCGGCGATGCCGTCATACTCGAGAACGGGACTGGTCGCTCCGTTTATCGGGTGAAACATACGCAAGTGGTGGCGCCCGAGAACACAAGTTCGCTTCGTCCCGCGCGCGGTGTTCTGCACCTCATCACGTGCTATCCGTTCTCCTATATCGGGTCTGCCCCGAAACGCCTGGTAGTGGAAGCACAACTCGCCAGCCCGACCGGCGACAAACTCGCCGGTGCTGCTCAGTAGCGGCATCCACCCGAGGCGCCTGGTTGTCGAAACAAAATTAGCCGACGATCGCTGGCGCTACGAATGTCCGTTTTGAAACCTCCGCCGCAATGTGCTAGCATGCACATCTGTCACTCTCTATGCGGCGGCTCTTGTTTTTGGCCCCGTGCGCGGCACTTTTTGCGCTCCTCACTTCGGCCCAAACCACGGACAAACCGGTGCGCCCTCTCATCGGTGTGTACATGCACTTCGACCATGTGCCCGAAGGTGTCTCCATCGAAACCATGAAGCGGGCGGCCGAAAACCTTCTCAAACCTGCCGGCATTCGGCTGGCTTGGAGGCTGACCAGCGAGAATCACGGCTCTGAACCGTTCTCCGCCTTGGCGGTACTTAAGTTTCAGGGTCGCTGCCAAGCCCAAGGCCTGCTGCCTGACTCCCATTTCGGGATGCCTGGCGAAACCAACACCTTGGCCTTCACAAAAGTGTCCGGCGGCCGTGTGCTGCCGTATACCAGAGTGGAATGCGACGAGGTCCGGAAAGCACTGGCGTATGTCACGCCGGGCCTCGGCGCGTTTCAACTGCAACAGGCGCTGGGCCGGGCTCTCGGCAGAGTGGTTGCGCACGAACTCTACCACATCCTGGCACAGACCGCGTCGCACGCGACCGAAGGCCTGGCCAAAACGTCACAGTTCCTCCGAGATCTGGTTTCTCCGCGCGAGTTAGCTTTTGACGAGATTTCCGCGCGCGCGATCCGGAAGCGCTTTCAACTCGAAAAATGAACGCCGGCGGTCGGCCTGGGGGCGCCGGCGCTGGTTCGGCTAGAACGTAACGTGCGCGGCCAGATCGACTTGGCGTCCAAACGCGCCGTTCACGGTGCTGGTTACCTGTCCAAAATCGGGCGAGTTGATGTTGGTGACCGGATTCGCCAGCCTCGGTGAATTCAGCAGGTTGTATGCTTCTCCCCGGATCTGCAGGTTGAAGCGGTCGCGCACCCGGAAGTTCTTGAACAGGGACATGTCGTAATTGGTGAAGTCCGGTCCGCGAATGGCGCCGCGCCCCAGATTCCCCATGGTGGCTCCTGTCGGCGCAAAGAATGTGCCGTTGATAAACGGTTGGCCGTTATAGTTGCCGCTGGTCGAGACGGGCCCATTGGCACTGGCCAATACGGTGTTGCCGGGACAGGCGCACAGCAGCGGATCCGCCGTGAGCGTAAGCGGCGTGCCGGTGGCCCACGACAATATTCCGTTTAATTGCCAGCCGCCCATGATGGTGCTCATGAGGCCGTTGCCTTTGCGTCCGAACGGCAGCTCCCATAAATGGCTGAACGACAAAACATGCTGCCGATCATAATCCGTCGGACCGTAATTGGCACGAAGGTTAGTCGGTTCGAGCACCATGCCGTTAGCGGTCGTATAACCAAGCGCCTTGCTGAAAGTATATGATCCGAGGAAACTGATGCCATGCGAAAACCTCTTGCTGAGACCAACCTGAAGCGAGTTGTAATTGCTCGTCAGGAAGCGGTCATACAAGAGCGTGCTGTCGGTTCTGCCGAGATTGGCGAACGGAAGTCCGGCAACGCCGGCGCCGGCGGCCGCGGCATTGAGTTGCTCGATGCCGGGGAGATGCCGCCCGAGCGCCCCTACATACCCCAGCGAGAGCATAGTGCCGTAATAGAAATCCTGCTGCACCTGAAGGCTGAAGGTTTGGATGTAGGGTGTGTCAAGATGATGCGGGACCACCGTAACGGGGAGGTTGCCCGCCGAAGTGCCGTTGGTCAAGGATGCGGACGGCGTAGCCGTCGCAGTCAATGCCGGCGCTACCGCGTACGTTCCCTGAACACCCACCACCGAACCCCTCAGCGGCGTCATGAAGCCGGACATTGCATACGGGCTTTCGAAATACTGCAGCCCGTAGCCTGCGCGTACCACGGTCTTGGGAGTCACGTGGAAGGCGAGGCCGATGCGCGGCGCCAGATTATCGAGGTCATACCTGTACGGGTGCATGCCATTGGTGCCTATGCCTGCGTAGTTGAACGAATTCGTCACCGGATCGAAGAACGCCGCGCCGCCCTTGTTCCGGGGCTCGAGAGGACTATAGACTTCGTACCGCAATCCTAGATCGAGTGTTACGCGGCGCAGCACCTGGATCGTGTCTCCAACCCACAAGCCATATTGGGTCTGGCGAATGGATGGATTGGTCGTGAAGTTCGTGATGCCCGCTTGCGAGGGCGTATTGAGCAAAAACGAGGCAAACGAGTTGTAGAACTCAGAGTATTGCGACAGCGGTGCGCCATTGTTGAGCAGCGTGGCTCCAGGCCCGAAGAAGAGGCTTCCGTTCGGTCCAAACAAGTTGCCCGTGGTATCGAGAAAGCCGTCGGAGCGGATCCGGCGGACATCGAGACCCCATTTCACGTTCTGTGTGGCAGTGTGCAGACCCCAAGCCCAATCCCAATTGAAAGTATTGTCGACCGGATGCTCCGGAAGGTAGGGGGGAGCTCCAATCGCGGGAAGCCCGGGAACGCTGACACTGGGCAGGCCGGAGGTGCTGGTAAGCCCGAGAGGACTCTGATCGCCCAACAAGCTCAACTTCTGATCGTAGCGGTTATAGCCGAACTTGAATTCGGTAAGCAGGCTGGGACTGAACTCGTGAGTCACGCCGAGAGCGGCATTATCGGCCAACAAGCGATCCCGCGTGCCGGCGCCGATTACCGGACCCAGCGGCGAGGATGTCAGAGCATGGTCGTTGGAGTGGCCATACCGGAGGAATGCCGCCGTGCGATCGCTGAAATGCTGATCAACGCGCGCATCTAACTTCTGGTGATCATTCCGGAAGGGGTTGTTCGAGATATAGTTATCCACCAGACGGCCCGGCACGTTGGGAGCCGGAATGAAGCTGGCTATCGCCGCCGCGCCGGAATTGATCAGACGGGTGGGAATAACACCACCAGCAAAGGCGGAGCGTCCCGAGCCGCTGGCGGCGCCCGTGAATGGTGAATAGAGCGTCAAGCCCGGAACCGACGAGAAGTTGCCGGTGAGCGCAGCAGGGATCGGAACGGTCGAGATATTCGTCAAATCGCCACGTTGGAACGTGCCTTCGTATGAACCGAAAATAAACGTGCGATCCGGTACCGCGGCGCCGCCGGCCGTGCCGCCGAACTGGTTGAAGTTGAACCGGGGCGAGCTGGTATTCACGGTGTCAAAAGCGTTGCGGGTGCGCAGAATATTACCGCTCCAGAACTCAAACAGACTCCCATGGAATCCATTGCTGCCCGACCGGGTACTATCGTTGACGAACGCGCCCCCCGTGAATCCTTTATCCATGGTGGGGCTGGCCGTTGTGATGTTCATCTGCTCGATGCCTTCGACCGGCATTACTCGGAGCGCCGTCCCGCGGTTGGGCTCCTGATTGGTGAGACCTTCCAGATAATACTGGTTGAGAAAGGGAGCTTGGCCATCAGTGCTGTAGAAACGGTTCCGCTCGGGATCGACGTCTTGACCAAGGGCGGGAAGCGGCGGCGTGATGCCCGCTTGCAGGCCCGCCAGTTGTTCGTGATTGCGATCAATGATCGGGAACTCCTGCACGGGCCGGGTGCCAAGCCCAATGCCGACTTCAGCGTTTTGATCCTGCGTCGCGGGAGAATTTCCCTTGATTTCCACGCTCTCGTTAATGTTGCCGGCTTCCAATGTCAGGTTAACCGTGGCCGGATTCGCGGCAGTTAAATCTATATTTTGTTGAGAAGTTCGCTTGAAACCTTCGGTTTCGACATCGACGCGGTAAGTCCCTGGTTGGAGACCCGAAACAGAGAAGGCCCCGTCGGGACCCGTTAGTACTTTTTGCGATGCATTAGTACTTATGTTAGTTACAGTAACTGAAGCATTCGGAATCGGGGATCCGGTAGCTGCCGTAATTCTGCCCGAGAGAGTTCCACCACCCACTGGCTGTGCTTGTAATCCGGAAAATGCCGCAGCTAGCAGAGTACACAGAACGCTCAAAGATATTTTTGACATTGACCCTCCTGAGGAAAGATACTCTGAACCGAGCCTATCAATGACGAACTTACAGGTCAATCTGTAAGTGTGTGCTGTTCGACTATAAGTCCGTGCCAGTGTTCTCTAATATGGCGAATCTCGTGAATGATTATGTTGAGTTCGACACTTCGCCGCAATAAGAGCAGAGACCTGAGAGCGCGCGGGCAAGAGATTATTATTGGGGGTTGGCCGTGTAGGAAGAAAGACTGCCGCGTGCCCGCGCCTGACGCTGCTGTTCTTCGGCGCGGGCCAAGGATTCCGGAAGCAGCAGAAACGGTCACCCGCCGCGACAGTCGGTTTGCTCCATTAAGGTGCACGTGTATCACCAAGACCGTCGCCGACGGTACTAGAACGTTCTAAGACTAAGTAATTTGTACATCGGCGGTTTCTGCAAAATCGCGAGGCACGCTTTTTTTGAGCTTGGTGTTTCAATAACATCGAGTTTGGATGTTCGCTTGCGATCTGAATCGTCCAACAATGAAGGCCGGAATTATTTCCCTGGTGCTCCTGGGTCTTGTCATGCCTGGCTGCGCGCGGCACAAACGGCAAGAGAGTTCATCCAACTCCCAAAGCCGGCCTGCGGCTACTTTGCCCGTCAGCGCGGTAGCGCCTCCACTCCTCGCGGCGGCCGACCCTCAGACCCAAGACACGCGTCCGGCTTCGCGCCCCTCACCGTTCTCCGATTTACGTGAAGCGGACCGTCAACAAGCTGCATCGGCCACATCCACTTCGGCAACGCCGTTGGTAGTATCCACCGCGCCAGCGCCGTCGGCCGCATCCCCGCAGCTAACGCCGTCGATTACATCCACGCCGCCACAAACTCGAGAGCAAGTCCGGAAATCAGCGGCCTCAAATGCAAACGCCGCTCGCAAGCAATTGAAACCCTTCGTTCCCAAACCCGCCGATCTCTCCGTTGCGCAAAACAGCCGGGATCGGGTGGTTGCGTTGCCCGCGGCTCCGCCCCTTGCAGCGACTGCCCTGACTCCAGTTCCGCCGCCTTCGCTCAATCAGAAAATGTGTTGCGTGGGCACGGCGTTTCTCGAACCGGCCAAGCCCGCAGGCTTCCATCGCGTGCTCCGGCGGGTTCCGGGGCTGCGGCGCATTGGCCAGCATCCCGAAGCCGAAGAGGGATTCGTGGCAGCCAAACCCAGGCGCGATATCACCCTGCTTCTGCCGCCGGGCGCGCGCGCCTCATTGCGGGACGGGAGAATGGACCTGAAGGCGTCGGTGGATGAGTCAGGGCGAGTAACTCGAGTCGAGCTCCTATCGCCCAAGGACGAGGAATTGGTCCGCCTGGCATCTTACGCGGCCAGCGACTGGCCGTTCACCCCGGCGCGGCTCAATGATAAGACGGTTTCCAGCGAAGTGATCCTGCACTTCAATTTCGGAAACTAACGATCGCTCCCTTACCGTCGCGCTTCCGGACCGGCCAGCAGGAGACCCATCGCAGATCATGATCACAGTGACCGGCTCTAGCAGCCATGGTCTACGATATGACGGCGGTATTCGGCCAGCAGCGAATCGTGCCACTTCTGAGCCTCGATCAGTTCGTGATCGATTCGCTCCAAGGTAGGCAAGTCGGGCTTGATGGCAGCTTCGAGTTCCTGTTGATGGAAGGAGATCATCTGCCTGATCGCCACCTGAATATCGGCGAGAAGGGCTTCCTTATGGAGACACGTTGAACCGGCCGGTTGCATATAACGATGGCATAAAGATTTTCCGCAATCAGCGTACAGCAATCAATGGGAGAAACGTGCCATCCGACAGTCGGAATTTCCCCGACACACGGGCAGTCAGCGCACTATATGAGTTTCCGGCGCAAGAACTGCCACGCCAGGATAATCGCCGTCATCGAAAGGGCGCCGCCGCCAGTGAGGAGCATCAAAAGCAGAATGTCCCAAGCCGGACGGTATTTGTAAAGCCAAGGAAAGTTGATCGAATGCAGTCCGTGATAGAGCCAGCGCGAGATCCACGAATCGGAGGAATAACCGCCGACAATGCGCGCGGTGCGCGGGTCGATATAATAGCGGGAATTTCCGGAATCGCTGAGGAGAATGAGGAGAACCGGCAACGGGCTCAGGCGATTGCGGTCGAGGTAATACGTGTCATATTGATCGAGCAGACGCGCGCCAGCGACAGGCACCGCCGCCTGAAGGAGATTGGCCATCCGTCGCCAATCGAATGCGGGGGCAGGCGCGCCATGGACCGGAATCAGTCGCGACTCTCCCGGCGCTGCGGTGGCGAGATAGACAGGTTCACCGGCGAAAGAAATGAAGTCGAGCTGCTTAGCGGCCGCGCCGCCGGCGGCTAGGGCTAACTGCGGAGGAAGCGGCGCGAACGCTTCTAAAGGCGGCCGATTGCCGCGCAACGCGCGCGTGATTTGCGAGGCGTAGGGTTCGCCGTCCCCTTCGATGGGGAACGGCTCCATGGAAAGCATGCCGCTGAAAGCCCACGTGCACGCGACGATTCCGAAGAAGAGGCCGAAGATCATGTGCAACCGTTTTTGACCTTTATAGGGAACCGCGCGCAAAGGTGCGTACATCCAAATTCCGACAACCAGGCCGAATAACGCCGCCACGGTGGCGAGGGCCGAAGCTGCAATTACGACGCGACTCCATAACCATCCATTCCGGCGCAAGGGAGTGAAGTAAAGCCAATGTGGGATTGCGCCGAAGTAAGCACCAAGGCGGGAGCCGCGCGTCGTGTACTGCACCACCTGACCGGTCGCTTCGGAGACATAGACCTCTTCGCCACCAGGCCAGGAGTATTTCCACAACGGGCGGAGCGGGCGAAAGGCGCCGGAGACCGTCCACTGGTCTTCGGAGGTGAGGACTCCGCCGAATCGCGCCTCGCGCGCGGGCCTACCGGTCCAGGCGGCGGCAACACGGAGAAGGAGATCCGGCGGGAAATCGGTGATCTCGGACGCGTCATCAGCGTGGATGAGGCGCTCGTCTGCGCCGAAGCGAAAGCGGTAAATGGGCCGGCCATCAAACATGACTAGACGGACGGCGCCGGGTGGTTGCCAGGCATCCAGCCGCGCGAGCGCATCCTGGGGCGAAATGTGGATGCCCGATCCATCGAGTGCGGGCGCGCGGGCCAGACGATCGGATTCGCTCACTTCCGGATAGCCCCAATACATCATGAAAATTCCGGTGACGAACCACCAGGCGAAGAGCAGACAGAAGGCGATGCCCATCCAACGGTGCACGAAAATCGCGGAGCGTTTCAGCCGGATGTCGAGGCGAGACACGAATCGAGCTTACTTCTTGGGCGGCGCGAAAGAGTGATGGGCGACAGCCAACAGGATGAAGCCGAAAATCGCGGAAATCCAACCGGACCGGGACATATACTTACCGTTTGGCAATGTTGGCGTTATGCGCTGCGGACAATTCCCGATGAAACAAATACGAAATATCGACCGGCATATCGTCCATCGATTTCACTCTCAAGACCACCTGATAATAGCGCGGCAAAGAGCCGCCGCCGGCTTTCATTTTTGCGATCAGCGTGCGGGCCAATGCCGGATCGGTCAACGCTTGTACCGCGGCCATCACGCTGGAGATGTGGTTGCCGGAGAGGGAAAGAATCTCGCCATTGCCGTAGACGCCCGGAATATGGCTGATCAGCGCGTAACTCTCTTCCGTGTCCTGGGAGTTACGGGAGACTCGATCGGCCAAAAAGGACGGTTCACCAGGCCGCGGATGTAGATTGCGGATTCCGTCTTGCTCGAGGGCGATCTGTTGGTCTACAGGGACTGCTTCCAACTGACGGTTGCCGGTGGACGGACCGATGAACACAACGTTGTCCATCATGATCTCGGGCATGGAGAGCAGGTCGCCGCGAGTCAGGAGCACGTGCTGTTTGCGGGGCGCGAGAAACTGGCCGAGCAGGAATGCGCCGCTGGCGGTACCGGCGCCGGAGGATGCGGAAGCGGGACTCGCGATGCAAACGACCAGAGGTCGGTTCGAATTGAGGATCGGGCTCCACAACTGCTGCAGTTCGGCGGTCCATTCGGCGGTTTCGGGATTCGTCCGCTCGGCGCGCACGGGGCGCGTCATTAACCAAAAGATACCCGCTACTGCCAATATCAGAGAAGCTGCCAGCGCCGTTTCGGGGACACGCGAGCGGCGCGACGGAGATTCGGCCGGCGGCGGATCGAGGGAAACCGGACGCGGCTCAAAAGTCGCCTTAAATGAGCCTTTCGGCAGATCGACCAGGATGGGATCGGCGCTGCCTTCGGTGCGATAATAGTCCGCCAGTTTCTGGCGCAGGCGCGCAACGTGCATGCGGACCACCGATTCCTGCCGGGGATCATAGGACGACGGCTTGCCGAACACATCGACGCCGATGGCATACTCTTTGAGATCATCGGCTTCGCCGGCGAGCGATTTGTCGGCCAGATACGACAGAAGACGGCGCTGCCCTTCCGATAGCCGGAGGTTCTTGCTCTGAAGGATCCGATCGACTTGCTCCCGGATGGAAACCGCCTCTAGTGCCACTCTGGGGAATCATATCACAGGAGGGCGGAAGGCCCGCTCGCTTAGCAATCCGGTTCCGTGTCGGATGCAGCGGATCGATGAAGTGTTTTAACGATGCATGTACGCCAGGGCCGCGTCCATCTCGGTGAAGACCTGGACGGGAACGCCCAGGGTTTCCATCAACAGGGAACCCATTCGGCCGATTCCAAAACGGAGCGGATCGGTGCCGGTGACAAGAGCCCATTTGCCAGTATGTCCCGGTGGACACTGTCCGATAATCCTGCGACATGTCTGCCGCAGCTCTTCGCTAGAGGGATTAGCGGCAGATCGGCGGGTATCGAAGAGGACGTGGGTGGTTTGGACAAACTCGGGAGCCGCGTATCCCGTTTTGATCACATCGACCAATTCCGCAGACTCGTACGAGCCGACAGCAGTGACAACGAGAACTCCATCCTGAAATTCCGAAAAGACCGGCATGGGCGAAAACAAATGGTACGATCAGTTTTCGATTCAGAGCAGTGGCGGATGTTTGTGGTCAGGGTACTGACCAGATTCGGTCCTGTTTAGAACGGAACGTCGTCGTCGGTGATGCCCTGGTTGAAATCCTCGGCGGCCGGAGCGGCGGTTTGCGCGCGGGGCGCGGAGGCGGTACGAGGCATCGAGGCGGGCTGCGCGAATTCGCCCCCGGCACTGTCGCCGCGGCCACCGAGCAAGATGAGGTCGTCACAGACCACTTCGGTTGTGTAGCGTTTCTGGCCGTCCTTATCTTCCCAACTCCGGGTCTGCAGGCGGCCTTCGATATAGACCTGCTTGCCTTTGAGCAGGTAGTTGGAGACGTTCTCGGACCGCCACATGACGACGCGGTGCCATTCGGTCTCCTCTTTCCATTCGCCGGATTGCTGATCTTTCCAGCGGCGGGAAGTTGCCAGAGTGAAGTTCGTCACGGCGACGCCACTCGGAGTGAATTTGGTCTCGGCATCCTTGCCGAGATGGCCCAGCAGAATTACCTTATTGATACTTCGGGATGCCATACTACACTGCACTCTATCATATGGCGGAACTGGATACGGCAGAGGTAGTGAGAGGACAGGTGGACGCGATGGCGCGCGCTTCGTTCTTAGGGAAATAGGGCGAAACTTCGCCGAGCGCCTGTTCGAGCGGTTCACGGGATGCCGCACAGGCGCCTCCGGCGACCGCCGCCATGTGCCGCCAGGCGACCGCATCGGGGCGCAAGGTCGCGGGAATGTCAAAATTCAGGGCGCTGGCGAATTCGTTTTCGGCGTGCTCAAAATCCTTCTTGCGATAAAGCAGAATGCCTCGATAGAGATGGGCTTCGCCGGACGCCAGATCTTCGGCGTGAGCCAGGGCCGTTCGGCTGGCGAGGCTATAATCGGCGAGCGCCGGCTCCGGGCGGCCGGACAGTTCCTCGGCGCGGGCTCGCAGAAACAAGGCGCGGGCGGGATTGGGAGCCGTCTTTACGGCACCATCCAGGGTGGTAATGGCAGCAGCAGTATCTCCGCTCAGAAGCTGAGCGCCTCCCCAGTCGGTCAGCGCTTGGGCCCGATCCGGGCGCGGGGCAAGGCGAACAGCCATGGAAGCCGTGGAATCCTGCGGGCGGATCCAAATCTCGACAGCCTGACCAAACTGGCGGGCGGCTTCACCGTACTGGCGATCGTGAAACGCCCGCTTACCGGCGGTCCATTGAGGCCAGCCGAATTCCGTGAGACCAGAAAAATCTTTATAGGCGCGGTCGAAGTCATCCTGTTTGAGCGACATCCAGCCGAGCCACAGGCGGCCCGTATTGAGCAGCGAGTCGCACGTGGCAACCGGAAGCAGAGCTGCGGAGCAGACGGGGTGGTCGAGGGCCGAAGAAATTTCGTGTCGCGCGCGATCCATGACGGGGGCTTCCGGAGCCGCGCCGGCAGCATAGGTTGCGGCCTGGAGGCGCGCGATGGGCGCCAGGATGCGGAGACTCACGGGCGTCGGCTCCGGAGGCCGGTTCCGGACAGCTTTCAACGCGTGCTCCGGCCAAGCTTTGACGGCTTCATCAAATTCTTCCGCAGCTTTCAGGAAATCGTCCGGACGATGAGTGACCGCCGCCATCGCAAGCGTGCAGTAACCCTTTCGAAAATGAATCGGCGCCAGATCTGGCGGAGGCGCGACGGTCAGCCAAGCCGCCTCCGATTGTTCGCATCGAGTGGCATCGGGAAGAGCTGGACCGGCGGCTTGCTGCACGCGATCGAAGTCCGACTGGGCGCGTTGGGCCAGCGCAAGCAATTGTTCATCCGCCGCCTCGAGCGAACAAGCCCCTCCCAGAAGGAGTAGGCATATGTGAATCTTCGTTAATACGGAAAAAGGGTTTCCAGCCACGGCAAGTCTTTCAGTGCAGGTAGTTTGCCAAAAAGCGAAATCGAGATTTATCTTGAGTCACTTAGAGTATAAAGGGCGTATTCCGCTATTTTTTTGACACCTTCGATATGGAATTGACAACACAGCTGAGGGCCGGAAGAAACCGCGATCGGAAAAGTGGGTCGTTTTTACCGACTCACGACAGACGTTCCACCCTACTTGCGTAGACGGCACACGCAAGCCCCGGGTTCCGAGGCTACAGGCCAAAGACGAGCACGACCGGTTTGCCGTGTGTTTCCAGAATGCGGTTTTCCATCCCCGCGGCCACGGCGATCCGTTGCTTGCCGCCCGTTAGATATGCGATTACACCTCCTCCCGTGGGTTCACCGGTCATGATGCGATGCAGAACCTTTCCGGAATCCGCGTCAAAGGCGATTAGATCCCCGTTCAGATCCGCGGTGAACAGCAAGCCGGTGGCGGTGGTCAAGAGGCCGGCGACCATGGGAGTCGGCGATTGAAAACGCCAGCGCACAGTGCCGGTATCGGCATCCACGGCCGTGACCCAGCCGACCTTCCGCGCGTCCTTGTCGCCGAAGGCGTTGGCGCTGCCGAGGAAATTTTCTCCTGGTTTGAAAGTAGGCAGCTTGGAGTCGAGCTTCAAGGTATCGCACCAGTCGATGCTGTTCACGTAAACCAAGTTGGTTTGCAGGGAGTAGGCCGGACCGTTCCAGAGCACGCCGCCGGTGGCTCCGGGACAGAAGTGCGTGCCGGTAGTGGAAACCGGAACGTCAATATTCTGGATGGTCGTGACCGGGGTTTTCCAGGCAATCTTGCCTGCCGTGATATCGATGGCGTGCAGGTAGCCGTCCTTTCCCGGGGCCATGGCGCGATTGCGTCCGAGTTTGGTGGTGACGAGGGCCGGGGCGGCGGCAACATCCCAATCATGCGTGTCATGCGGCACGAGTTGATACCAGGTGCGAAGCGCGCCGGTCTTGGCGTCGAGCACAACAATCGAGCCAGTGTAGAGGTTGGCGCCGGGACGATACTCGCCGGAAAAATCGGGGGACGGATTACCGGTGGGTACGAAAAGCGCGCCGGACTGCGGATCCACCGTTATGCTGGTCCAGACCGAGCCGCCGCCGATGCGGACGCCTTTCGGCCAAGTCTCGGCGCCGGAGGCATTACCGGTCGGCACCAACTGGAATTTCCAGAGGACACGGCCAGTAGCGGCATCCAGCGCGGCGACGATACAGGCGCACGCTCTCTCCGCGCCGGACGTGCCGATGAAGAGCATGCCATTCCAGACACTCGGCGAGGCGGCGATGGTCGAATTGGTGCCATCGGCATCGGTGAGGCGGGTGGTCCAGGCAGGCTCGCCGGTGGCGTTGTTGTACGCGATCACAGAGCCATCGCGGAAGCCTCGAAAGACGCGGTCGCCGGCGATCGCGACACCGCGGACCGTGCCGCCGGGGCCTTCCACGGCATGGCGGGCGCGCCACCGCAGCGCGCAAGTGGCGGCATTGATCGAGTAGGTGTACTCGGAGGTGGTGAAGTAGAGCGATCCGCCCACTGCTACCAGGCTGCTCTCGAACGTGGCATTTTCCGGAAGCGAATAGGAGCAAATCTGGCGTAAGGCGGCGACATTCTTCGGCGTGATTTCGGATAACTGAGAGTAGCGCGTCGAGGCGTAATCGCCGTTATACATGGGCCAGTCCCCGGCCGTTGAGCTCGCAGGCTGCCAAGCCCCAGCCGGCAGGACGCACAAAATGGCTGTGCAGAGAAGAGTCCGCATGGGTCCGGACTATAACACAGGGGATTACGGGGAGCAACGCCGGACAGCCGTTCACAGCAATTTTGATTATTGTTTCCATGAAGTTGCCTTGGGCGGGCCGATTGCGGCTGGTGGTGTAGGTGCGAGAGGAAGTTCCGATGAATTGGAAATTGTGGCTTAAGGGATTGGCGGCGGCGGCGATTGGGGGCGCGGCCAGCGGCGCGACACAGGCGCTGTCGGCCGACGGGACGGTGAATTCGGCAACCGGGATGACGGCTGCAGCCGGCGCGCTTGTGACCGTATTGGCATATCTGGCGAAATCACCTTTAATCGGGCAACCGGCGGAAGCCGCGACGGCGGTGAAGCAGTAGATCAAGAATCGCGTAGTTCAAGCTGACCGATTTTCGAGGCGAGGAAGTCGTGGTTCATGCGGGCAATCACTTCGAGCTTGATTTCTTTCGGACATACGGCTTCGCATTCGCCAATGTTGGTACAACTGCCGAATCGCTCCTGCTTCGCCTGAGCGACCATGGCGGTGACGCGCTCGCCGCGTTCGGGCTGCCCCTGCGGGAGCAGGCCGAGGTGGGACGTCTTGGCGCCGAGAAACAAAGACGCCGAGGCGTTAGGACACATCGCGACGCAGGCGCCGCATCCGATACACGCGGCCGCGTCCATGGAGCGGTCGGCATTCTCTTTGGGGACCAGGATGGCGTTGCCGTCGGGCGCACTGCCGGTGGACACCGAAACGAATCCGCCGGCCGCGATCAGACGGTCGAAAGCGCTGCGATCCACTATCAGGTCACGAACCACTGGAAAGGCGCGCGCGCGCCACGGTTCGAGATATAACTCCTGGCCCTCGCGAAAGTGGCGCATGTGCAACTGGCACACGGTGGTTCCGGGTAGCGGGCCGAGCGCCACGCCATTGATCATGAAGCCGCACA
>CAZKQQ010000080.1:0-10513 GCA_964554945.1 uncultured Solibacteraceae bacterium | reverse complement strand
CCCGGCAATCGTGGTCGAACGCGACCGGAAGCTCACCTTTCGCGATCAATCCCTCATTGAGGACGTCAAGGACCTCGAGGAACGACATGTCGGGATTGACATCGGTCACCTCATATCTCACCATGCGGCCCTTTTCGGCGGCATTCCGCTGTCGCCAGATGTGGAGAGTGAGGCGCATTACTTGTAGCTCCGCTGGGTCGGATGCACGTACTCGAAAATCAACGGCTCTTTGTGGAGCACCGGCGACAAACCCGGGCCGCAAAACTGCCAGGCCGCGACATAGGAATACTGCTCATCGTTGCGCGCCGCCTCGCCCTCTTCAGTCTGATATTCTTCGCGGAAGTGGCCGCCGCACGACTCGTTGCGGTGCAGCGCGTCAATGCAGATTAATTCAGCTAATTCGAAGAAATCGGCGACTCGACCGGCTTTTTCCAGAGACTGGTTGAGTTCTTCGCCAGTGCCGGGGATGCTTACGTCGGACCAGAATTGATCGCGCAACTCGGGAATCTTCGCGAGCGCCTCCTTGAGGCTGGAGGCGGTTCGGGACATGCCGCAGTAGTCCCACATGAGTTTGCCCAATGCGCGGTGGTACGAATCGACCGAGCGAGTCCCCTTGCTGGCAAGCAAACGGCTGACGGTGGTGCGGACCTGCGCCTCGGCCTCCCGGGCCGCCGAATTGCCGGCATCCACCGGCTCAAAGTGATGCGCGGCCAGGTAGTCGTTTATGGTATTCGGCAGGACGAAGTAGCCGTCGGCCAGACCCTGCATCAAGGCGCTGGCGCCGAGACGATTGGCGCCGTGATCGGAGAAATTCGCTTCACCAATCACGTATAAGCCGGGGATCGTCGACATCAGGTTGTAATCCACCCACAAACCGCCCATGGTGTAGTGAATCGCGGGATAGATCCGCATGGGCACGTTGTAGGGATCTTCGCCGGTGATGCGCTCGTACATGTCGAACAGGTTGCCGTAGCGCTCGCGGATAACATTGGCGCCGAGGCGGTTGATGGCATCGCGGAAATCAAGGTACACCGCGAGGCTGGTTTCGCCAACGCCATGGCCTTCGTCGCAGACCTCCTTGGCATTGCGGGAAGCCACATCGCGCGGCACCAGATTGCCGAAGCTGGGATATTTCCGCTCGAGATAGTAGTCGCGCTCGCCTTCCGGAATGGTGCTGGGCGGGCGGTGGTCGCCTTTCTTCACCGGAACCCAGACGCGGCCGTCGTTGCGGAGCGACTCGCTCATCAGAGTGAGTTTCGACTGGTAATCGCCGGAGACGGGAATGCAGGTGGGATGGATCTGGGTAAAACACGGATTGGCAAAATACGCGCCGCGCTTGTGCGCACGCCAGATGGCGGTGGCGTTCGATCCTTTGGCATTGGTCGAGAGGTAATACGCGTTGCCGTAGCCGCCCGTGCCGAGGACCACGGCATCGGCGAAATGCGATTCGATTTTCCCGGTGATCAGGTTGCGGGTTACGATGCCGCGCGCGCGTCCATTGATGACGATCAGGTCGAGCATCTCAGTGCGCGGAAACATGGCAACGCGGCCGGCGCCCACTTGCCTCTCCAATGCCTGGTACGCGCCAAGCAGCAGCTGCTGGCCGGTCTGGCCGCGCGCGTAGAACGTGCGCGAGACCTGCGCACCCCCGAAGGAGCGGTTATCGAGATAGCCGGAATACTCGCGGGCGAATGGAACACCTTGCGCTACGCACTGATCGATTATGTTGACGCTGATCTGCGCCAGGCGATAGACGTTCGATTCACGAGAGCGAAAATCGCCGCCCTTAACGGTGTCATAGAAGAGACGATAGACGCTATCGCCGTCGTTATGATAATTCTTTGCCGCATTGATGCCGCCTTGCGCAGCGATGCTGTGCGCGCGGCGCGGCGAATCCTGGAAGCAGAAGCATTTCACGTTATAGCCGAGTTCGGCGAGTGAGGCGGCGGCCGAACCTCCGGCCAGGCCGGATCCGACCACAATGATCGTATGTTTCCGCTTGTTGGCTGGATTGACCAGCTTGAGACCAAAGCGGTGCCGCTCCCAGCGCGTCTCGATGGGACCGCCTGGCGCTCGTGAATTCAGTTCCATTTCAATAGGTCAATAAACCGGTCAGCGCCGCCACCGGAATCGAAATATTCCCGATGGCAATCAGCAGGGCGGCGATGGCAGCCAGCCGTTTCAACCAAACCGTATAGCGCGGATGGCTGACTCCCACGGATTGGAACATGCTCCAGACGCCGTGATACAGATGCAGGCACAACAAAAGCATGGCCAAAATGTAGACCCCGGCGATCGCGGGATTCTGAAATCCAAGAATCACGTTGGCGCGCACGTTCGGCCGGCTCGGCCCCAGTTCCTGCAGAGGCGCAACCGCGCCGACGGTAAGGTGCAGGACGTGGAAAACGACAAAAGCCAGGATGACGAGCCCGCTCCAGATCATCGTGCGGGCGGCGTACGAAGCGGGAACGTCATCCTTCTTTACATAGCCGACCGGCCTGGCAGACCGATTGAACATCCAAAGCTGAGTGGCGGCCACGATGTGCAGCACCACGGCCGCCAACAGTAACACGCGCGCGCCCCAGAGCAGCGGAGCCACATTCGGGTCGTGCAGCATCGCTGCATACCGGTTGATCTTATCGTGGTCCGCGGAATAGATCTGGAGATTGCCTAACAGGTGCGCCACCACATAGCCGAACAGGATGGCGCCTGTTACGGCCATCACTACTTTCTTGCCAATTGGTGCTTCGTAGAAACCTACGGACCGTTGGATCGTGGGAGCTGCGGCGGAACTCATCCGAAACTCTAGTATAACCAGCGGCGCGGTTTCCACGTCTCCGCGCCGTGTTTTACTTGCCGATGAGGTGCGGACCGCTACGGTCGTTTTCCTGGCAGATGAATTCGATCAGCTCGGTGTCCGGCATGATGCGCTGAATCACTTTGACGGTGAAGGGGGCAGTGTAGACGGCCGGATCTTCGACGGTGACAGTGATCTCGAGAGTGCCGTAATTGACGCGGCGAAAGCGCTCGGTCAGCTTGCCTTTGTTGGTGAGCGGACTGCCATCGATGTCGAGCCAGACATCATCGCGGAAACCGATAGTCTCGGCGACCAGAGTATCGCCTTCCCAGTGACCCGCGGAGTAGCCGTACCACCACGGTTGGACTTCCGGACTGGGGAGCTTGCGTCCATCGGTGAAGATCTGGCGGATGCCGGCCTGCGCTTCATAGAGAATGACGACGACATCCGGCGACTGGATGATCTTCCTCGGCTGCGGGTGCGTATGAAGTTGCATGAGACCGAGGGGCAGGCAATGTGCGTCGGGATTGTCTTTGCCGTTTTCGGCCTTGCGAGACTTGAGCATTTCGGCAGCGGCGGGGCGTAAGGGCAGGCCTTTTTTGAAGCCTGCGCCAATGTTGCGGAAAGTGGCCAGCGGAATTCCATCGGCAGGGAGTGGTGGCGGAGGAGGAGGCGTTCTTGGAGCAGCGCCGGGGGCGCGCTGGCCTGCTCCCGGGATCATCGGGCCGCGGAACTCCCAGATGCCGGACAGGTCCGGTTTTCCATCGGGCGTTCTAGGCGCGGGCGCATCGAGTTTGGGTTTTCCCTCCGCGGTCCGGGGAACTTTGCTGGATGGATAATCGGGCCACTGAGCGGAAGCCGTGAACGGCAGCGCGGCGAAGATCAGTATCGTGACAAGGCGTTTCTTCATTTATTTGCCCACCAGGTGCGGTCCGGAGCGGTCGTTTTCGGTGCAGATGAACTCGATCAGCTCGGTATCCGGCGCGATCTTTTGGTTTACGCGAACAGTGAACGGTTTGGTGTAGGCTTTCGGATCTTCAATGGTGATGTCGATCTGCAGGGTTCCGTAGTTGGGACGGCGGAAACGCTCGGTCATCTTTCCGGTGTTGGTGAGCGGGCTGCCAAAAACATCCAGCCACACGTCATCGCGAAACCCGGTGGTCTCGACGACCAGAGTGTCGCCTTCCCAGTGTCCGATGGAGTAACCGTACCACCAGGGCTGGACGTCGGGAGGGGGAAGCTTGCGGCCGTCGGTAAAGATCTGGCGGATGCCGGCTTGCGCTTCGTACAGAATGACGACGACATCAGGCGACTGGATAATCTTCCTCGGCTGCGGATGCGTGTGCAACTGCATGAGGCCGAGCGGAAGACAATGGGCGTCCGGGTTGTCTTTGCTGTTTTCGGCTTTGCGCTGCTTCAGAAGATTTGCGGCCCAGGGCGTGAACGGCGGACCACCCTTGATGCCGGCGCCGACATCAAAGAAGGTGGCGGCGGGCGGGCCATCGGTGACCGCGGGAGGAGGCGGTTCGGCGGGAACGCCAGGGATGGAATTGGGAGGAAGTCCGATGCGGCCGGCATAATCCCAGACGCCTGAGAGATCCGGCTTGCCATCAGGGGTACGCGGAGTGGGGCCGTCGAGCTTCGGTTTGCCGTCCGGCGTTCGAGGAATCTTCGAAGACTGAAAATCCGGCCACTGGGCGGACAATGCGACCGGAATCACCCCAAGAACCAAAGCGATCGGAACCCGGCGAGCCAACGCTTTCATTTAAGGAATCCTACCAAAAGCGGTCGCGTCGTGAGCCGGCTAGGGTTCGACCTGGAAAACGCGGTACGCGCGCGGTTCGGCTTCCTGCTCGTCGACACCGCGCACCACGGCCCACCGCGGACCCTGGTGGAGCCGGCCGGCCAACTCGGATAGCTTCGTTTCGGGTCCGGTGGCGTACACTTCGACGCGGCCGTCGTCGAGATTGCGCACGTATCCGGTGAGGCCCAGTTCCTCCGCGGCGCGTTGCGCGAAGTAGCGGAACCCGACCCCCTGGACCCGTCCGCGGACGAACCAGCGACGGGCGGAGTGAGAAGGGGAAGGCATACCGGAAAAGAGGATAGCAGACCGCGCTTTGTGCGGACACAAGGCCCGGAACGGGTAAACTCCACCTATGCTACAGCTATCGCGGTGTTGAGGATTTCCTGAACCAGGGCATCGTACTGCATGCCGGCCATGCAGGCGGACTGCGCAAAATCTTCGTCCTGGGCGAGACACGGATTGGGATTCGCCTCAATGACGTAGACTTCGCCTTTGGGCGTCAGCCTCACATCAATGCGGCCGAACCCGCGAACCTTGAGCAGGCGGTAGACTTTCCGCGCCAATTCCGTGAGATCGTCCTTGAGTTCTTCAGGCAATGGGCCGGCTGGGCCGTTTCGGATGCCCCACTTCTCGCGGTAAGAATCATTCCATTTGGCGTGAGCAGTCGCGAATTTGGGAACATCCTCGGGAACCTGTTGGAAAAAGATCTCGCGCGGGGGAAATACCGTGAGGCGGTGATTGCCGAGGACACTGAGGTAGAGTTCGCGACCTTCAATGTATTCCTCAATCAAGGCATCGCTGTTGAACTTCTGATGGATGAAGCGAGCCCGCTCAATGGTCTCCTTCTCATCTTTAGTAAATGACGCGCGACAGATGCCGTCGGAGGCGTCTTCGCAAACGGGCTTGACAAATGCGGGGTAGGTGAAGCGCCGGAGACGGCGCAGCGGATGCGCGCGATGCGAGACCACGAAATGCGGCAGGCGTACGCGATGATATGCCAGCACTTTTTTGGCGAGCGCCTTGTCCTTGCAGAGCAACAGGGCGTCGGAGCCCGAGCCAGTGTAGCGCACCTTTAGCAGATCCAGCAGAGCCGTGATGTTGGGTTCGTGAGAGCGATCGTGATAGAACGATTCGGAGAGGTTGAAGACGACTTCCGGCGCAAAAGTCTTCAACTTCTCGATAATGGCGGTCACGTTGTCGAACACCGCCAAAGTTTCCACCTCGTGTCCGAGGCGCTGCAAGGCAGCCATCACATCGGACTCGGTAGGCTTGTCAGCGTCTTTCAGAGTCTCGGGCGAGAATACTTCGTTCGGACCTGCGGGGTGTGCGAGATCGAACAGAACGAGAACTTTCATAACCTAGACGGATCTCTTGAATCTTCCTGTATACATGTGATTTGTTACCAATGCCGCGAGATAGGCGGCGAGTTCGAAATATAGCCGCGCCGGATCCTTCGGGGCGGACAACTTCAACTTATGGCAGCGCAGAATAAGCTTACGAACCAGCATGCCCACCGTGTATTTGCGCTGACCGGTCCACTGCACGATTGATTCCACTAATGCCGTGCGGTGACGGCGCATGACTTTGGCGGCGGATTCGGCCCCCGGGTCGCCGTTGCGGAAGATGGCGCGGAGATCGGCATCATAGAAATCGGGGAAATCCTCGGCGTACAGCTTCCGCCGTTGCGCGTAATAGCGATCGAGCGTCTTGCGGAGTTTGCGGGCTTCGGAGATACGCCTTCCGCGTTTGACCGTGGGCGGATGATCGGCAATCTCCTGCATCAGAGCATGAACGAATTCCAGTTTTTCCACGGCCTTCCAACCGCGATAGTGCGCGCGCCACGCTTCCGGATCCATGGTCAGCCAGACAGCGAACGTCTCGGCGAAGTCTTCATCCGGATGGGCCTGTGCATACCAGTTGGGCAAGTGCTGGACGAAGCTTCGACTATAAGGCCGCGGCCGGTACGTTTCCGGAGTGTACTCGGTATCCGGACTCCCAAAAATCGCTTGCCAGTCTTTTCGAGCGGAGAATTTGTACGCGTGGTCCACGGCGTGACCGCACTCATGGCGCAGCAGCATCAAGCACCACTCGGGCGTGCCGCCTTCGGCTTCCATCATCTGGTGGACTTCGAGGGACTTGAGGCGCGGATGCGCGAGGTAGAAAGGTATGGCGATGGCGGGTACACCTTCCGGGGAAAACCACTCATCACCCAAATAACAGTCGGGACGAAGACTGACTCCTCGCGCGGTAAGTTCACCGAATAACTGTTCGACGCGCGGTTGCAACTCGCTACCCTCGATCGTTACTCCGAGATCGCAGATACGAAGCTTGAGTAATTCCTCGTCTTTGAGCGCTTGCCACTGCGGTTCTGGCGCGGGCGCCGTCTCCATAGCTCCATCCTAGCGCGAAGCACAGGGATAACAAACGTTAACGAGAGAGAATGTTCAACGGGATTTTCGCCGAAAACGAAAGAAAAAATCAAAAGTCAAAAGGCAAATTCGAAAGTCAAAAGTGGGAAGGTGGCGATTCGAGCGTTTTTATACGCGGACTTTTCCGGCGAAGCTGCGGTAGGTGTAAGTGAAATATGCAATAGCGAGAGCGATACCGGGGATGAACCAGATGAGACCGATTTCGAGACCGTATTGCGCGGCCGCCGCGTTGTGAACCGTGAGCGAAAGGGCAGGATCTGTGTTGGAGGGTAATACGTATGGGTAAACACCGAATACTACGCTGGTCAACATGCCCGTGATATACACGCACGATCCGAGAAACGCGCGGAGGGCCCCAGGAAGTTTCATGAGGATAAGTCCGGTGATGGCCAGCAGCGGGAAAATAACTCCCCACGGACGCTCGCGAAAACTCTCGCCGAGGTGCGGTTGAATCTCGAAACTGACGGCCGTAATCGCGACTACCGCCGCAAGTAACCCGGGCCAGAGCCGCGCCGCGGCTTGGCGTGCTCGCGCTTCCACGGGACCCTCGGTCTTGAGGGCGACCCATAACGCGCCATGCTCGGCTAGCGTCAGAAGGGCGGCGAAGCCGATCAGAATCGTATACCAGTCGAGGACGCCTGCCTCGTGGCCCATGGAGAAATCGGCCCACAGCGGCAGGAAGAAGTAGCCGGAACTGTCGAGCGGGACGCCGCGGACAACGTTGCCGAGAGCGGCCCCGAAGAAAATCGCCAACAGGCTGCTAGCACCGCAGAATACCGCATCCCAGAAAGGCACCCAAACGGGACTCTTCAGGTGATTGCGGAACTCGATGGCAATGCCGCGGACGATCAATAACCAGAGCACCATCATCAAGGGCAGATAAAAGCCGCTGAAGCCGGCGGCATAAAGAGCGGGGAACGCGAAGTACAGAGTGCCGCCGCCGGCCAGCAGCCACACTTCATTTCCATCCCAGACCGGGCCGATGGAAGCGAGCACAGCGCGGCGCTCGTCGTCTGTCTTTGCGAGAGACAGGTGGAGAATGCCTGCGCCCAGATCAAATCCGTCCAGGACCACGTAGGCTGCAATCATGACCGCAACCAGACAAAACCAGACGGTTGCCATCACGTCTCCGGTCCGTGCTCGATTTCGCGGTGCACGAGGAACAAAAACAGTATGGCCAACAGGCCGTACATACCCATAAATCCGATGAGCGTAAATAAAGCATTGCCGGGCGATACGCGCGCGGAGGTGCCTTCCATTGTCCGGAAGACGCCGTAAATCAGCCAGGGCTGCCGCCCGAGTTCGGCGGTCATCCAACCGGCCGTCGTCGCAATGTAGGGAAACGGCAGCGCCAGCATCAATACCCAGAGCATGGGACGGGAGCCGTACAAACTGCCGCGCCACATCAGGAATGCCGCTGACACCATCACGGCAATGAAAATGGTGCCCAAGCCAACCATGATGTGATAGCTGTAATACAGTAGCGGGATGTTATCGGGCCACCAATCCCGCGAAAAATCGCTGAGACCTTTGACTTCGGCCTTCCACCGCCGGTAAGTGAGAAAGCTCAGCGCATTGGGCACAACGAGCGGATTGTCCAGACGCTGATTCTCCATGTCGGGTTGACCCAGGATGGCGAGCGGCGCCCCGGCCTGCGTATGAAACAAACCCTCCATGGCGGCCAGGGTCGGCGGCTGGAGGAACGCGATATTCTTGCCCTGCTGGTCTCCCGTGGGAAAGAGCATCAGGCAGCAGGCGATCACGCCGCTAATCACGCCGGTCCGCACAAATGTGCGGCCATGGGCTTCATGAGCCCGCACCAGAAGGTAGAACGCTCCGATCGAGGCCATGACGAAACTCGCGGTTACGACCGATCCGATCATGTTGTGAAGATATTGCCAGAACAGCCACTGGTTCATGAGTAAGTGCCGGATGCTGGTTAGCAGAATCTCTCCGCTCGGCCCTACGCGATAACCGGTCGGATACTGCATCCACGCGTTGGTCGCGATGATAAAGAAGCCGGAAAGCCAGGCGCCGATGAAGACCAGCAGCGCCGAAACGTAATGCGCTTTGGGACCCAGGCGCTTCTCGCCGAACAGAAACGCGCCGAGAAAACTGGATTCGAGAAAGAACGAGAATACACCTTCCATCGCGAGGGTCTGTCCGATTACGCCGCCGGCCGCTTTGGAGAAGCGCGCCCAATTGGTTCCGAACTGGAACTCCATGGGAATGCCGGTAACCACGCCTACGGCGAAATTGATGGCAAGCACCCTGCCCCAAAACCGCGCCGCCTGATTGTAGTGCTCGTCTCCAGTACGGAGAGCGATTGTCTTGAGGACGACAATCAGGAACGCTAAACCCATTGTCAATTGCGGAAACAGATAGTGAAACGTGACGGTGAACGCGAAATGGAGGCGATGGATGGTAAGCGCATCCATAAATCTGAAACCACACTTAACACAATTATCAGGCCCGTCAGAGGCCCGCCGCACGTTAATGCATGGCAACCGGACCCGCGTGGCGCGGACGTCTCAACAGAAACAGCGCGGGAATCACCAGGAGAAAAACCACACCGAGCAGGTGAAAGACATCGACGAATGAAAGCATCGACGCCTGTTGTTGAATGACCCCGAAGATGGAGCCATAAGCCCGATTCGTCGCAGTTGCGGGATCACTGCCTTGACTCATAAATGTGTCCCGCAAGCGATTAATAGCGGCCTGCGCCTGGGGATTATAGATGTTCACATTCGTCCCGAGACGATTGATGTGTAATTGTTGCTGGCGCGTTAAGAGGGTGGTTGCCGTCGCGATTCCGAAGCTTCCTCCGAGGTTGCGCATCAGATTGAAAATGCTGGTGGCATTGCCCATCTCCTCGCGGCGGATCGGATCCATGGTCACGGTTGTCAATGGCACGAAAAGGAGGGCCAGCGCCAGCCCCTGGGTAAACTGCGGCCAGAAAATATCCCAATAGCCGGCGTTCAGATTAAGATGTGATAACTGAAAGAGTGTGATCGCGGCGCCGACTAAGCCGATTCCCAGCATCTTGCGCGGATCGAAGCGGGACAGGATCGCGCCGGTGATGGGCATCGCGATAAACGATCCCAGCCCGCGAGGAGCCATGGCGATGCCGGCCTGCAGAGCCGGGTACCCGAGCAGCGTTTGAAGAAAGACCGGCAAAAGCACAAGACTGCCGTAGAGAACAAATCCCACGATGGTCATGAGGAAGACGCCGGCGCCATACGTACGCACTTTAAACACCCTCAGGTTGACGACGGGATACTGTACTTTCAACTCATAGATGACGAAAGCTGTCAAGCATAGAGCAGAGATGACAGCCAGCGAAGTAATGAGGTGCGATGAGAACCAGTCATCCTCCTGGCCTTTATCGAGGACCACCTGCAGCGCTCCGATTCCCACGGCAAGCATTCCGATTCCCCAGTAGTCCACGCCGGAGCGCGGCCGGCGTATGTAGGGCGGATCGAA
>CAZKQQ010000079.1:24046-27800 GCA_964554945.1 uncultured Solibacteraceae bacterium | reverse complement strand
GCTTCCGCGCGACATGCAGCGCAACACGGATTATATTCGCCGCGGTCTCGGCGAATATGCCGTTATGTCCGAGCCGGGCATTACGCAGGGCCTGAACAATCTGCGCGACCAGTTGAAAGGCGTGCAGCAGGCGCTCGGTCAGGATGGCAAAGACGGCAAAGGCGCCGGCGGCGCCGATGACAAGGCGATGCAGGAAGCCTTAGCCCGTGTCGAGAAACTACGCCAGCAGATGGAAGCTCTAGCGCAGCGCAATCAACGCGGCCAAGGCAACCAGCAGGGTGGTCAGCAGCCAGGCCAGCAAGGTGGTCAGCAGCAGGGCCAGGGTCAGCAAGGCCAAGGTCAGCAGGCAGGCCAACAAGGCGGACAACAGGGCGGCGGTGGCAACCAAGGCGGCTACCAACCCGGCCAGCTTTCCCGCAATCAGCCCAATGGCGGCAGAAACTTTGGTCCCGGCGGCGGCAACAATGTGTGGGGTCCCAATGGTGGCTTCGGAACCAACGACCCGAATCTTCCATGGGATGGCGGCGTCATCCGACCCGGCGACTTTGAAAACAACTACCGCCAGACCTTGCAGCAGTTGCAGGCGATCGAATCCCAAATGAAGGATGATCCGACCACCGCGAAGGACTTACAGGGTCTGATCAAGGAAATGCAGCGCCTCAATCCGTTCACCTATGCCAACGATCCCGAATTGTCGGCACGCATTCAAGCTGCCATGCTCGGCGATATTCAGCAGGTGGAGATGGAACTGCGCCGCAAAGTCGACGACAGCAACGGCGGCAACATCCGCAGTCCCGGCAAAGAGACAATAACTCCGGGCTACGAAGACAAAGTCGCGGACTACTTCCGCAAGCTAATGAAGTCGAAGTAACGTCTCTGGCCGTGGCCGGGTTCCGTATCCGACACAGACGCGCGCCCTACTGCGGCGGGGGCGCCACCGGCCAGTTTCCCTCGAACGGCGGCCAGTTCGGGGCCATCGCTTCCTGCTCGGGATAAAACATAGAAGCATAGATCGAGCGGATCTTCTGCTGCTCGATGAAGAACCACTCGCTCAGAAGATTGCGGCGCATCGCGATCCCGGGCTTGCGTTCGAACAGTCCGATGCCGAGCACCACGCCCGCCTCCTCGTCGACAATCGGATAGCGGCGCGCCGTTACCGCGAAGATGTTGGCCATCGCGCCGTTCGACGTGCAGTCCGTGGAGCCGCCTCCTGGAATCGCCCGCTGCGTCGTGAGCGCGCCGTTCTCCACCCGCACACATCCGGGATGCGCGAGAATCAGCGTCCCGTCGTGTGCCGACAACCCGTCAAAGTAGCTGTTGGCGATGGCAATCAGGTCGCCGCGGCTGACTCGCTCGCCCTTCCGAATCACACGTTCCCCCGGAGCATGCGCCAGCAGATAGTCCACATCGTGGAACGAAGCATTCGCCTGCTGTCCGCCCGCCGGACCGAGACCCGGATCCCCTTTGCGCGACAGCACCCACTCGGCCTCCGTGATTTTGTGCTCCTCCACCTTCAAACGCAGTGTCACAATCGCCGGCCCGTTCTCTTCTTCGAGTGTTCCAAAGTAGCCGGCCTGCCCGCTCTCGGCATCGAAATACCGCCGCTGCAGGGTGCCCAACGCCTTCGCGCTTTGCCACAGCCCGGTGCCCGGCCGCCGCACCGATGCGTTCTCCGTCTGCCGGAACCCCACCGAAAGCGGTGCGGCCGAAGGATTGTGCTGTACCACCGCATTCAGATACTGGTCAAGCGCTGCTTTCAAACAGCTCCGGTCGCACCCGGCGCCATATGCATTTCCGAAGGCGACAAGTATGGATATAGTGAGACGTAGCATGGCGCTATTGTAGAGTGCCCTGATGGCCGTTCGCAGCTTTTTCCGGCCCGCAAGCTCTTTCGTTCCCTCACGTGCCCACTCATCACATCTGGGCGCCACCACTCTCGTGCTATTGCTGAAATGTGGGAAGCTTTAGCATGCCGCATTGCGCCAAATCCGGTTCCGCAGTTGCCATTCGCGCGGGCTTGGAGAGAGAATACGAAACGAACCCAGATTTTCAGCCAACATACAGCAAACAAAGCCTTACTTCTTATGCGAAACGAACCCATTTGCCACCCACACCCGACCCGAACGGAACCGGGTTGCGCATTTACCGCAAACTCGATATAGTTTAGGGTATATGAAGACCAGCAATGGCCTGTGGAGGGAGTGTCTCCAGGGACAGTTGCCACAGCCGCTCGCATCCGAACTCGACAAGTTCGAGAGCGAAGTGCTCCTGAAAAAAGCCGGCAAGATGGACGACAAAGTCTTCGCCGAGACACGCCTCCGGCGGGGATCCTACGGGCAGCGCTACGACAACGGCCAGCGCCACGATGGCAAAGAAACTCAGAAACTCAGCTACCCCACCGACAACACCAAAGGTCCGGGCACTCTCTGGGATGCGCCAGGCATGCAGCGCATCAAGATTCCGTACGGCGGCATGAACGCCTCGCAACTTGAGATTCTCGCCCAACTCGCCGAGGAATACTCCGACGGCATCGCGCATGTCACCACGCGGCAGGACATTCAGCTCCACTTCATTCACATCGAAGACACCCCCGCGATCATGCGCCGTCTCGCGTCCGTCGGCATCACTACGCGCGAGGCTTGCGGCAATTCGCTGCGTAACGTCACTGGCTGCCCGATTGCCGGCGTCTGCCGTACCGAAGCCTTCGATGTGACGCCCTATGCCCACGCGCTCGCCTGGCACTTGATCGGCCACCCCGACACGCAGGAATTCGGGCGCAAGTTCAAGATTTCGTTTTCCGGCTGCGCGGAGGAGGCCTGCGCGCTGGCCCACATCCATGACATCGGCGCCGTCGCCAGGATTCAGGACGGCAAGCGCGGCTTTGCGTTTTATGTCGGCGGCGGTCTGGGCACCGTCCCTCAACAGGCCAAGCTGATGTCCGATTTCGTTTCCGAGGAGGAGATGCTGCCGCTGACGCAGGCCATCTGCCGCGTGTTCGCGCGCCTCGGCGAGAAAAAAAACCGCAACACTGCCCGGCTGAAATTTGTTATCCAGAAGATCGGCCTCGAAGAATTCAAGCGCGTGGTGATGGAAGAGCGCAAGACGCTCAAACCCGAGCCCCGCTGGACCGAATACCTGAAAGACGTGGTGGCCTATCGCGAAGAAGCCAGCCAGCCGGCCAGGCTGCTGCAGATTTCCGGCCAGGCGGACAGCGATTTCAACCGCTGGCGCGGCACCAACGTGTACCGGCAGAAGCAGCAAGGTTATGCTACCGTCACTATCACGCTCCCGCTCGGAGACATCACCTCCGATCAGCTTCGCGCGCTGGCTGACATCGCCCGCCGGTATACGAGCGAAACCGTGCGTTCCACCGTCGAGCAGAACCTTGTGCTGCGTTGGGTGAGCGAAGCCGAGCTCCCGGCACTCTACGCCGACCTGAAAGCGGCCGGACTTGCGCAGGCCGGCGCTGGAACCATTGTTGACGTTGTCTCCTGTCCCGGCACCGACACCTGTAAGCTCGGAATTTCATCTTCGCGCGGCCTCGCCGCCGAGCTGCGGTCGCGCCTGTTGGCCAAAGGCTACGAGTTGGACGAGGCCATTCGCGGTCTGCATATTAAGGTCAGCGGCTGCTTCAATTCCTGCGGCCAGCACCATGTGGCCGACCTCGGTTTCTACGGCATGAACCGGACCAAGAACGGTTATACGGTGCCTCATTTCCAGGTCGTGCTCGGCGGCAAGTGGGAATCCAACGGAG